>CAZJZQ010000080.1:3539-7239 GCA_964550535.1 uncultured Rhizobium sp.
GCCCGCTGATGCACGTCATCGCGGCGAAGGCGGTTGCGTTCGCCGAAGCGCTGCGTCCCGAGTTCAAGACCTATGCGGCGCAGGTTGTCACCAATGCCCGCACGCTGGCCGACGAGCTGGTGAAGGGCGGGCTGGATATCGTCACGGGTGGCACGGACAATCACCTGATGCTGGTGGACCTGCGGCCCAAGAAGGTGACCGGCAAGGTGACGGACGTGGCGCTCGACCGCGCCGGCATCACCTGCAACAAGAACGGCATTCCGTTTGATCCTGAAAAGCCGTTCGTGACGTCGGGCGTGCGTCTCGGCACGCCGGCGGGCACAACGCGTGGCTTCAAGGAGGCGGAGTTCCGCCAGATCGGCCGCTGGATCATCGAAGTGACCGACGCGCTTTCCACCGGCGGTGATACGACAGCCGTTGAAGAGAAAGTGCGCAAGGAAGTGCGGGCGCTGACGGACCGGTTCCCGATCTATGGCTCCGCCTGGGGGTGATGCTTGCGCTGTCCTTATTGCGGCTCTGCTGACTCGGTCGTGAAGGACAGCCGTCCGGCTGAAGAAGACACCGCCGTTCGCCGCCGCCGTGGCTGTACCCAGTGCGGCGGCCGTTTCACGACATTCGAGCGTGTGCAGCTGCGCGACCTGATCGTGGTGAAGCGCGATGACCGGCGTGCGCCGTTCGATCGCGACAAGTTGCGCCGGTCCGTATCCATCGCGTTGCAGAAGCGCCCGGTGAGCGAAGAGAAACTGGACCAGATGATCTCCGGCATCGTCCGGCGCCTGGAAAATATGGGTGAGGCGGAGATACCGACATCGGCCATCGGCGAGATGGTGATGGAGAGCCTCAGCGATCTCGATCCGGTGGGCTTCGTCCGCTACGCCTCGGTTTACAAGGACTTCAAGACGCCTGCGGATTTCGCGGCGTTTGTCGCCTCGCAGATCGATGAGAGCGGCGCGATGAAGGACGACGAATGAGCAGCCGCGCCTCCTCCGCGCGGCCTGCTGTCACGCTGAAACTCGCTACATCGCTGGACGGCCGGATCGCTACGTCCTCGGGCGAGAGCAAGTGGATCACGGGTGAAGCTGCGCGGGTTGAGGGGCATCGGCTGCGCGCGGCGCATGATGCGGTGCTGGTGGGGTCTGGCACGGTGCTGGCGGATGATCCGGAACTGACGGCGCGGGCCGAACCTGCGCCGGCGAAGCAGCCGCTGCGGATCGTGGCGGACGGGCGCGGGCGGACGCCGCCCTGGGCGAAAATGTTCAAAACGCTGGAGAAGGGCCCGGTTGCGCTGGCGACGCTGGAAACCACCAATCTCGATGCTGCGGGATGGCCGTCGGCGCGGGGCGTCCAGTACTGGATGATCCCGCCTGATCCCGCGAGCGGTTCCCTGTCGCTGCCGGACCTGCTGGATGCTGCGGCGCGGGCTGGCGTGGGATCAATCCTGGTGGAAGGCGGCGGCGAGGTTGCGGCGGGCTTCGTGCGCGCGGGGCTGGTGGACCGTATCGAGTGGTTCCGGGCGCCGGTTCTGCTGGGCGGCGATGGCCGCGCGTGTGTTGCCGCAATGGGGTTGGTGAAGCTGGTTGATGCTCCCACCTACAGGCGAACGGGCCTGCGCGAGCTGGGACCGGATGTGTGGGAAAGCTATGAGCGCGATGTTTGACAGCGCGGCTTGCCTCCCTCGGCCCTTCGGGCCACTCCCCCCGCTTTGCGGGGGAAGAGTTATTACCGCCGGAGCCCGTGTCTGATGTTCACCGGACTTGTCACTGATGTGGGCCGCGTGGCGGCGCTGGAGGACCGGCCTGGCTTGCGGCGGTTGCGGGTGGAGAGCGACTATCCGGTCAGCGCGCTGCAACCGGGCGCCTCTGTGATGCATGACGGGGTGTGCCTGACGCTCGTGGAGTTCGGGCCCCGCGATGAAGGCTCGTGGTGGTTTGTCGAGGCGATCCCGGAGACGCTGAACCGAACGACGCTGGGCGGCCTGAAGGCGGGCGACTGGGTCAATCTGGAGCTGTCGTTGAAGATGGGCGACGAGCTGGGCGGGCATCTTGTGTCCGGCCATATCGACGGTGTGGGCGAGATGATCTCGCTCAACGAAGAGGGCGAGAGCAGCCGCATCCGCATCGCCATGCCGCCGGCGCTGGCGAAATTCGTGGCCGGGAAGGGCTCGATTGCGGTGGACGGAGTGTCGTTGACCGTTGCGGCGGTCGGGGGCGAGGCCGCCCGGCCATGGTTCGAGGTGACGATCATTCCCCACACGCTGGCTGTCACGACGCTGGGCGAGGCGGGGCCGGGACAAAAGGTCAATCTGGAAGTTGACCTGATTGCGCGCTACGTCGCCCGGATGCTGGAGTTCAAGGGCCAATGAGCGACGATTTCAAATCCGCCATCTCTCCTATCGAGGAGATCGTGGAGGAGGCCCGCAACGGCCGCATGTATATCCTCGTGGATGCGGAAGACCGCGAGAACGAAGGCGACTTGATCATCCCGGCGCAATTCGCGACGCCGGCGGCTGTGAACTTCATGGCCAAGCACGGGCGTGGCCTGATCTGCCTGACGCTGCTGCGCGACCGGGCGCGGGCGCTCGATCTCGACATGATGGCGCGCGAGAACCGCGAGAGCATGAAGACCGCCTTCACCGTTTCCATCGAGGCGCGCGAGGGCGTGACGACGGGCATCTCCGCGCATGACCGCGCGCATACGATTGCGGTGGCGATCGACCCGACGAAGGGCGCGCCCGATATCGTGTCGCCGGGACACGTCTTTCCGCTGGTGGCGCGTGACGGCGGCGTGCTGGTGCGGGCCGGGCATACCGAAGCGAGCGTTGATATCTCGCGTCTGGCGGGACTTTATCCCGCCGCCGTGATCTGCGAGATCATGAACGATGACGGCACGATGGCGCGCCTGCCGGAGCTGGTGTCGTTCGCGCAATTGCACGGACTGAAGATCGGGACGATTGCGGACCTGATCGCATGGCGCCGTCGCCATGACCGCTTCCTTGAGCGTCGTATCGAGAGCGATTTCGAGAGCGATTTCGGCGGCAAGTTCCGCGTCGTGGTGTTCCGCAACACGCTGGACGGGGCGGAGCATGTGGCGGTCGTGAAAGGCCGGATCCAGGGTGATGAACCGGCGCTGGTGCGCGTGCACCGCATCGACTTCCTGTCCGACTATCTCGGCGAGAGCGGCGCGCGCGCGGGACTGGTGAGGCGTGCGATGGAGCGGCTCGCCAAGTCGGATATGCCGGGCGCCGTGGTGTTTGTGCGTATGGGCATGGGTGAGGAAATCGCCCGCACGCTCGGTGCGCTGGAAGGCGGCCCGAAAACACCGGACCCTGCTCATCCGCTGCGCGAGTACGGCGTTGGCGCGCAAATCCTGAAGGATCTTGGCGTGCGCCGCATGATCCTGATGAGCAATTCCAAACCCGGTAACCTTCCCGGCCTTGACGGCTACGGCCTGACAGTCGAGGGCTGGCGGAAGATCGACGGAGAATGACCGCCATGGCCGCAGGCCCCCATATTTTGGTCGTGACTTCGCGCTACTACGCCCATATCGCGGCGGAGCTGGAGGCGGGGTTGGCGGAGTCGCTGACGGCGGGCGGCGCGACGCATGACTTCCTTGAAGTGCCGGGCGCGTTCGAGCTGCCGGGGGCTATTTCGATGGCGGCGAATGCTGGCGAGTATGATGGCTATGTCGCGCTGGGCTGTGT
>CAZJZQ010000080.1:7249-16212 GCA_964550535.1 uncultured Rhizobium sp.
GATGGATCTGTCGCTGGCGGGCGTGCCGGTGGCGTTCGGCCTGCTGACGGTCGAGAGCGAGCAGCAGGCGCTGGTGCGCGCCTCCCGCACGGGCAAGAACAAGGGCAAGGAAGCCGCCGCCGCCGTGCTGCGCATGGCCGAGCTGTCGCGCATGTTTGCTGGCGAAGACGAATGACCTTGCCGATCCCTCCCGACGCTGAACGCAAGCTGCGCATCGCCCGCCTTGCTGGGGCGCGTCTCGCCGCGGTGCAGGCGCTCTACCAGATGGAGCAGACAGAGCAGAGCGCGCGTTCCGTGATCCTCGATTTTCTCGAAGATCGCCTGGGCCTTGATGGCGAGGGCGAGCCGATCGAGGAAGCGGACCCCGATCTGTTCAAGTCCATCGTCGATGGCGTGGTCGAGCGTCAGGAAGACGTCGACAGCGCGATCATGAAACGGCTCGCCGAGGGCTGGAAGATCGAGCGGCTGGACGCGACGTCGCGCGCCATCCTGCGCGCTGCGGTGTATGAGCTGATCGTGGATATCGGTCTGCCGTCGCAGATCATCCTCGACGAATACGTCACCATCGCCCACGCCTTCTTTGAAGGGGCGGAGCCGAAGTTCATCAATGGACTTCTGGATGCTGTGGCGCGGGATGTGAGGGTGTAGGGACGTTCCCCCAACCCGTCCTCGCGTCCGTCGAACCATGAGGCATCGGGCTCACCAGATTTGAACCTGCCGCTCTAATTCCGTGGATGGCGCGCGGCCGTTCCCGGTCCTGACTTTCGTTGGGACGAATGTGAGAGGGCGGTGGGATGCGCCCTGTGATTTTCGATGGAAAAATGGGGCTGAATGGTCGGAGCGGCGGGATTCGAACCCACGACCCCTAGTCCCCCAGACTAGTGCGCTAACCGGGCTGCGCCACGCTCCGCCAATTCAGGAGCGCCCTTATAGGCGCCTACCCCGAAGAGGGCAACACGCTGTTACGCGCAGTTTGACGCTGGGAGATCAGGCGGCCGCGCGCACCTTGTCGAGGCGGGATTTGAGGTCCGAGAGGTCGGCCAGCAGGGATTCCAGGCGAGCGCGGGCCGGGGCGCTGGAGGGGGCGGCCTGCTCGGGGGCGGCGGGCGTTTCCTCGCCGGGGCGGAAATCGCCGCGTTCGACAGCGCCGCGCACGGCGTCCTGCAGGTCGCGGACGGAGGCGACGGGGGAGGCGAGGTCTTCCTCGGCCACCATGGGCGGGGCGATCTCTTCGGCGTCGGCGCCGGTGTAGCCGCCCTCCAGCGCTTTCACTGCGCCGCGGATGGTGAGGCCCTGGACGTGGAGGAGTTGTTGCAGGAGGCGCAGCGTCTCCATGTCCTCGGCGCGATAGTAACGGCGGCCGTCAGGGCGTTTCATCGGCTTCAATGCCGCGAATTTCGTTTCCCAGAAGCGCAGCACATGCGTGCGTAGGCCCAGTTCAGCCGCCGCTTCGCCAATTGTACGAAACGCATCCGGCCCCTTGGTCACGCCGGGCGCGAGGGTTTCGGAACGTGAGGGCTTCTGGACGAGAAATGGGTCGTTTTTGACCGTAGAGGTCATCAGGATCTCCGGGTGATCAAAGCCGTTTCCACCCGCTGCCGAAGCAGAGGCGAAGGCTTGAATGTCACCACCCGTCTAGCCGTGATTGGAGCCTCTTCGCCGGTCTTGGGATTGCGACCGACGCGGGCCTTCTTCTTGCGAACCATGAAGTTGCCGAAGCGGGCGAACTTCACATCCTCGTCGCGTTCGAGTTCGACGCAGACGAGTTCCAACACTCGTTCAAGAAAGTTGCTGGAATCCTGCTTGGTCAGGCCGGTCTTCTCAACCAGCTTGTCCACGATTTCTGCACGAGTGAGCGTGTTCTCAGGCATTCGCCGCCTCCTGAACAGGATGGCAAAGCCTAACCCCGGCTTCCGCTGGTGTTAAGGGGAATTTTGAGAGTTCGGGACAATTCTCGAATGTTTACACCTTGTTAGGGGGCGGCTGGGTTGAAGGTCGCGGCAGCCGTCAGAGGCGGACCAGCGCAGCGCCCCAGGTGAGGCCGCCGCCGATCGCCTCGATCAGGATGACGTCGCCCTCTTTTACCCGGCCGTCCTTTTTGGCGGCGGCGAGGGCCAGCGGAACGGAGGCGGCGGAGGTGTTGCCGTGGTGGGCGACGGTGGAGACGACCTTGTCATTCTCCAGCCCCAGCTTTTCGGCCACGGCGTTCAGGATGCGCTGATTGGCCTGGTGCGGGATGAACCAGTCGATGTCGCTGAGCGCGTAACCAGCCTGCGAGGCGACGGCGCGGACGCTTTCCGAGATCTTGGAGACGGCATGTTTGAAGACCTGGTTGCCGATCATCTTGAGGTGGCCGACCGTCCTGGTGGTGGAGGGACCGCCATCGACGAAGAGGAGGTCGCGGTAGCGGCCATCGGAGCGGAGGTGCACGGCGTGGACGCCACGCTCGCCCGCTTGGGATTTCTCCTGACGTTCCAGCACGACTGCACCCGCGCCATCGCCGAAGAGAACGCAGGTGGAGCGGTCGGACCAGTCGAGGATGCGCGAGAAGGTTTCGGCGCCGATCACCAGCGCTCGCTTGAACTGTCCGCGTGCGAGGAAGTTGTCGGCGGTGGCCAGCGCGTAAACGAAGCCGGTGCACACGGCCTGGATGTCGAAGGCCGCGCCCTGCGTGATGCCCAGCTTTTGCTGCACCACGGTAGCGGTGGCGGGGAAGGTGAAGTCGGGCGTGGCGGTGGCGACGACGATCAGGTCGATGTCGGCGGCGGTAAGGCCTGCATCCTCCAGCGCGGCGCGCGCGGCGGCGGCGGCGAGATCGGATGTGGCCTGGTCATCGGCTGCAATATGGCGCTTCTTGATGCCCGTGCGTTCGGTGATCCAGTCGTCGCTGGTGTCGACCATGCGCGCCAGATCTTCG
Organism: uncultured Rhizobium sp.; assembly: GCA_964550535.1. Lineage (GTDB taxonomy): Bacteria > Pseudomonadota > Alphaproteobacteria > Caulobacterales > Hyphomonadaceae > UBA7672. The sequence goes on from CAZJZQ010000080.1 coordinate 10,167, forward strand.
TTCGTGAGCACCCGCTCCGGCAGATAGCCCCCCACACCCCGGACGACGGATACGAACTCTGTCACGTCAACGCCTCACACACTCGCAGGATCACTTCGCCGCTTCCTGGTTTCCGGCTTGCGGGTCCGCCGCCGGATGCGCGCGCACGGCGGCGACCAGACGGCGCAGATTGTCTTCGACTTCGGACTTGAAACGGCTTTCGCCCATGCTGGCCGCCACCGAAATCGCCTGGCAGAAGCCGATCCCGTCGGTGCCGCCATGGCTCTTCACGACAATACCATTCAGGCCGAGAAACACAGCCCCGTTTACGCTCCGGGGATCAAGCTTGGCGCCGAACTGTTTCAGCGCCTTCATCGCAATGAGCGCGCCGATCTTTGACATGAGCGAGGACTTCAGCGACTCGCGCAGCAGGTCGGTGAGCATGCGGGCGATGCCCTCGGCGGTTTTCAGCGCGACGTTGCCGGTGAAACCGTCGGTGACCACGACGTCGACCGTGCCTTTGCCGATGTCGTCGCCTTCCACGAAGCCGTGAAAATTCATCTGTAGGTTGGACTCACGGATCAGGCGCGCCGCTTCGCGGATGGACTCGTGGCCCTTGAGTTCCTCTGAGCCGATGTTGAGCAGGCCGACAGATGGGTTCGGTTTGCCCTGCACAGCGCGGGCGAAGACGACGCCCATGATAGCGAACTCGACCAGTTGTTCCGCGTCGGCCGCGATGTCGGCGCCGAGGTCGAGCACGGCGGAGACGCCGGTGCGCGTGGGCCAGGCGGCGACGAGGGCGGGGCGGTGCAGCCCCTCCACGGTACGCAGGATCAGCTTGGATTGCGCCATCAGCGCGCCGGTGTTCCCGGCAGAGACGGCGGCGATGGCTTCTCCGGATTTCACGGCCTCGATCGCGTTCCACATCGACGAACCCTTGCCCTGGCGCAGCATCTGCGCGGGCTTGGCGTCCATCGGAACGGCGCGATCGGTGTGGCGGATGGTGGTGCGCGGTGAGGCGGTGGGCGCCTTTTCCAGCAGCGGCTTCAGCTCTGCTTCGTCGCCATGCAGCAGGAATGCGAGATCGGAACGCTGGCGCGCGAACGCCTCCAGTCCCTCGACAACGATACCGGGGGCATGATCGCCGCCCATACCATCGACGGATATGACCTTCCGCTCACCCATGGCCGAAGAAAGGCTCCACACGTTTGCGAAAGACGCCGGCGCAGGCCCGAAGACCGAACGCGGGGGCCGCCGCCCTTTTTCCCACCGCGCCTGCCACACCGGAATCAACCCGGCCGGGGCGTGGACTGAAACGTCTATTACCATGCGTAACGGCCGGGAACAGACCCATGCCTATGTTGAACCTGCGGCGTGGGGGCGCTGTCCCGAGGGTGCAGGCCTGGTTCAAGCGGGGTCAGACGGCGGCTTGGGCCAACTCAGCTGGCCGGAAAGCATTGATTCGTCAGGGTGGCGGGCCAGCGTCTCCTCAACGGAGCGGACATAGCGGACAAACCGGGCCACCGGGGCGCCTTCACCTATCCCCAGATTACGGCCCAGCGCTGTCTCCAGCAGTTCGGGCGGCGCGCCGGCGGCCAGGGCCTCCTCATAGGCGCTGGACCGGCCGTAATAGGCCTCGCCCATCTTGCGGATCTTCTTGCCGACGGTGAGGTCGCCGGTGCCGATATCCCGCAAGGCTTCGTCAAAACCGTCAAAAAGCGCTTCGAAACAGTCCTGCGCCATGTCGCGGCCTGTCCCGCCAAGCGAGCGCAGGCGGCGGAACGCCAGAACGGCGTGCAGCGACGTCATCTCGAAACGGCCGGAGAAATTGTCGCGGACGCCGGCGGCGTCATAGAATTCCGGCCTCATGGCTTGCTTCAGGATCGACCTGTGCAACTGGTCCACGGCCCAGCGGTTGCGCTTGCCGCGCTGTAACCAACGCCCGAAGATCATTCGCGCCCTCTTGTCGCCTGCTGCATCGCCCGCAGGCGCGTTTTGCCGGAATCTATCCCTCGTGGCGCGAAAACTAGAGGATCGCGGACGAGGATCAATCGCAAATCGGTCGCAACCAGGAATGAGGCGATCCGGCCAGCCTGCGGGGCAAGCTTGCCAAGCGGGGCAGGCGCCCGCTACCTAGCCGCTCTGGAGGATTCAGGTTGATGGAATTCAAGCGACTGGCGCCGGCCCTGATTGCGCTCGCCCTTGCGGCGGGCTGTTCGGCGACGCGTGAGTTCCACGGTTACATGCCTGACCAGGCCCTGCCGACCGATATCGAGCCGGATGTGGACACGCGGTCCACCGTGCTGGCGCGTCTGGGGTCGCCTTCGACCACCAGCATCTTCAACGACGATCTGTGGGTCTATATGTCGTCCACGCGCGAGAATCTGGCGTTCTATTATCCGCGCGTCGTGCACCGCGAAATCGTGGCGATCCAGTTCGACGAACAGGACGTGGTGTCGGACGTGCTCACCTACGACCTGACTGCGGGCCGCACGGTCGACTACGCATCGCGCATCACCCCGACGCGCGGCCGTGAGCTGGGCATTCTCGAACAGCTGTTCGGCACCATCGGCGCCATGCAGCAGCTGCCGGGCATGGAGCGCGAGCGTCAGCCGGGCGAATAGGCCGGGCGGCGCTACTGTCTTTCAAAAAATGAATTTCTAGCGGCCTATCTGGCTGGCGATCTGTGTGAAGGTCATGCTGACCAGTACGCCGGTTTCGCCCAGCGCCGCGTTCGCGGCCTTCAGGCTTTCGATAGCGGCGCGTTTCTCGTCCAGCTTCGACATATCAGCGGCGGTGTGGAAGCTGATGCGGTGGGATGCGCGGATTACCGCGTCGCGGATGAAGTGCGACTGCTCGCGGTATTTCCACGGGTCCTTGCCGTCGGCGACCAGCATGCGTGCGTTCACGAACAGGTAGTTGCGCAGGTTCTGGTCCTCGTCGAACACGGGAAAGACCAGGCCGCCGAGTTCGATGGAGCGCGCAATCTCCTTTTCGCTGGCGATTTGCTCCGGGGTGGAGGCTTCGCCTTTGGGCGGCGCGGCGTGTGCGCTTGCGGACAGAGCGAGCGCGCCTGCGGTCACGGCGAGGAAAGAGCGGCGGCTGCGGAACATGGCGTGTCTCCGCCGGGCAGCATGGCCGTCAATGGTTTAGGCTGCGTTTACGTTTGGAAATGCGTCCATCCGGCGCGCGGAAGGGGCAACACCGCGCCCGCTGCATCGACGAAACGAACGCCCGCGCCGCTTTCAGTACGGCCAATGCAGATCGCGCGGACGCCGATGTCCGCGCAGGCGCCAGCGATGGCTTCGCGTGCGGCCTGCGGCGCCGTGAACAGCGTCTGGTAGTCGTCGCCGCCGGTGAGCAGGCTGGCGAAACCGTCCGGGTTGGCGGTGAGCCAGCGGTGTGCGGCATCGCTGAGTGGCACGTCTTTCCAGTTTATGTCGATGGCGACGCCGGACGCGCCGGCGATATGGCCAGCGTCGGCGGCGAGGCCGTCCGATATGTCGATGGAGGCGCCAGCAAATTCGTCCACGATGGCGGCGAAGGCGAGCGGCGGCGGTTCAGGTGTGCGGTAGAGGGCCAGCAGCGCGTCGCGGTCCTGTTGCGGCGTGGCGGCGGGCAGGGCGTTCTTCGCGGACTGGAGGCCGAGCCAGCCGTCGCCGATGACGCCTGTGACCCACACATCTTCGCCCGGCTTGGCCCCGGAACGGCGCACGGGACCGCGCACGCCGCAGCGGCCGAACAGGGTGAGCGATAGCGTCAGCGGGCCGGGCGTCGACGTGGTGTCGCCGCCGAGGAGGTGCGCCCCCCAGTGCGCAAGTTCGCGGCCGAAGGATGCGGCGAAGTCTTCCAGTTCCTGTTCGTTGCGTCGTTGCGGCCAGACCAGCGTAAGAAGTGCGCCATCAGGGGCGCCGCCTTTTGCGATGATGTCGGAGGCGTTGGAGCGCACGAGCTTCGCGGCGACCGTGGCGATGGGATCGGTGGGCAGAAAGTGGACGCCCTCAACGATAGCGTCGACGGTGGCGACGAGACGTCCTGCGCCGGGGACAATCTCGGTGACGTCATCGCGCAGCCCGTCCGCCGCTTCCGCTCTGGCGAGCGGGGCGAACAGGCGGTGGATGATGTCGAACTCGTTCATGCCGGGACAGTCGCGCCGGCGGAGCGCTCAGGCAAGGGCGGGCGAAAACGCTACGCTCTAAAGTTCGATCACCTTCACGCCGCGCGGGGTGGCGGAAAGGGCGAGTTTACCAGCTTTCAGTTTCAGGGCTTTCTCGCCGAAAAGGTCGCGCCGCCAGCCGGTGAGAGCGGGGATATCCGGCTCCTTGTCGCGGGCCAGACGTTCGAGGTCGGCTGCGTTGGCGATGAGCCGCGGGGCAACTTCCGCGTCGTCCGCCACCTGGCGCAGCAGCACCTTGAGCAGTTCGCTGAGCGCGCCCGGCGGCGGTCCGCCGTTTTCAGGGCGCTCCACTTCCGGCGCGAAGCGGTCGGGATCGGCCGAGGCCTCATTGATCGCGGCGAGCAGGCCCAGCCCGTGCTTGGACTTGGCGAAGCCGTTGGGGACGGCGCGCATGCGCTCCAGCGCCTCGGCGGTGCGAGGCTTTTGTTGCGCGATTTCTTGGATGGCGTCGTCCTTCAGGATGCGGCCGCGCGGCTTGTCGAGTTCCTGGGCGGTGCGCTCCCGCCATTCCGCGACGTTGGCGAGGATGGCGAGATAGTCATTCTTGTACTTGCGAACCTTCAGGCGCTTCCACGCCGATTTGGGCTCGAAGGCGTAGATTTCGGGATCGACCAGCGCGGCGTGCTCGTCCGCGATCCATTCCACCCGGCCGAGCTTTTCGAGCTTGTTGCGGAGGATGCGGTAGATCTGGCGGAGGTAGGTGACGTCGCCGCGTGCGTAGGCGAGCTGTTTTTCGGAGAGCGGGCGGCGGGCCCAATCGGTGAACTGCGACGACTTGTCGACCGTGCCCTTCACCACGCGGGTGACGAGGTTCTCATAGCTGATCGAATCGCCCAGCCCACAGGCCATGGCGGCGATCTGGGTGTCGAACACCGGACCGGGCGGGCGGCCCATCAGGCGGGAGAAGATTTCCAGATCCTGCCGGGCGGCGTGGAAAACCTTGGTCCGGCTGTCATCGGCCATCAGGTCGAGCAGGGGGGTGAGGTCCATCCCGGGGGCCAAGGGGTCGATCATCACGTCGAAATCGGCCGTGGCCGCCTGAACAAGGCAGAGTTGGGGCCAATAGGTCGTTTCGCGGTGAAACTCGGTGTCGAGAGCCAGGAAATCTCCTTCAGCCAACTGGCCGCAGGCGTCCTTCAACTCGGCGGTATCCGTGATCAACCGGATTTCGCCGGCTTCGTCCTGGTTCAAGGCGTTATACTCCCGGGGCCTTTCCGGCCCTGTATTGACAAGTTCGAGGGCGACATGCGCTTGTCCGCCCGATCAATCAAGACATGGCGGTTAATGCCGTCTCGCCCGGCTTGTCCGGGCCTAGCAGGAGTCCAGTCCCGATGCACGCTTACAGGACGCACCATTGCGGCCAGCTGCGCGCGGAAAACGTGGGCAATTCCGTCCGCTTGTCCGGCTGGGTTCACCGTAAAAGGGATCTTGGCGGCCTCCTTTTCATCGACCTGCGGGACCATTACGGCATCACCCAGTGCGTCGTTACGCCTTCCAACCCTCATTTCGGGCGGTTGGAGCGCATCCGCGTCGAGTCGGTCATTTCGCTGACCGGCGAAGTGGTGAAGCGCGATCCGGGCACGGTCAACCCGGCCCTGGCCACGGGTGAGATCGACCTGAAAGTGCAGGACCTGTCCATTCTGTCCGAGGTGGCGGAGGAATTGCCGCTGCCGGTGTTCGCCGAGCCGGAATACCCCGAGGACGTGCGCCTGCGTTACCGCTTCCTCGATCTGCGGCGCGAAACGCTGCACGCCAACATCGTGACGCGCACCAAGGTGATCGCCTCGATGCGCCGCCGGATGGCAGACGCAGGCTTCACCGAGTATTCGACGCCGATCTTGACGGCTTCGTCGCCGGAAGGCGCGCGCGACTTCCTGGTGCCGAGCCGTA
>CAZJZQ010000081.1:0-15541 GCA_964550535.1 uncultured Rhizobium sp.
TCCAGCGCCTGCGCGAGAGCGGCGACTATATCCAGACGCTGGCCGATTTTTCCGCCGCGATGAAAGCGAAGACGGTCTGAGCCGGATGCGGCTTATCGACTCGATCTCCTTCCCCGGCTCGAAGCTGGGCGGCGGCATGAAGACCGGCACGGGCGATGACCGCTATGCCTTCGATGAGGCGGCGGGATGGGCGTGCGTGATCGACGGTGCGACGGATGTGGGCCCGCTGCGCATCTTCAGCGCGGCGGAGTCGGATGCGGCGCGCTATGCGGAGATCATGGCGGCGGAGATGATGGCTTCGCCCGCACGCGACGATGAAAGCCCGCAGACCTGGTTCGCGCGCCTGCTGCCGCGCCTGCGTGCGGCGGTGGAGGGGGAGGTGAAAATCCCGCTGAAGGATGCGCCGCTGGCAAGTTATCCGACTGCGGCGGCGACGTGGATACGGGCGCGCAATGGGCAGTTGGAGGGCGCGACGCTGGGCGACAGCATCGCGATCGTGCGGACGCCGGATGGCGCGGTGACGGTGTTTGGCGAGTCCAGCAAGCCGGCGGAAGAACAGGGCCGGGCGAAACGCGTGATGGCCATGACGCCGGACGAACGCCTGAAATGGCTTCAGGACGTGCGCGCCATTCACAATACGGATGCTGGCTATTGGGTGTTTGGCGTGCAGCCGGAAGCGGCGGCGCACATTGTGCACCAGAGCGTCGCGGCCCCAGAGGGGACCAAGGCCCTGGTGATGACGGACGGGTTTTATCGTCTCGTCTCGCCCTATGGAAAATACACGGACGCGCAGCTGATCGAGGCGGCGCTGGCGCGCGGGCTGCAACCGCTGATGCGGGAGCTGCGCGGGATGGAGGCGTCGCCCGAGGACGATGCGAAGATCGGGCGGTTCAAGACATCGGACGATGCGACGGCGTTGCTGGTTTCGGTGTGAGCAGGTTCGTTGCGATTCACGCTTCCCCCGCAAGCGGGGGAAGAGTTCCGCTGCCTGTTCCCGCGTGCAGTTGCGGGGATTTAATACCGGTTGGCTCGCTTGACCTTGGCGCCGAACCGTCGGACCCCTTTCATCCCCGTCTGCGGGGGATCAGCAGGTCTTGTGGAGTTTTAGCGTGGCGCCGCGTACGGTTTCCGTCGTGAACATGAAGGGCGGCGTGGGCAAATCGACCACGGTGGCGACGCTGGCCGAGGCGCTGGCGGCTGATTCCGGGCTGCGCGTGCTGGTGGTCGATCTCGATCCGCAGTCCAACGTGTCGATGATGCTGGCGGGGCAGGACCGGTGGATCCAGCTGAAGCAGCGCGAGCAGACGATCGACCAGTATTTCAACCAGTATGTCTATGGCGGAGAGCCGCGTTTTTTCCGCGAGTTCGTGGCCAACCGGGTCAGCGATCTGGCGGGCGATCCGCCGCTGGACCTGCTGATCTCGACGCCCGAGTTCCGCAATATCGAGCGGCACGCGCTGGAGAAATGGGTCAGCCAGGGGTTCGATATCCGGCAGCTGAACCAGCGCTTCTCGCGTCTCACCCTGTCGGCGCTCGACAATGTGGCCGAGAGCTATGACGTGGTGATCTTCGATTGTCCGCCGGGGATTTCGCTGTTCGCGGAAGCGGCCATCGAGCTGTCCGAGTTTCTCGTGATCCCGACGATCCCGGATTATGTTTCGCGGCTGGGCATCTTTGCGTTCCGCAAGCGGGCGCTGCGCGCGATGGAGCAGCGGCGTTTCACGGATGATCGCATCTGGACGCTCATAACCAAGTACGAGGACGCCAACTCGTTGCACAAGAGCGAGGCGGCGGTGCTGCGCGATACGTTCAACGTGTTCGAGACGATGGTGCCGCAGGCCGAGCAGATCGCGCGCGCCGCCGAGTGGTCGGAGACACGGCGGACGCTGGATCAGAAATACGGACCGGAGGCGCAGATCATCCGCAAGCTGGCGGCGGAGTTCCGCGAACGGGTGGGGCTGGTATGATCGAGCGGGCTCTCGGCGGCGTGTTCCGGGTCGTCACCGATGAGGCGGCGAGCAATCCGGTGTTCGCGCGCAAGCTGGAAGACGCGCTGGCCGGTTTTGCCGAGGACTATACCGCGCGGCGCAAGGCCGAGGCGGATGTCGGCGATTTTCATCCCTTCATCGCCTATCGCAAGGGGACGCCGGAAGAGTTCGCGGCGCGGCTTGGAAAGTTCGACGTGAAGGCGCTGCGCCTGATCGTGGCGCAGCACAATCTCGATCCGGCCAATGCGCTGAAAGGCAAGGGCGCGAAGAAGGCCCTGGTGGAGCAGATCCTCACCGCAACGCAGAAGCGCGCGGAGCGGGATGCGAAGCTGTTTGAGTATTAGGGTGCAGCTCCGCGCCGATGAGTAAGCGCGGTGCATTTCGCTCTGCTCAATATACCTACAGATTTTCCTGAACAAACTCAGCACGCGGCGCCAGTGACGGATGCGCCGTCCTTTTTGGCGATGTCCAGTTTTCGTTCGATCATCCGTCGTCTCCCCGCTTTGCGCGCATGCTTTCCTTTCACGCGCAGGCGGGCAAGAGTGGGGAAAACAACAAAGTCTCGGGGAGTGAAATGGTTTTTCGTATCATGACGGGTCTGGGCGTTGTGTGGATGGCCGTGGCGTGCGCCGGATCGGCCTCGCCCGCGCCGGAAGCGCCGCAACAAGTTCAGGTTCAGGAACAGGCGCAGCCGGGCGTGGCGGCGCCGGAGAGCCGGCGGCAGGCAGGCTTCCTTACGGCGGAGATCACGCCCGACGCCTCCGCCATCATCCCGCCCGCGCCGAAGCAGGGCGAGCCGCAGAACGATCTGGACTGGGCGATCTTCCGCGAGACGCGTGCGTTGCAGGGCGGCGAGCGTTGGGCGCTGGCGCAGGCGGATAACAGCTATCGGCCCGCCTATCTTCTGTCGGCTTTCAGTTGTGCGGTGGGGACGGAATTGACGCCGGAGAACGCGCCGGCGCTGGCGGCGATCATCGCGCGCACCACGGCGGATGCGGGCGCGGCGGCGGCGGGCGCGAAGGAGGTTTACCAACGCACGCGGCCTTACCTGCACAACGAAGGCGAGATCTGTATCACGAAAAGCGCGGGACTGGCGGCGAGCTATGACTATCCCTCGGGCCATACCTCGCTGGGGTGGACGGCGGGGCTGGTGATTGCGGCTCTGGCGCCGGACCGGTCGACGCAGGTGCTGGCGCGGGCGCGGGCCTATGGCGAAAGCCGCGCGGTGTGCGGCGTGCACAATATGAGCGCGGTGGAAGCGGGGCGCACCAATGCCGCCGGTGTGTTCGCGGCGTTGCAGGGCTCGCCCGAATTCGTGACAGCGATGGCGACGGCGAAGGCTGAAGTCGCCGCCGCGCGTGCAAGCGGCAAGGCGCCGGATGCGGCGGCGTGCGCGAAGCAGGCGGAGCTGATCCGTCCGCTGCCGCAGATTACGGGAGGCAAGTGATGTCGACGGAGACCGGCGCGCTGCTGGTGGCCGGGGCGGGCGATCAGCCGGAGACGCAGAAAGCGTAGTTAGGGCGCCATGGCGCCGACGCGGATTTCCCATGGGATCGAGGGCGGGGGGACGCGCGCGAGGGCGCCGTGCGGCGGGTCGCGGCGGATGGTCAAAGACCGTTCGGGATCGTAGCCTTGGGCGACCGGGAAGCGTTCCACGAAGGCTGCGGTTTCCCCCGGTTGCAGCGTGCGGGCGAAGCCGATGGCCATGCTGGAGAGCGGCAGGTCGAGCCTGTCCATGAAAGCCAGCATCAGGGCGTCGATGGCGCGCGGTTCATCCGATGTGTTCGTGAGGTTGCCTGCGATGTCGAGATAGAGGCCGTCGCGGTCGCGGCCATGCACGGAGCGCGTGAGGCTCACGGCGATGCCGGGAACGGTGGCTCCGGCGCGTGAGAGGGCGGCGTCGCCAAGAGCTGCGAAGGCGGCGAAGGCCTGGGCGCGGGCTGATTCCGCCGCGCTGTCTCCTGTCGCGGCGGCGCGTTGCGCGATCCATGCGGCGTCGATGGCTTCGGACATTTCAAACATGTCGCGCCAGCGCAGGGCGTTGCGGGCCCAGCCGCAGCCTTTCTCCGTCCACTCGCGGCAACGCCATGCTTCGGCGGCTTCGCGGCGGTAGAACTGGGTGAGGATGTTGAGTTCGGCCGATGTGTGTACGGGGCCGGGGGCGGCGGCGGTCTGTGCGTCCAGTGCGCCTGCGGCGTCGAACACGGCGGGATCGAAGAAGTCGCAGTCGCGGCGCGAGCGGTAGGCGAAGGGCGGGGCGAAGTGGATATAGACCTCGGCCGTCGTCGATGGCGGGTTGTGGAAGCGGATTTCAAAGGCGCGCGCCTCGCCCGGCTCCAGCGCTTCAAAAGGCAGGAGCGAGGTCTGGCCGGCGAGCTGGAACTCCCATGCGTCGAGCGACACCAGCGTCATGGGCGGGAGTTCGGCGCGGCTGGCGCCGGTGTTTCGCGCAACGCCCGAGACGGCCATCACTTCCTTGCCGTGCTCGGTGAAGATGAAGAGATCGGCGTTCTCGATCACTACATCGCCATGGACCGGTTTCGGCAGATCGGATTTCTTGCGGGCGCCGTCGAAGAACAGGCCGACGACTGGGACAGGCATGATGAAGCCGCGCACGGCGTCCTGACGTTTCAGTTCGGCGTCGCTGGACTCCTTCTGGGTCGCCAGTCCCTGGTCCTGCCGGGCGTTGACGGCTGCGGCGGCCAGCGTTGCTTCGTGCGCGCGGCGGGCGGCGCCGACGGCGAAGTCCATGCGCTGGGCGAGGCAGACCATGCTGGCGGTCTGTTCTGGCGAATAGTCCGGGGCGCGGCGGGCGAGCTTGTGCGGGGTGACGACGACACGGTCGATCTTCATCGAGCCGTCGCCTGCGCCTTCGATATTGGTGCGGGCCGGCCCGGCCTCTGCGGTGAGGGGCGAGGGTTCGGGAGCGGCGGGGGCCGCTTCGGGGAGTGAGGCGGGTTCCGGCGCGGCGGGAGACGCGGGCGCGCCGACGGGGCGCAGGGGCGCGGCGCTGACGCTACGGACGAAAGGCTCGGGGCGGGGCAGGAGACAGCCGCTCGACATGAGGGCCGTCGCGATGCAGATCGCGATACGTGTCTTTGTCATGTGCTGTGCTCCCCCCGGTGCGGTTGCTTCTGATTATCTACGCGAAGGCGGCGAAATTCCGGCATGGACGGCCCGGAATCGTCCGCCAAAGCGCCTGCGTCCGCTTGTCTTCAGCGTGGGGGGTTCCCAAGAGGCTGCCGAACCGCTGAAATGCCGGCGTTGACCCGCCGGAGACTGCCCGCCCGTGACCGCACCGCTGCTCGACGTTCGTGACCTGTCTGTCGCCTTCAACACGCCCGATGGGCGGGTGGAGGCGGTGAAGTCGCTGTCCTTTGAAGTCGCGCCGGGCGAGTGCGTGGGGCTGGTGGGCGAGAGCGGATCGGGCAAGAGCCAGACCGTGCTGGCCGTGATGGGCCTGACCGCGGCGAATGGCGAGGTGTCGGGTTCGATCAGGTTCGAGGACCGTGAACTGGCCGGGCTCGGCGTGCGCGAGCTGAACGAGATTCGCGGCGCGCGCATTGCGATGATTTTTCAGGACCCGCTGACCTCGCTGACGCCGCACATGACGGTCGGGGCGCAGATGGCGGAAGTGCTGGCGCGTCACAAGGGGATCAAGGGCGCCGAGGCCGAGACGCGGATCGTCGAATGGCTGGAACGGGTGCGTATCCCCGAGGCGCGCCGCCGCCTGCACCAGTTCCCGCATGAACTGTCCGGCGGGATGCGTCAGCGCGTGATGATCGCGTCGGCCATGCTGTGCGAGCCGGCGCTGCTGCTGGCCGACGAGCCGACCACCGCGCTGGACGTGACGGTGCAAGCGCAGGTTCTGGACCTGATGGACGATCTCAAGCGCGAGACGAAGGCGGGCCTCGTTCTGATCACGCACGACATGGGCGTGATTGCGCGCATGGCGGACCGGGTCGCGGTGATGCGGCATGGCGAGACGGTCGAACGCGGCGACGTAGAGGATGTGTTCGCGGCCCCGGAGCATCCCTATACGCGTATGCTGCTGGATGCGATGCCGCGCCTCGATCGCAGCGACCGGGGGGACCGGCCGTCGATTGCTCCCGCGCCGTCCGCCGAGGTGAAGCCGCTGCTGGAAGCCGACAATGTGCATGTCACCTTCCCGGTGACAGCGCCGGGCGGACTGTTCGGCAAGCGTATCCCGCTGCGGGCGGTGGATGGCGTGAGCTTCACCCTGCGCCCAGGCGAGACGCTGGGCGTGGTGGGGGAGAGCGGTTGCGGCAAGTCCACGCTGGCGCGTGCGGTGCTGCGGCTGCTTGATCCGTCGTCGGGCACGGTGGCGTGGCTGGGCAAGGACATCGCGAAGGCGTCGCGCAAGGAAGTGCAGCCGCTGCGCCAGGATTTGCAGATCGTGTTTCAGGACCCTCTGGCCAGTCTCGATCCGCGCATGACGGTGGGCAATTCGATCTCCGAGCCTTTCACCGTGTTCCGGCCCGGCATGAACGCCGCCGCGCGCGAGGCGGCGGTGCGCGAGATGATGGCGCGGATGGGCCTCGATCCCAACTTCATCAACCGCTATCCGCACGAATTGTCGGGCGGACAGAACCAGCGCGTGGGGATTGCGCGGGCGATGATCCTGAAACCGAAGCTGGTTGTCTGCGACGAGGCGGTGTCGGCGCTGGACGTTTCGGTGCAGGCGCAGATTCTCGATCTGCTGATCGGGCTACAGAAGGAGTTCGGTCTGGCGATGATGTTCATCAGCCACGACCTGTCAGTGGTGCGCGAAATCTGTCATCGCGTGATGGTGCTGTATCTTGGCCGCGTGGTGGAGATGGCGCCGCGCGAAGTGCTGTTCAGCGATCCGCGCCATCCTTATACGCGCGCGCTGCTGTCCGCCGTGCCGGTGCCGGACCCGAAGAAGGAACGCGCCCGTGTGCGTATGAAGCTGTCGGGCGACCTGCCGTCGCCGCTGGACCCGCGTGCGGCGCTGCGCTTCATGAAGTCGAAGCTGACGGATCAGGCGCCGTATTACCGGCCCTCGCTGATCGAGGTGTCGCCCGGCCACTGGGTCGCGGAGCACGATCCGGCGGATGGGGCGGCGGGCCTTACGGCGGCGTGATTTTGGGTGACGGTTGCTGGCTGACGGCGGCAATTCCATCAAATTTCACTGGTTCGGGTTCACCGGAAAATTCCCACTGCCTGCGATGATGCGCTTTCCTGGAGAGGGAAGGGGCGCGCGATGCGCGTGGATTGCGTCAACGTAGCGGAGTTGGCCGCGGCGGATATCGCCGTGTGGCGCCGGATGCTGCCGGCCAATCCGGTGTTGTCCAGCCCGTACCTCACGCCGGAATGGGCGCAGGCCGTGGCGCGTCACCGGTCCGACGTACATGTCGCCATCTATCGCGAGGGCGAGGAGGCTGTCGCCTTCCTGCCGGTGCAGCGCGCGGGCGCGTTTTCGGCGAAGCCTGCGGGCGGGCCGGTTTGCGATTATCAGGCGTTGATTGCGGCGCCGGGCGCGTCGTTCGATCTGTCGCTGGCGGCGCAGGCGCTGGGCGTTGGGCGCATTGATTTCACCGCCGGGCTCACGCAGTCGGCGGCGGGGCCGTATCTGCTGACGTCTGATACGGGGCATGTCGCGGATTTCTCGCAGGGCTGGGACGCCTATGTCGAGGACCGGCGCCAGGCGGGCACCAGGATCATCCAGCGCGCGCAGAAGAATTTGCGCCGTCTGGTTCGCGACTATCCCGGCGGCGTGACGGTGGAGCCGTTCTCGACGGACAGGCTGGCCTTCGATCTCCTGGTGAGCTGGAAGCGCGAGCAGATGTGGCGCACGGGCGTGCACGATATTTTCCAGCATGGCTGGATCAACGATCTTGTCCGCGACACGTTCACGACGCCGGCGACGCCTGAATTCGGCGGCGCGATGTTCGTGTTGCGCGTGGAGCGGCGTCCGGCGGCGATCATCCATTGTTTGCAGGCGCGCGGGGCGCTGCATGCGTGGCAGATCGTTTACGATCACCGGCTGTCGGACTACACGCCGGGCATCGTGCTGTTCGCGGAGGCGATCCGTCTGGCGTCGGAGGCGGGGTTCAGGGAGATGGACCTCGGGCCGGGCGAGTACCGGTTCAAGTCCAGCCTGTCGAACATGCAGCGTGCGTGCGGCGCGGGCTTTGTGGGTCGGCCCAGCCTGTCGTCGGCTGTGCGGGCGGCGCAGTTCCAGGTTCGCGCGCTGGCTGAGACCCTGCCCATCGGCCGGGCGCGTCAGTGGCCCGCCAAGGCCATGCGGCGCATGGACATTCAGGCCGGTCTGGCCGTGAACCCCAACCGGGCGGCCTGAGGCGCTTCAAAAGCCTTGATCCGGGTGCGATTGCGGCGATTTCGCCCGCAAAGCACATGCAGCGGTGTTAACCCGCCGGACTTCCTCCCCCGGCAAAATCCTCTATAGGTGCGCCTCACCCGAAAAGGACTTGCCCGCCGTGACCGCCGTGAAGCCAGCCAGCCAGACCGCAGCGCCCGCCGTGACGCTGAAGGACATTCAGGCTGCGGCCGAGGCGATCAAGGGGCATGTCGAACGCACGCCGCTGCGCTATTCGCGCACGCTGAGCGAGATCACGGGAGCGAAGGTCTGGATCAAGTTCGAGAATCTGCAATTCACCGCAGCCTTCAAGGAACGCGGCGCGCTGAACAAGTTGCTCAGTCTGTCCAATTCGGAGAAGGCGGCGGGCGTGATCGCCATGTCGGCCGGCAACCATGCGCAGGGCGTCGCCTATCATGCCAACCGTCTGGGCGTGCCATCGACCATCGTGATGCCGCAGGGCACGCCGTTCGTGAAGATCGAGCACACGCGCAATTTCGGCGCGAACGTCATCATCCATGGCGACACGCTGGACGACGCCAACGCGCACGCGCGCGAGCTGGAAAAGCGTGACAACCTGACCTTCGTTCACCCGTTCGACGATACGCATGTCATCGCGGGGCAGGGCACGATCGGTCTTGAGGTGATGGAAGACCTCGACGATTTCGACGTGGTGCTGGTTCCGGTTGGGGGCGGCGGGTTGATCTCCGGCGTGGCTGCGGCGATCAAGGCGCTGCGTCCGGCCGTGTCGGTCGTCGGCGTGGAGCCTGCGATGTATCCGTCGCTGTCGGCGGAGCTGCGCGGCGAGGACGCCAAGGCAGGCGGCGCCACCATCGCGGAAGGTATTGCGGTGAAGAAGGTAGGCCGGATCACGGCCGATCTCTGCCGCCGTCTGGTGGATGAGGTGGTTGTCGTCGAGGAAGACGATCTGGAGCGCGCGGTCACCCTGTTCGCGACCGTCGAGAAGACTGTGGCGGAAGGTGCGGGAGCCGCTGGTCTGGCCGCGCTGCTGGCGCACCCGGAACGGTTCCGGGGCCGCAAGGTGGTGCTGCTGTTGAGCGGCGGAAACATCGACACACGCCTGCTGGCCTCCGTGCTGACCCGTTCGCTGGTGCGTGAAAAGCGGCTGACCTCGGTGCGGATCGTGGGCGGCGACCAGCCGGGCCTGCTGGCCAGGGTTTCCACCGTGATCGGGGAGCATGGCGGCAACATCATCGAAGTGTCGCACAACCGGATCGCTCTGGACGTGCCGGCCAAGGGGGCGGAGTTCGATATCATGATCGAAACCCGCGATGCGCTGCACACGCAGGAGATCATCGACGCTCTGACGGCGGCCGGATTCCCGCCCCGGACCAACGGTCACTGATCGCAGCCTTTTGCCTCGATCCTGCGCCCGGGGGGTGCTAACACCCCGGGAACAGAGGGAGTCCTCGTCCATGGTCCGGACCATTTTCGCCGCCTGTCTTGCCGTTGCTGCGCTGGCCGCGTGCCAGCCTTCGCTGAAGGTCGACAAGGAAGATCCTTGGGCGACGCTCTATCCGTGGGATCACAAGCTGAGCGCGGTGAAG
This sequence comes from uncultured Rhizobium sp., assembly GCA_964550535.1. Taxonomy (GTDB): domain Bacteria; phylum Pseudomonadota; class Alphaproteobacteria; order Caulobacterales; family Hyphomonadaceae; genus UBA7672. The sequence goes on from CAZJZQ010000081.1 coordinate 9,918, forward strand.
AAGATCGAGGTGACCGGCAAGGGCGCTGTCGATCAGGTGCTCGACAACACCGTCATCCTGGCGCGCGCGGCCGAGATTGAAGGCGCGTGGCTGGCCGGGGGCGAGCTGAAATGGACCAGCGGCGCCAATGAGGGCAAGACCAGCAAGGTCGTGAACCATGAAGGCGGCTTCATCGAACTGGAAGCCGCGCCCGAGGGCGAGATCGCAACCGGCGACACGTTTGAAGGCAAGGCCGGTGCGCCGGTCGAGTATGTCATCATCAGCGAGGGCGAGGGCAAAGGCCCGAACCCCGGCGCCACCGACATGGTCGAAGTCCATTATGAAGGCCGCTTCGCATCGAACGGCGAAGTGTTCGACTCTTCGTATGAGCGTGGCGAGACGGCGTCCTTCCCGCTGAACGGCGTCATCAAGGGCTGGACCGAAGGCCTGCAAAAAATGAAGGCCGGGGACCAGGTGATGTTCTGGATCCCGTGGCAGCTCGCCTATGGCGAATACGGACGCCCGGGCGGCATTCCGCCCAAGTCCGACCTGATGTTCCGTGTTGAACTGATCACCGTGACGCCGGCTGCCGCGCCCAACCTTGCGGCGTGGGAGAAGGTGACGCCGTGGCCGACCGATTCCAGCGAGATCATCCGCACCGCGTCAGGTCTTGAATATCTGGTCGTCGACAGCGGGCCGGCGGACGCTGCTTCGCCGACGGACAATGACTATGCTTATGTTCACTTTCAGGGGCGTCTCGACGATGGCTCGATTGTCGACTCGACCTTTGAGTCGCAACGCCCGCAGCCCTTCCCGGTGGCCGATCTGGTCCCCGGCTGGAACGAGGCGCTGAAGCTGATGCGCAAGGGCGACCGCTGGATGGTGCGGGTTCCCGCTCACCTGATGTATGGCGACGAGGGCGACGGGCGCATTCCGCCGGGCGCCGCTGTTATCTTCGAGGTGCTGCTGGAAGACGTGATCGTCATCGAGGCGCCGCAGGCGGCTCCGGCAGAACCGCAGCAATAGCTTCCCTACACCGATGGGTTGGACCGGCGCGATTCCCAGTGGCGCCGGTCCGCCAATCGGGTAGCTTTGCGGCATGACCCGTCTTGCCGCCGTTCGTGACATCCTCGCGCATCTCGTCTCGTTCGACACCACATCGCGGGATTCCAACCTCGCCCTGATTGGGTGGGTGGAGGATTTCCTGCGTCCGCTCGGCGCGGAGCTTGTGCGGCTGCCGAACGAGGAAGGCACGAAGGCCAATCTGTGGGCGCGGCTGGGGCCGGATGTTCCCGGCGGCGTCGTGCTGTCGGGACATACCGATGTGGTGCCGGTGGATGGTCAGCCCTGGACAACCAACCCGTTCGAGTTGGTGGATGCCGACGGCCGCTGGCACGGGCGCGGGACGACCGACATGAAGGGCTTTATCGCTCTTTGTCTGGCTCACGCCGAGGCGTTGTCGAAACAGACGCTGCGCCGCCCGGTGCATTTCGCTTTTTCGTATGACGAGGAGATCGGCTGCGCAGGCGTTGCGCCGATGATTGCGGAGATTGTGGCGCGGGACGCTGCGCCCGCCATGGTGTGGGTGGGGGAGCCGACATCGTGGGGCGTGGTGTCGGGGCACAAGGGCATCCGCGACTATGAAGTCTCGATCACCGGCAAGCCGGCGCATTCATCCGATCCGCGCCTCGGCGCTTCGGCGATCCACGAGGCGGTGGAGATCATGTCGGTGGTGCGCCGGATCGCGCGAGAGGCGGAGGCGGATGCGCCGCAGGACTCGCTGTTCGATCCGCCATGGACGACGCTGACCATCGGTGAAATCTCCGGCGGCACGGCGACCAATATTCTGGCGCGCAATTGCCGCTTCGTGTTCGACATCCGCTCGACCGGCGGCGACGATCCGGATCGCAGGCTGGTTCCGTTCTTCGAGGCGGTGGACGCCTCGCGCGCGCGGCTTGCGCCGCATGGGCCGGAGTGTGGCGTGGAGATCGAGCTGCGCGCTGATGCGCCGGGTCTTTCGCCTGATCCCGACAGCGAGGCCGAGCGGTTCATGCGTGTGCTGACCGGCGACAATTCGCGGCGCGTTGCGGCCTATGCGACTGAGGCGGGGCAGTTCCAGCTTGCGAAGATGCCTGCTGTCGTCTGCGGTCCGGGATCAATCGAACAGGCGCACCAGCCGAACGAGTTCATCGCCGTGTCGGAGATCGAGAAGGGGCTGACGATTTTCCGCCGCTTCGTCGAGGAAATGGCGCGGTAGGCGTCTAGGATTCGAAGAAGGGCTCGACCTTGCCCTTCAGCTTCAGCGTCATGGGCTGGCCCTTGCGGTCCAGCGCGGCGCCGGCGACCACGCGCACCCAGCCTTCGCTGACGCAGTATTCCCAGACGTTGGTTTTTTCCTCGCCATTGAAGCGGATGCCGATGCCGCGCTCCAGCAGGTCCTTGTCGTAGTAGGGACTGTTGGAGTCCTGGCTCAGGCGGTCAGGCAGGGCGGGGGCGTCGGTCATGGCGAACTCGCGTGATGTTTCATCCGTGTCCTGCCCCAGACGCACCGAAAACGCCAGAGCGGGGAAAACGGGCCAGAGCAGAGGGGAGTGGGGTCAGAGGGGCTGGCGGCCCCAGGCGACGAAGGCCCCGTTGCGATAGCCGCCCGCCGCCTTGCCATAGGTGAAGGGCGCGCCGTTGGGGTTGAGAACCTGTCCGCCCGCCCCCCGCAGCACGGCGTGGCCCGCCGCCGTGTCCCACTCCATCGTGGGACCGAAGCGCGGATAAACGTCGGCCTTGCCCTGCGCGACGAGGCAGAATTTCAGGGACGATCCTGTCGCCGTTTCGCCGCTGATGGGCAGGCGTTTCATGAACGCCTTTGTCTGCTCATCGAGGTGGGAGGACGAGGTGACGGCCACCAGCCCTTCGGCGGGGTAGGCGCGCGTCGCCATGCGTGCTCCCGCGCCGTTCGCGATGGTTGCGCCCGCCGCGAGGCCTTCCAGCACGTAGGCGGCGTCACCGGCCCAGAACATTTCCTTGCGGGCGGGGGCGTAAACGCAGCCCGCGACCGGGGCGCCGTTGTGGATCAGTGCGATGTTGACGGTGAAGGAGCCGTTCCGCTTCAGGAATTCCCTGGTGCCGTCCACGGGGTCGACGAGGATGAAGGTGGCGCCCAGCGGGCCGCCCACGCCATCGCGCGCGGCGGATTCCTCCGCCAGCACAGGCACGCCGGGCAGGAAGGCCGCCAGACGGGCAAGGATGATTTCCTCGGCCCGTTCGTCGGCGTCGGAAACCGGGCTGGAATCGGCCTTGGTGCGATGTTCGAAATCGCTTTCGTAAACCTCTATGACCGCCACGCCTGCGTCCGACGCGATACGTGCGAATTCGAGAGCGATAAGGTCGTGTTCGGCGGGGCCGGAGGCTGGATCATATGTCATGGCGCGGATTTACCATGTTCGCCGCCGCGCGCACGTCAAAATACCGGGCCGCGCCGCTTCCGTCCGGGTGCGGCGCGCGCCAGCATGGCGTTTGCATGTGCCCGGATGAACCTAGGAGCCGTAGATGACAATCCAGCGTGTGCTGATCGCCGGCGGGGCGGGATATATCGGGTCTCATGCGGCCAAGACGCTTCGTCTTGCCGGGCTGGAGCCCATCGTGTTCGACGACCTGTCGTCCGGGCATGAACACGCTGTGAAATGGGGCCCGCTGTTCCGGGGCGATATCCGCAACGCCGGCGCGGTGCGCGCCGCCATTCGCGAGCACAAGCCCGACGCCGTGATGCATTTCGCCGCCAAGATCGAGGTGGGCGAGGGCGAACGCGATCCGGTCGGCTTCTATGAGAACAACGTCGCTGGTGCGCTGAACCTTGTGAAGGTGATGCTGGAGGAAGGAGTGAAGAACCTCGTCTTCTCGTCCACCTGCGCGATCTATGGCGACCCGGAGCGCCTCCCGCTGACCGAGGACATGCCGAAGCGGCCGGTCAGCGTTTATGGCCGGTCCAAGCTGATGGTCGAGCAGATGCTCGAAGACATCTCGCGAGCGCAGGGCCTTCGCTATGCGGCGCTGCGCTATTTCAACGCTTCAGGCGCCGATCCCGATGGCGAGACGGGCGAGGAGCACGATCCTGAATCGCATCTGATTCCGAACGCGCTGAAAGCCGCTGTCGGCCTTGGCGGGCCGATGAAGCTGTTCGGCGATGATTATCCGACGCCGGACGGCACCAATGTCCGTGACTTCATCCATGTGACCGATCTGGCCGAGGCTCACCTCGCCGCCGCGCGCCTCCTGGGCGGCGGCACGCAGAAGCTTCAGCTCAACCTGGGCACAGGCGAGGGCCGCACGGTGAAACAGGTGCTCGACGCGGTCGAGCGCGCCACCGGCCGCCCCGTGCCGCACGCCATCGCGCCGCGCCGTGCGGGCGACGCCATCGCGCTGTATGCCGACACCAGCCTCAGCCGCGAGACGCTGGGCTGGACGCCGCGCCTGTCCGACATCGACACCATCGTATCGACGGCCTGGGCCTTTCACCGCAAGGCGTGGAAGCTGTAGCTGTCACATTCCGGTTGTGGCGGGCGCTGTTGACTTGATGGCGCATGCACGCCCATCTGAACGCATGCTGCTTCGCCGCCCTCCCCGGGAAGCCAGATGACGATGCGTGTATTCCTGACCGGGGTCGCGGGGTTCATCGGTTTCCATGTCGCCGCGGCGCTTCTGGCGCGCGGGCATGACGTTCTGGGCGCCGACAATCTCAATCCGTATTACGATCCGGCGCTGAAGGCTGCGCGGCTGGCGCAATTGGGGCGGCCCGAGAATTTCCGGTTCGTGAACATCAATGCCGATGACACCGCGGCGCTGGATGCTGCGGTGGAGAGCTTCAGGCCGGATCTCATCATCCATCTCGCAGCGCAGCCGGGCGTGCGCCAGTCGCTGGGCAGCGCGTCGGGCTATGCCAGCACGGACATGCGCAGCCAGCTGAACATGCTGGAGCTGGCGCGCCGTCTCGAAGGCCGGGCGCGGCTGATCTATGCGTCGTCATCGGCGGTTTATGGCGAGCGCACGGACGGGCCTTTCCGCGAGACGGACCGCTGCGATCATCCGGTGTCGATCTACGCGGCGGCGAAACGTTCGTGCGAGCTGATGTCGGAAAGCTATGCCAGCCTGTACGGGCTGCCGCTGACGGGCCTGCGGTTCTTCAGCGTGTATGGCGCGTGGGGGCGGCCGGATACGGCGTGCTGGACATTCACCGACGCCGTCCTGCGCGGCCAGCCGATCCGCCTGTTCAATGGCGGCGGGATGCGGCGCGATCTGACCGAGATACGCGATGCGGTGGATGCGGTGATGCGGATAGCGCATGCGCCTGTGAAGGCGGGCCATCGCATCTACAATGTCGGCGCGTCCGATCCGGTGACGCTGCCGCGCCTTGTCGCCGCCATTGAGGCTGCGGCGGGGCGCAAGGCGATCACCGAGCCGGCGCCGTTGCAGGCGGGCGATATCGCCGCCACGCATGCCGATATCTCGCGCCTTGCGAGCGAGCTGGGTTATGCGCCGTCGATATCCGTGGAGCAGGGCGCGGCGGATTTCGTGCGCTGGTTCCGCGAGCACACTGGGCTCTAGAGGCTGTTAGTGACTTGGGCCATGGCTGAGACGGCTTTGTTGAGCATGAG
>CAZJZQ010000082.1:0-14966 GCA_964550535.1 uncultured Rhizobium sp.
TTTGGGGGCGTTCAACTTGTCCTTCGGTTCCATCCCCGCCCGCGGAGTCATTCCCGGGTCGATCCGGGAATGACTCCGCGAGAGAGAGGGGTGTGGGAGAGGGGTGGGGGGAGCTTGGCCTCCTGTCTTCGCGCGGCAGGCCGTCGCGCGTTCGCCGGGAGCGGCTCGCGCTATATCGGGCAGCGGGTGTAGGTGAAGTTCTGGCCCCGGCGTTGGTAGGCGAGTTTCTGGCCGCCGTTTTCGAGGACCAGCGCGTGGGTTTCGCGGGCGATCTCGCCTTCGGCCATGTGGTCGACTTCGAGGGTCAGGGCGTTCTCGTGCGGGATGGTGACGCCGGTGACGACGGAGCGGCCTTCATAGAAGCGCACGGCGTTGGGCGCGATGGCGATGCGGGTGAGCGCGGGCTCGGTGCGGCAGTCCTTCGCCTCGATCGACCAGACGTGGCGGTATTTGAGCGGGATCGGGCCGGGCGTGGTTTGCGAGGTTGGCAGTTCCTCGCCAGCGGCGGGCGTGGCGAAGAAGGACGGCAGACCGCCGGGCGTGGCGGCGGCTGATGTGGGCGCGGCGGCGGCGTTGTCTTCGGCGGGCGTGCCCGCGCCTGTGGTGGGAGGAATGATGTTTTCCTGATCGGGTTCAGGCGGCAATTCGGGTGTGCGATCCGTGCAGGCTGCGCAGGCAAGGGCGGTTGCCAGGATGAGGATGGCCGGTTTCATTGCGGTCTCCATTTCGCCGGGGTCGATAAAGGCAAACGATCCCGCGGCGGGAGGGTTCCAGCAGAGGCCAAAAGCGAAAGCGGCAGCTCTCCGTTCTGGAAAGCCGCCGCCGTCGAACTCTACGCTTACTCTTACGCTACTCTACGCTGCCCTCCGCCCGTGGGGCCTAACTCTTACTGGGGCGGACCAGGGCGACCGAAGTGAGACCCTGGAATGCTGTGTGGCTTTCCGTTTTCCTAGTTCTGGTTGGACGCCGTGATGAAGGATGCCGAGTTGCCGATGGCGGAGGCCGCTCCGAACGCGCTGGAGGCGCCGGTGGCGGAGATCACGCCGGTGGAATTAATGTTGCCGCTGTTGGTCTGGCTGACCGCGCCCGTCACCGCCGCGTCGCCGCAGTAGGAGCAGACATAGCCGGTGAAGCCGTTGCCGATGGCGCTGGCGTTGACGACCGCGCCGCCATTGCGGTCAGCGTTCGCGCCGCCGTTGAAGGAAGCGTAGGCCGAGACGCCGCCGGAGTTCATCTGGCTCACATCGACCGCGAGATCGGAGCCGACATTGGTGGCGAGCAAGGTGTTGCCGGCGCCGTGGGCCGAGGACGCCGCCGCGCCCTGCCACGAGCCGAGCGTGACGCGGGTGTCGGCGAGGACTTCGGATTCGTTCGCCTGTTTACCGCGTAGCGAGACATAGCCCCACTCGTTGGCGATGCTGGCGGAGTTGGCTGCGGCGGTGGAGGCGGCTGTAACGTGGTGAGCCTGGTATTGGTAGATGTCGGTGGCGGCGAGGATTTCGGCGCCGGTCGAGGTCTGCTCGATATCGGCGCTGACGGTGGAGGTGGACGAGGTTGTGCTGAGCGCATTACCGGTCGCGGTGGCGCCGGCGAGCGTCAGGCCGGTGCAGCAGGCGTCGACATCCGTGCGGGCGCGGACGGAGTTATCGGATATCTGCGGCAGGAGGATGGTGAGGCCGCCATCCGTCACGGCGAGCGCGGCGTTGTTGGCGGCGGCGGAGGACGCCGCTTGCAGAAGCTGGGTGTTGCCTACGGCGGCTTTCGCGAGGGCGCTGGCTTCGCCGCCGGTGGCGATCTGATCGCCCCAGAGGATGAGGCCGCCATCGCGGGTCTGGGCTTCGATGGCGTTGTTCTGGGCGGTCGCGATGGCGGAGGTTTCGCAGCAGGCGTCGTCTGCATCCACGATGGCTTCGGCGCCGGCTGAGGCGCGGCTGATCTGGACGACGTCGGCGTGCATGTCGCCGGTCATGTTGGCGCCCGAGGCGGTGTTGCCTGCGCTGGTCGCGACGGCGGCGGCGGAACCACGGCTGTCGCGGCTTTCAACCGTCATCGAGGCGAAGACGTCGCCCCATTGCAGCTGGTCGATTTCGACCTGCGGGACCTGCTGCGCAAAGGCGGGAGCGCCGAGAAGGGCGGCGGCCGCTGCGGTGAGAAGGAGACGGGGAGCGCGCATGAGCGTTTTTCCTGCCGGGTCCTAGCGGGTGCGGCCACGAAGGGCGGATTGGACGCCGTCGTCGCGCCTGGCATGCCAGCGGTCCGGATCGGCGCGGAGCGAGCCATCGGTCACGGGCGGTTGGCCCGGCAGAGCGAAGGCGGCTCCAGTTGCGTTTTCGGCGACAAAGGCGCCGTTGGAATTATCGGCCAGGGCGGCGCACGGATCAGCGTTCGGCACGCCATAGAGATTGGCCGTCATTTCGAGCACGGCGCGTTCGATGACCGAGCGCACGGCGAGCTGGATCGGCTCCATGGCGCGCTCACCGCCGCCGACGTCGAAGACGTTGCCGTTGGCGAAGTCGAAGATGCCGAGCGAGACTTCGCGGCCGATGATCTGCTTCTGGTAGGAGATCACGTCCACGACTTCGAGCGTGCGGGTGTCGACGAGGCGGAGGTCGATGCCGACATTGATGACGAACAGCTTGGCGCCGGCGCGGCCTTTCGGGCCGTCTGCGTCAAGGTCGCCGGCGAAAACGTCTGCGCCTATCGAGCGGATGTTGGAGTTCAACTCGGTGATGCCGCCGATGAAGTGATAGTCCGAACCGGGGATCGAGCCGGCCATGATGCGGCGGAATTCGCCGTCTGCGCTCTGGTCGTCGGAGATCAGGCGGTTGTTGGCGTATTTCAGTTCGAGTTCGGAAACCGAGGTGTCGAAACGCTCGACAAGGCGGACGCCGGCTTTCGAGAAGGCGGAGATCGCCATCAGGGATGCGCCCTGCGTGATCTTGCGGCCGTCGAAGTCTTCCTTGCCGGTGTAGTCGAGGATGCGGCCGACGGCGATCCGCGGCGTCGCGATGTTCGTGGCGCGGGCGTAGTTCGCCATGCACTGGAGGCCGGGCGTGTAGGGCGTGGGGTTGGCCGTGACCGGCGCGTTGCCGATCGGGCTGGCGTAAAGGCCGCTGGAGCCCGCGACAGGCGTGACACAACCAGCGAGCGTAAGAGCGCCGAGAGCCGCGATGAGAAGAGGCGCGCGCTTAGTCATCGAGGTTCAGGCTTCCGTTGAGAACAGTGTTCTGATTGCCGTTGTTGATCTGTGTCGCGTTCACCACCACGGTGTTGTAGTTGCCCTGGGTGATGACGTTGATCTGGTTGCCGATGGACGAACCCTGGCTGAAACCGGCGCCCGAGGAGGCCTGTGCGTTGGCGTAGGCGCTGGCCGTCGCGTTGGCGTAGGACGAGAGGCCGGAGCCGCCTTCGAGCAGGCCGCCGATGATGGTGCGGTTGCCGGAGGCGTCGCGGGTGGAGGCTTCGTAGGGCTGGCTCTCCTGGCCGTAGCCGAAGCCCCATGGGCGTTCGAAATCGCCCGCCGAAGCGTTGGCGGTTTGGGCGCTGGCCGGCATGGCGAGCAACAGAACGAGGCCGCCGACAAGCGCGACCCCCGTCCCCACGCCGATGAGGCTGGAGACCAGGACGTTGTCATTTCGACGCCGGTAGGACATCGGGCGATGTCTCCTGAAAGTTGAGTTGAACCAGAGGGCTGCAACCGGTGTGCCAGATACGTGCACACGGCCCGCCGGGCTCGCCTGAGGCGGGAAACGGGCTGGAATCGCTTGAAAATGCACTTTTCGGTGGAGGCTGTGCCGGGCCGGAACAGGTTTCGCGGGACAGCAGGCGCCCCGGCCGAAATTCGCTGGCGGCAAGTATTTGCTTGAAACCTGCGGCCGCCTGCCGCACCCTGTCGTTTAAATACCACAGATGGGTGGCTGGTGAACAAGGGAGGCTGACGATGATCCTGTCTCACATCCTGCGCGAGAAGGGCGGCGAGGTGTTCGCTGTCCCGGAATCCGCAACGCTCAAGGAGGCGGCCGAGCTGCTCGACGCCCGCAAGGTGGGGGCTCTGGTTATCCTCGGCGAGTCCGGGGCTGTGATCGGGGTGTTCTCGGAGCGGGATCTGGTGCGGGCGATCGCGAAGGTTGGCGCCTCGGCGTTGAAAGCCACCGTGGCGGAGACGATGACGCGCAAGATCGTCACCGCGAAGGGCAATGACTCAATCGAGGCGGCCATGGACAAGATGACGGACCGCCGGGTGCGGCACCTGCCGGTTGTGGAGGGCGGGCGTCTGCTGGGCGTTATCTCTATCGGCGACCTGGTGAAATGGCGGATCGCGGAAGCGAGCGCCGAGGTCGCGGCCATCCGCTCCTATATCCAGCCGTAATCGGCCGACGCGCCGGGCAGGCGACCTCCGTGACTGCGATAAGCTGTCGTGCGGTTGATGCTGCGCCGTCGCACTCGGCCCGAGCCGGAGGGGCGGTTTGCGCCGCCTCTCCGGCTTTTATTTTGGCGGGTTGGTGATCCCCAGGTGCTTTCTGACTTCGCCGCTCCGCCTGATTGATGCGTGGACGCCTGTGCTGGCTGGCGGCAAGAGCAGGAGAGAGGCGCCCGATGGGCTCGAACGGATAAGGCAGTCTTTTCGAGGTTGCGATCAACCCGCGATATACCAGACGACCGCGCCCGCGAGGGCGACGCCGATGATGAATCGCAGGGGCATGAGGGCGGGCACGGCTTGCACCGCTGGATCATCCGTCTTCGTGACGCCGTGGATCATCGGGGTGATGAGTTCCTTGCGCAGCACGACCAGATAGAAAAGCACGGCGGCCAAATGAACGCCGATGAGGATCAGCAGGATTTCAAAGACGGTTTCGTGCAGATCCGCGATCTCGCGCCCCATGTCGAAGGAGACGAGGTGGGAGAGCGGGCCGGATTCAAAACCATCGACATCGACCGCGAAGAGGCCGAGGCCGACCTGGAGCACAGCGGCAAGAAGGATGGCCGCGACGCTCCACCCGCCGAGCGGGTTGTGGCCGAAGGCGCCTTTGTAGTTGCGCGAGAAGAGGCTGCGCACATAGGCGAGCGTGGTGGCCGGACCTTTCAGGAAGCGGTTGAACCGCGCCGTAGCCGGACCCGCGAAACCCCAGTAGATGCGGAAGACGAGCAGGCCGAGAAGGGTTACGCCGGTGATCCGGTGCAACCCCATCTCGCGTTCTTCAGCCGACCACCAGAGAATGGCGAAGCAGGCCACGAGCGCCCAGTGAAACACGCGTGTCGGGATATCCCAGACGCGCACGCGACGGAGCGTCGTTTCCGCCGCGTGAGGCGTCTGCATGGAATCCGGCGCAGGCGATTCAGACACGGCTAGTTCTTCTTGAGACGGTAGGTGTCGTGGCAGCCCTTGCAGGTGGGGCCGAGTCCGCGGGCGGCGGCGCCGATGGCGGTTGTGTCGCCCGAGACGGATGCGGTGGAGAGGGTTGCGGCGGCGGCCTTGAAGTTGGCGGCGGCGGCGGCGAAGCCGGCGGCGTCCGACCAGATGACCGGCAGCGCTTCGGTTTCGACGCCGGCCTCAGGGCCTGTCCCGGCCGGGAACCAAGTTTCGATCTCGTTGGAATAGCCCGCGATCTTTGTCGCGGCGGCGGCGATGGCGGCGGTGTCCGGCGTGCTCGCCTTCAACTGGTCGTTGATCGTCTTGAAGTTGGCGCCGAGGTCTTTGAGGTTGGCGCGGCGGGAGTCGATCGTGTCTTTCGGCGTGGCGCCGGAGGGCAATACGGCCTCGCCGGCGGAGGGCGCCGCCACGGCGGTTTCGGTGGCGGCGGGCGCGGTTTCTTCACCGCCACCGCAGGCGGACAGCGCGAGCGCCAGGATGACGGTTCCGGTAATGGCGAGTTTCTTCATGTGCAGCTTCCCCTCTGCGTGGTTGATCGTCGTGCGTCTGCATAGCCGCCGCATGTGACATGCGGTTCTCTCTCGCCGGGAATCCTAGAGGAAGCCCGGCGAAAGCGGAATCACTTTCAGGGGAATGCTTGTTCCGGCTGGCGCGAAGGCGGGGCGGGCGTTGCGACAGCCTTGGCCTGGGCTCAGCCTTTGGGCGTGGAAGCGTCGTTGCGCTTCATGCCGGTCAGCACCTTGTACTTGTCGGCCATGGCCTGGAGTTCGCCCGGTGCGAAGACGGCGTCGAGATCGGTGAAGCCTTCGGGCGCGCGATCTTCCGCCAGCTGCATGCATTGCTCCGGCCCGTTCTGGCGGTTGGCGCGGACGATGGCGGCGGTGGCGGGCAGGCGTTCGGCTTCATAGGCGGCGAGGGCGGCGACGGGATCGGCGTTCGCGCGCAGGGCGCGGCCGAGCGCATCGGCGTCGAGGATCGCCTGGCTCGCGCCGTTGGAGCCGATCGGGTACATCGGGTGCGCGGCGTCGCCCAGCAGCGTCATGCGGTCATGGCTCCATTTCGGAAGCGGGTCGCGGTCCACCATCGGGTATTCGTAGATCGCATCGGCCCCTTCGATGAGGGCCTGGATGTCGAGCCAGTCGAAGCGCCAGTTTTCAAAGCGCGGCCAGAAGTCGGCGCGGTCGCCTTCGCGGTTCCAGTCCTCGCGGCGGCGGAATTCGGGGATGGCGAGTTCGGCGATCCAGTTGATGCGCTGCTGGCCATCGGGGCGCACGGGCTCGATTGGGTAGCAGACGAATTTCTGGTCCTGGTGGCCCACCATGATCATGCTGGCGCCGGTGAGGAAGGGTTTGGTGTAGGTGGTGGCGCGCCACAGCGTGCGGCCGGAATAGATCGGCTTGCCTTCATCCGGATAGAGCTGCGCGCGCGCGGCGGAGTGGATGCCGTCGGCGCAGATCAACAGGTCGGCGCTGACCGGGTGAGCGCCGCTGGACGCGTCGGTGAAATGGATGTTCACGCCGCCATCCGCCTGCGCGAAATCGGTGAGGCGGCGGTTGCGCACGATGCGATCCGCGCCGATGCGCATCTGCACCGCGTCGAGCAGGCCGAATTGCAGGGCGGCGCGGGACATGGATATCTGCGGCGCGTCGAAGCCCGCGAACTTGCCGCGCGGCTCGGCCCAGATCCGCTGGCCGTGGCGGTTGTGATAGACCAGCTCGCTGGTGGCGACGCCGTGGGCGAGCAGGACATCGACCACGCCATAATTGGCCAGGATGCGCGTGGCGTGGGGGAGCAGGTTGATGCCGACGCCCAGGGGCATGAGTTCGGGCGCGGCTTCATAGACGCAGACGTCGTGACCGTCCTCTGAGAGAACAAGGGCCGCCGCGAGGCCGCCAATTCCTCCGCCGGCGATGGCGATTCTCATCTCAAGGGACTCCCGTACTCCACGCGCCGCGCAAAATATTCAGACGCGGCGATCACTCAAGCCCAATCCGCGAGCGGATTGACGCACCGGCTTCGCCCTGTCCCGGCCTCAGCGCGGCGGCCATGCTTTTGTCTGGACCGTCCATTGCGGATCGCTGCACAGGCCGCATGCGTCGCCCGTGAAGAGGGCGGCGGCGGCGGGGTCGCCTTTCAGGCGCCATTCCAGCCATGCGGTGATGACCTCGGCGAAGCGGCCGCCATTCTTGTGGCGGTGCGTGGCGATGTGACCCGCGCCGTTCATCGCGCCGTAGAAGACGGGGACGTGATTGATCTTCGCGAAGTCGTCGTTGGAGTTTTCCCAGGCCAGATCCGCCTCGCCGCCATTGATGTAGAGGGCGGGCGTGTGGATCGTCTTCAGCGTGTCCTTGCTCGCGGTGGTGAGCGACAGGCCCGCGCCCGGGCCTGCGTTGTAAACGCCGCTGTTGATGACGCCGATGGTGTCGATGCGCGGATCGTGGGCGGCCTCGATGGTCATCAGGCCGCCGCAGGACTGACCCATCACGGCGATGCGCGTGAGATCGATGCGGTTGCGCACGGCGGGATTCACATTGCCGGCTTCGGCCCAGTTGATCGCTTCGATCATCTGCGCGCCATTGGTGCGGGGCGCGCCGTCGGGCGGATCGGCGTAGCCGACGGCGATGGCGACGAAGCCGTGGCTGGCCACCTTGGTCAACGTGCGCTGGAAGCTCTTGCCATTGTTGGCGCAGGCGCCGTTGCCCCAGACCAGCAGGGGCAGCTTTTCGCTCGCGGGCAGCGCGGCGATATTGGCGGGGTAGTAGATGGTGTGCGTGGGCAGGCCCGCCGCGGCCTCGACCGTAATGTCAGCATGAGGGCCGAGCTGTGTGCCGGGACCGGCCGGCTCCGGCGCGGCGGATGTGAGGCGCGCCATCTCCGCGGCGGGACGTTCGGCCAGCGCTGTTGCTGCGGCGGCGGCTGGAGGTGCTGCGGCTGCCGGTGAAGCAGCGACAGGTGCGGCCGGAGCAGGCGCGGCCGGAGCAGCAGGCGGCGCATCGCCGGAGGCGCAGGCGGCGAGTGCGAGCGCCGCCAGCGAGACGAGGGGGAGGGCGGATTTCATCAGTTTCATCTTCCAGTCCTCACCAGCCCATTTTGGAGTCGAGGGGCATGTTGCGCATTGTCGCTTCGATCATTTCGATCTTGCCGTCCACGACCTTGAAGCTCTCGAACAGGAATAGAGCGCGGGGTTCGTACCGGCGGGTCGTTTCCTGACCGTTGATGACGCGGACATACTCGCCGCCCGGGATACGGAAGGCGGCGGCGGCCACGACGACGCCACGCTCCACATCGACGACAGGGTAACGGCGCTCAGGAACCTCTGTGATATAGACGAAGGGCTCAAACGAATTGCAGGCGAGGTCGGAGAAGCGCGGCGAATGCGTGGTCTGCACGCCGTTCTCGATCCGCTCGCAGGTTTCGGTGACGGGCAGGCCGTTGGCGACGTCCGTTTCGATGCCGTCGAAATACGCGTTGGCGAGGGCGATCAATGTCTCGCGCGTGCTACGCTGCGCTTCGGGCACGGTTTCGTCGAAGATGGCGAGGCGCTTGATCGGCGTTGCGGGCGGGAAGAGGGAGGCTTCGCCGTCGCGGGCGGTGATCAGCTCGGCGTTGACGATGGCTTCGCCGGACAGATCGATACGAAGGCCGAATACGGCGGGCTTGCCGTCCCGGCCGACGCCGGTTCCGTAGATAATGGCTTGCCCTGCTTCTTCTTCCGCGAAGCCGCCGTGGAAATCGAGGTTGGCGGCGCCGGTGAGCCAGGACTCCGCCGGCGTTGTATCGGCGCCGTTCTCCGTGAGGCGGATCAGGTTCTGGAACAGCGCCGGATCAGCGGAGACTTTCTTCGCGAGGCCGATGGCGCAGGCGCGGTCGCAGGCGTCAGCCTGTGACGATGGCGCGGAGAACTGGCAGGCGGACAGCAGGGCGGTGGAAAAACCGGCCAGAAGACCGGTGAGCAGGATGCGCATGGACGTCTCCCCGAACGGCCATTCTGGGATGCGGCCGCTTCAGGGGGTAAAGGCGGACAAGCCAATTGTTATGTCAACCATATATTCCGCGCGTGATGGCGACGGACGCATGGTATCAGGCTGTCACCGGCGCCGCCTGCTTCCCCGCGAGGCGTTCGATCACGCGGCGGGCGTGGACGCCGCCGGCGTCGATATTGAAATTACGCATCCGCATGTCGGCGTTGGCGGCGATGGCGCGTTGCTGCGCCTCCAGCACGACCAGGTCTTCGTCGAACACCATGCCTTGCTGGCGCTTGAAGCGGCCGGTGAATCCGGCGTCCTGCTGGTCGAAATTGCGGGCCATGCCCCAGAAATAGTGGCAGGAGGTTTCGCTTTCCGGCGTGATGGCGTCGATGACGAAGCCGCGCACGCCCTGGTCATGTTTCTCCAGCGTGGCGCCGGAGTCTACGGGCGCGACGCCGACATCGATGATGACGTTGGACGGCGCGATGAAATGGCAGACCTGCCAGCGGTGCACCGGCCCGTCCTTTTTCAGCGCGTTGCGCCAGAAGGGCGGTGCGTCGATGTCCGGCATCCAGCGCGAAACGGTGACGCGGTCGCCTTCGACGCTCGTATCGATGGGCGCTTCCATCAGCTCCGGCTGGCCGATGGAGCCCTGGTGCACATAGGTTTCGTGCGTGAGGTCCATCAGATTGTCGATCAGCAGGCGGTAGTCGCATTTGAGATGCATGTACTCGCCGTCGAACGTCCAGTCCGGGCGGGAGCAGGGCCAGAAATCGGGGATGAGCGCGGGGTCGGCTTTCCCGGCTTCACCGATCCACACCCAGACGAAGCGGTGGCGTTCGACCACCGGATAGACTTGGGCGCGGATCTGGTTGCGCGGCATATCGGATTTTAGCGGCATGGCGAGGCAGGCGCCGTCCGGTCCCAGCATCAGGCCGTGATACTTGCAGCGGATGTTGTCGCCCTCCTTGATGCCCATGGAGAGCGGCAAGAGGCGGTGCGGGCAGGCGTCGCGCATCGCGACAATGGAGCGATCAAACTTGCGGTAGAGCATCACCGGCTCGCCGCAGATGATGCGGGCGATGGGGTTGCGGTCGACTTCATTGTCCCAGGCGGCGACATACCACTGGTTGCGCGCGAACATCAGAAGTCCTCCGTGTCCACATCCGCCTGCGCGGCGGGCGAGTAGCGCGGGCCGCTGACGGTGGTTTCGTTGAAGATGGCTTCGGCCTCCGCGAAGGCCTCGGGCGGGAAGTCGAAGGCTTCCGCGTCGATATTCTCGAACAGGTGCTGGAGATTGGTGGTGCCGGGGATGACGTGCACATGCTCCCCGCGCGCGATGACCCAGGCGAGGGCGAGAATGCCCGGTGGAACGCCGCCATTCTGCTCCGCGAGCGCCACGAAGGCGTCCAGCAGGCGAATATTTTCGAATAGGTGCGGCGGCAGGAAGCGCGGCATGGTGCGGCGCAGGTCTTTCGGCGCCAAAGCGTCGTGATCGCGCACGGCGTTGGCGAGGAAGCCGCGTGCAAGCGGAGAGAAAGCGACGAAGGCCGTTCCCATTTCCTTGCAGGCTTCGAGGACGGCGATTTCGGCATTGCGGGTCCAGAGCGAGTACTCGGTCTGGAGCGCGGCGATGGGGCTGACGCGGGCGGCGCGGCGCAGCGTGTCCGCCGAGACTTCGGACAGGCCGATGGCGCGGATCTTTCCGGCGTCCTGTAGATCCTTCAGCGCGCCGACAGACTCTTCAATGGGGATGCGTTTGTCCCAGCGGTGGAGGTAGTAAAGGTCGATCACATCCGTTTGGAGGCGGCGGAGGGAGTCTTCGCAGGTCTGTTTGATTGTCTCCGGCCGGCCATCGATGACGCGTTTGCCGTTTATGCCGGTCATTCCGCATTTCGAGGCGAGCAGGATTTCGTCGCGATGGCGCTTCAGCGTGGGGCCGACCAGTTCCTCGTTGGCGCCGAAGCCGTAGAGGGCGGCGGTGTCGAAATGGCGGACGCCCATGTCGAAGGCGCGGAGCAGCAGGCGCTCAGCCTCCGGCCGCGCCGGCGGCGCGCCATAGGCGTGGCTGAGGTTCATGCAGCCCAGGCCAACGCACTCGACATCGAACGGGCCGAGCTTGCGCGTTCGCATCGCCATCAGGCGCGGTCCTTCGCGAGCTGGAGATCGAGATCGTGCAGCACCTTGTAGCAGGGGAGAACCTGCGCGACGGAAGCGTTGGGCTCGCGGCCCTCGCGGATGGCGGAGAAGAACTCGCGATCCTGAAGCTCGATGCCGTTGAGGGAGACATCGACGTGCGAGACGTCCACCTTCTCCTCCTTGCCGGTGAAGAGGTCGTCGTAACGGGCGATCCATGTGCCGTTGTCGCCGATATAGCGGAAGAAGGTGCCGAGCGGGCCGTCATTATTGAAGGAGAGCGAGAGCGTGCAGATGGCGCCGCGCCTTGTCTTCAACTGGATCGACATGTCCATGGCGATACCGAGTTCAGGGTTGTGCGGGCCTTCCACGGCGTGCGCGGAGACGATTTCGTCGCGCGTCTGATAGGCGAACAGATCGACCGTGTGGGCGGCGTGGTGCCAGAGCAGGTGATCGGTCCACGAGCGCGGCTGACCCTTGGCGTTCATGTTCTTGCGGCGGAAGAAATAGGTTTGCACGTCCATCTGCTGTATGTTGAGTTCGCCGGCGGCGATCTTCTTGTGCAGGTATTGGTGCGAGGGGTTGAAGCGGCGGGTGTGGCCGCACATGGCGATGAGGCCGGTCTGCTTCTGGGTGTCGAGCACGGCCTGCGCGTCGGCCCATGAATCCGCCAGCGGGATTTCGACCTGCACGTGCTTGCCGGCTTTCATGCACTGGATCGACTGCGCGGCATGCATCTGGGTGGGCGTGCAAAGGATGGCGGCGTCGACGCCCGGCTGGGCGAGGGCTTCGGCCAGATCGGTGGTGGCGTGGGGGATGCCGTATTTTTGCGCGGTTTCCTGCGTCGGTTCGATGCGGCGGCCCACAACGGAGAGAACTTTAACGCCGTCGATCAGCTTGATCGCGTCGAGGTGCTTTTCACCGAAGGCGCCCGCGCCCGCGAGAACGACGCCGATTGTCTTGCCCATTACAGCTTCTCCAGAACGATATGGCCCACCGCCGTATTCGACGCGGGGACGTGATAGTGGCGGTGCAGTTCCTTCACGCCGTCGCCCAGCGCGCCGCGCATGACCAGCCACATGACCATTTCAATGCCTTCTGAGCCCGTCTCGCGCAGGTATTCGATGTGGGGGATGTGGCGCAGGCGTTGCGGGTTTGCCGTGAGGTCAGAGAGGAAGCGCTGGTCCCACTCCTTGTTGATCAGACCGGCGCGCGGCCCCTGAAGCTGGTGGCTCATGCCGCCTGTTCCCCAGATCTGCACGTTCAGGTCAGCGGGATAGCTCTCGACGGCGCGTGCGATGGCTTCGCCGAGATTCCAGCAACGATTGCCGGAGGGCGGCGGGTAGGTGACGACGTTGACGGCCAGCGGGATCACCTTGCACGGCCATTCGGACGGCTGGCCGAACATCATCGAGAGCGGGACGGTGAGGCCGTGGTCGACGTCCATCTTGTTGATGATGGTCATGTCGAACTCGTCGAGGATGCAGCTCTGCGCGATGTGCCACGCAAAGTCCGCGTCGTTCTTCACCACGGGCACCTGGCGCGGGCCCCAGCCCTCATCGGCGGGCTTGAACTCCTCCGCGCAACCTATTGCGAAAGTGGGGATGAGGTTCATGTCGAAGGCGGTGGCGTGGTCGTTATAGACGAGAATGACAACGTCCGGCTTGTTCTCCGGCCTGGCGATCCACTGTTTCGTCCATTCGTATCCAGCGTAGATCGGACGGAAGTAATCCTGTTCCGTCTTGTCCTGGTCGATGCCGACGCCGAGGAGGGGGACGTGACTGGTGGCCACGCCTGCGGTGATGCGGGCCATCTCAGTATTTCCCCTTGATGGAGCGGACGCCTTCAGGGCTGCGGCCGCCGGCGGCCATCATCTTCTGATAGTCTTCCACGCTCATGCCCGTCATGGTGGAGACGGCCTGCACGAAGGAAAGACCGTCGGTGGAGAAGATCTTGGCGAGGTAGTAGATGTTGCCGCCGAGATCGAGCATGCGGTTGTAATCCCGTGCAAGGACGGCGGCCTTCTGGTCATCCGTCATGGGCCAGTCAGCGAGGTAGGCGGCGTTGCCGGCCTTCCAGCGTTCGCGGTTCTCCGCCTTCATCAGGCTCATCGCGAACTGGTTGAGCCAGTAGCCCTGGCGGGCGCGCGAGGTGGTGTAAACGCGGGTGCCGGGAATGTCTTCGAACTCGGCGAGGTATTCATGGATGTCGCGGGCCATCAGCGCACCTCCGTCTGTCGTTCTTCGGGCCAGTAGAGGCGCATGGGATTATCGACGAGGAGCTTGCGCTGAAGGTCTGGCGTTGTGGCGATCTTCGGGATGAAGTCGGCGAGTTTGCCGTCGTCTGGCGCGTGCGTGGTCATGTTGGGGTGCGGCCAGTCGGTTCCCCAGAGGACGCGATCGGGGAATTGCTCCACCACGCGGCGCGCGAAGGGAACGACATCGTCATAACCATGCGGGCCGGTTTTCGAGAGACGTTCGGGACAGGAGACTTTTGACCAGAAATTGGCGTGTTCGCGCATGAGCTTGAGGAACAGGCCGAACTCTGCGCCGTCCACCGGCTTGGCGACGTCCGGGCGGCCCATGTGATCGATGACGACCGTGCAGGGCAGCGAAGTGAAAAAGTCGTAGTGTTCGGGCAGTTCCTGCGCCTCGAAATAGATCACCACATGCCAGCCGAGCGGGACGATGCGATGGGCGATCTCCGCGAGTTCGCCCTTGTCGAGCACATCGACCAGGCGTTTGACGAAGTTGAACCGCACGCCGCGCACGCCAGCGTCGTGCAACTGTTTCAATTCGCTGTCCGATATCGAGCGCTTGACGGTGGCGACGCCGCGCGCCTTGCCGTTTGACTGGCTCAGCGCATCGACCAGCGCGCGATTGTCCGCGCCGTGGCAGGTGGCCTGCACGATCACGTTGCGGGAAAAGCCGAGGAAGTCACGCAGGGCGAACAGTTGTGCGGCGGAGGCGTCGCATGGGGTGTATTTGCGCTCGGGCGCGTAGGGAAAGACATCGCCGGGGCCGAAGACGTGGCAATGCGCGTCCACGGCGCCGGGGGGGGGGGTGAAAATTGGTTCGCGGGGATTGGGATGCCAGTCGATCCAGCCCGGCGTCTTCTCGAAGGCCGCCATCACAGCCCCCTTGCGTTCAGTTGGGCGTCAAGGCGGGGATAGACGCGGCGGGCGTTCTTCTCGAAGACTTTCAGCTTGTCTGCGTCAGAGATTTTCAGCGCGTCGATATAGCGCTTGGTGTCGTCGAAATAGTTTCCGGTTTCCGGGTCAATGCCCCGCACCGCGCCGACCATCTCCGAGCCGAACAGGATGTTCTCGACGTTGATAACCTCGAACAGAAGATCGATGCCCGGCTGGTGATAGACGCAGGTGTCGAAATACACGTTCTTCATCACGTGCTCGTTCAGGTGCGGCTTCTTCAGCATGTCGGCCAGCCCGCGATAGCGGCCCCAGTGATACGGCACGGCGCCGCCGCCATGCG
>CAZJZQ010000083.1:0-14440 GCA_964550535.1 uncultured Rhizobium sp.
CCCGGAGCTAAAACATGGCAGCATCCCGCAGGGCTCAAGGCCCGTGCGAAGGAGAGATCACGTCTCTCAGCCGGGCCATCTTTATCCCCGCTCATCCTTGCTGCTCGCCATCACGATGAAGCTGGTGATGGAGTTCACACCCGGCGCCTGGCCCAGAACTTCCGTGTGGAACTGCTTGTAAGCGCCAAGGTCCGCCGCCTCGACGCGCAGGATATATTCCACCGTACCCGTCACGTTGTGGCATTCCTTCACCTGCGGCGCGCGCGACATGGCTTTCTCGAACGCGGTCTGGTCGGCCTTCGTATGTTTCGAGAGGCCCACGGTGACATACACGATGAACCCCGCGCCCATCGCCTCCCGGTCCAGCACCGCGCGGTATCCGGTGATGACGCCCGAGCGCTCCAGCTCCTGCACCCGGCGCAGACAAGCCGACGCGGACAGGCCCACTTTCGCCGCAAGATCGGCGTTGGTGATCCGCCCTTCACGCTCCAGCTCGCGCAAGATTCTGCGGTCCGCGTCGTCGATACCGGTCATAGGTTGTGAGAATAGATGCCTTTAGCCTCACAAAGCAAGGAAGTTGACGATAACACCGCACATATTTGTGCGCATGAGCACTGAAATCCTTTTTGCGCTGGCCGCTTTCGCGTTCGTGTCCTCGATCACGCCGGGACCGAACAACCTGATGCTGATGGCGTCGGGCGTGAACTTCGGATTCGTCCGCACGATTCCGCACATGCTGGGCGTGGGCGCCGGCTTCACCGTGATGATCCTGCTGGTCGGCGCGGGACTGGTGCAAGTGTTCGAGATGTTTCCCGTCTCGCATACGATTCTGAAAGTCGTGTCGGCGGCCTACCTGCTCTATCTCGCGTGGAAGATCGCGACCGCTCCGGCGCCAGGCGCAACGTCCGCGAGGGGCGCCGCCGCCACCAGACCGATGACCTTCATCCAGGCTGCGCTGTTCCAGTGCGTGGACGATGGCTCTCACGGCGGTGACGGCCTACACCCTCCCCTCCGATCCGGTGCTCGGCCTTCTTCTGGTCGCGGGCGTTTTCGGCGCGATCAACCTGCCTTGCGTCAGTTCGTGGACGCTGCTCGGCGTGCAGCTGCGGCGGATGCTGTCGAACGCCAGGGCCCTGCGCGTCTTCAACGTGACGATGGCGGTGCTGCTGGTCGCATCGCTCTACCCGATCATGTTCGCCGCTCACTAGGTTCTCGCGCGCCGGTCACGGCGGCGTCAGGCGGCTTGTTCCGGGCCGGGAGTGCGATATTCACGGGACGTTGTCCCGCCACGCGCGCCGTCCCGCAGGAGCCCGTCATGCGTTTTGTCCGCCCCGTCGCCGCCGCCTGCCTCATCGCCGCCGCAGCAGCCGCGTGCGCGCCCGCCGGTGGAACCGGTCCGGCCGCCCAGACGCCCGCCGCGCCCGAGGCGCCTCCGCCCCCGCCGGCCGATCCGCTCGCCGTGGGCCCGCAGGAAGCGAAGGACATGCTCTACTGCGCCGCGCTGATCTTCGCGGCCCATCCGCAGCCCGCCAGCGCGCAAAGCCCCATCGAAGAAGCCCGCCGGATGAAGGCCGAAAACCTCGCCCTGGCCATCGGCGACGAGGGCGTCAACGCGCTGGTCCTGGGCAAATACGTTCACGCCACCCATGCCGGCGTCCTGTTCGACGCCTACGCCAGACAGGCCGCCATCGACATGCAGGCGGGCGCCCCGCGCATTCCGGTTGACGACTGCCTCGCCCGCGCCGAAGCCTTGCCGCCGCCATCGCAGTAACCGGCGGAAGACCCAGGGGGACAGACCATGAAGCTTCGGCCAACCCAGATGATCGGCCTGGCGGCGATCGTCGTGTTCGGCGGCATTCTTGTTTGGACGCTGGTGAAGCCGAAGCGCGATCCGATGATCCTGCCCAACGGCCTCGATCTGCGGACGCTGCCGTCGCCGTCGTCACTGATCGCGCCTGACATTCCGCTGATCGCGCCGGCGGCGCCGGCCGGGCTCGCCGCTCCCGGTTCGCTGCTGGTTGGGTCGCAGGACGCGAAGGACGATCTTTATTGCTCGGGCGTCGTGTTCGCGGTGCGCAGCGAGAGCGGCGACCCGCTCTCGCCCGAAGCCCAGCATCGCCGCGACCTGGTGATCGCGCTGGCGGAATCGGGCGTGAAAAAACTCGCCGCCGAAGGCGCGGCGGCGCTCGCCGCCACGGGCCCCATCGCCGATGCGCATTCTTCCCTCGCGCGCAGCGATCACGAAGCCGGAATGCTGCGGATTCCCGCCGCCGACTGCCTCGCCCGCGCCGAAGCGCTCAGCGCGCCGCCTGCTCCGCCACCGCTCCCCGCGCCCGTGCCGCTTACCCCGGCGGTTCCGCCCCCTGCCGCAACGGCGCCAACGGAAGCAACGCGGGGAACGCCTTAACGCCCGAGCAACGAACAATCATTCTGCATCCTCGTTTCCGCCATATCTCCGACGCGATTGGGCGGCGGGATGCCCCCGCATTCAGGGAGGCGGTTCATGTTGCGGATACTGAAATCTGCTGTGATCGGCCTGCTTGTGTTTGTGCTGGGCGTGATCGTCTTCAACCTTTCGCTCTTTGAAGCGCCGCACCGGGAAGGCCCGCCGCGCCTTATCGCGCATCGCGGCGTGCACCAGACCTATCATCGCGAAAACCTGGAAAACGACACCTGCACGGCCAGCCGCATCTATCCGCCGGAACACGGCTTCCTCGAAAACACCCTGCCCTCCATGCAAGCCGCGTTTGACGCCGGCGCCGACGTGGTGGAAATCGACGTCCACCTGACGCCGGATAACCGCTTCGCTGTCTTCCATGACTGGACGGTGGATTGCCGCACGGACGGCGAAGGCGTCACCGGGCAGCTCGACATGGCGTATCTCAAGACGCTGGATATCGGGCATGGTTACACCGCTGATGGCGGCGCCACCTTTCCGTTCCGCGGCAAGGGCGCCGCCATGATGCCCGAACTCCCAGACGTGCTGGCGCAATTTCCGGACAAATCATTCCTCATTAATTTCAAGAGCAACCGCATAGAGGAAGGCGAAGCGCTCGGCGCTCTCGCCGTACAGAACCCGGCCGCGCGAAAAGCGCTGTGGGGCGTCTATGGCGGCGGACCGCCAACGGAGAAAAGCGCTGAACTGATCGAGGGTCTGCGATCCTACACCCGCACATCAATGGCCGGTTGCATTGTGGATTATGAACTGACCGGCTGGACCGGCATCGTTCCGGAGGCGTGCCGCAACACAGTGGTGCTCGTCCCCTCCAACCTCACCTGGGCGGTGTGGGGATGGCCGCACAAATTCACGCGGCGGATGGAAAGAGCAGGGTCCGACGTCATCCTTCTAGGACCGTTCGACAATGGCGATACCGGCACGCGAGGGCTGGATGCTCTCGATGAGTTGAAAGCCGTGCCTGAAGGATTTGGCGGCTATGTCTGGACGAACCGGATCGAGATCATTGGTCCGGCGCTGAAGGGCCGGCGACACCGATGACGGGCGCGCCGCGTTCGGCCGCAATCTTCTGTTCCGGCGTACGCGGATCACAAACGTCAAGCGCGGGCGTAACGTCAGCGAGTTTCCAGAAGGAATCGGGCTGGCCGGAAAACCTTTCGCACCGGTCGCCGATGGTTCGCGCTATCTCGGGATCGTCCAGCGCGGACGCCGCCCGCTCAAGCGCGCTGGCGAAAGCGCCGGAGTAGATCGCGTCGGAGAGAATGACGCCTCCGGGCGCGGACGCTTTCAGCGAAAGCGACTCGCCATCCATCAGCGCCGCGATGAGACCAGGCAAGGGCTCGTCGCGAAGATTGCGCGACGCGAACAACACCCACGGCTCGAAGCCCTGCTTCAATACCTGTTCATTCGTCTGCAAGGCTTTACCCGAAAGACCGGACGTGTTGGCGCCGAACAGCACGCCGGCGCGGCCAATGAGTTCGATCCGCGCGCCGCGCTCTCCATCTGGCCAGGCGAGGCTGTCGAGCCAGTCCGACGTCTTCGCCGTCAACTGCGCGCGTGTTTTCGCGGCGGCCGCATCGGGAACCGTCAGGGCGAGATGGGCGGTCTGCACGGTGAGGAAACGGGGTTCCGGCGCCGCGCCGCCGGGTGTGCGATATTCAATGACCGCCCACGAATTACGGTCGCGGCGCGCGCGCAGCGTCGCGGGCATTTCGCTGATCGCCATAGGACGGCCAGCTTCCCCGCCCTGCCCGCGCGGCCCCGGCAGGACGATATGGATCGACGCGCCATGATCCTGCGCGCCTTCAACAACCGCATCCGCCGTCCGCACGAACCAGAAGACGCCGCCGGACTGACCCGAAGCCTCGCCCGTCCCCTCGCCGATCTGGCCCATCGGATCGCACGACGGCAGACGCAGACAGTGCTGCAACAGCAACGGCCACGCCTGCGCCATGCGCGGATTCTCCGCGAGCTGACGTTTCGCCTCGGGCGCCTGCGGCTTGTCGTCCGGCCCGCAGGCGGCGGCGCATAGGGCAAGGATGGCGAGGCAGCGCTTCATCGCGCCAGTGTGCGCGGAGAGGCTGCGCGTGTCACGCGCCAGATGCGGCCGCGGGCGGCGGGGCCGCAGCCGCTTCGCCCTTCGTCACGTCGTGGCCGTATATCCAGTCCTGCCGCGATCGCACAAAACCCGGCAGCAGAATGGAAGCCGCTTTCATCGGCGCGTAGGAACCGAACTGTGTGAGCGGGTTGGAGCGATGGAAGATATCCTTGTTGGCGCGCGCGCTGGCCAGCACCTTTGCCGCGCGCGGCTTGCGCATCGATTCATAGCGGCGCAGCGCGGTTGCAAGATCCGGCTTCTGGTCGCGCATGCAGCGCGCAAGCACCCACGCATCCTCCAGCGCCATGGCCGCGCCCTGCGCCTGGAAAGGCGGCATGGCATGGCAGGCGTCACCGAGCAGAACCACAGGGCCGTCGCTCCACTGCGGCAGCGGATCGCGATCGAACAGCGCCCAGCGGTGGCAGGTCTGCGCGGCTTCGATCACCGCGCGGACAGGTTCGGCCCAATTGCCGAAATCGCGCAGCAGCTCCGCCTTGTCGCCCGGCTGCATCCAGCTCTCGTCACGCCACTCTCCGGTTTCGACCACGCCGACGAAATTGATCAACGCCCCGCCACGCAGGCGATACGTAACCGCGTGACGCCCCCGGCCCGCCCAGACAATCGCGCGGTTCGGCAGATCGGGCGCAACCGAAGCCGGCACGACAAACCGCCAGGCGGTGCAGCCTGTAAAACGCGGGTGATCCGGCCCCAGCATCCGCGTGCGCGTATCGGACCGGACGCCGTCTGCGCCGATCAGCATGTCTGCGGAAAATATCTCGCCCGAATCGAGCCCGAGGCGGACGCCGTCCGCTTCACGAAGATGCGCCGAGACGCCGGCGCCAAGACGCAGTTTCACGCCTGCCCCTTGCGCCGCGTCGCGCAGGACGGACTGGAGATCGGCGCGATGCACATGGAGATAGGGCGCGCCATAGCGCTTCACTGCCGCGTCGCCCATCGGGATGGAGAAGATGGTGAGCCCCGACTTGCCGAGGCGCATTTCCAGCGCCTCCGGCTTCGAGGCGCGCGCTTCGATGGCGTCCGCGAGGCCCAGAGCGCGCAACACTTTCATCGCGTTGGGGCTGAGTTGAAGACCCGCGCCAACCTCTGTGAGTTCCGGCGCGCGTTCGGCGACCTCGACCTCGTGACCGTCGCGTGCGAGGGCGAGAGCGGCGGCGAGCCCCCCTATCCCCGCGCCTGCAACCACGATCTTCATCGGCGGAACCCCGCTGGCGGTCCCGGCGGGACCTTTCCGCTGCCTTATGAGGCCAAATCGGAAAGCATCAATGGCCGGATTCGGTTCCGCGGCGCGCCGTCAGTAGAGACCGGTGCGGTAATTATGCTTCAGACCCGATTCCACGAGCCCGCGATTGACCGCGAGGCGCATCATGGCCGCCTGGACGCCGCGCTCCTTGTTGAGCTTCACATGGGCCACAAAAGCCTCGGCGGGGTCTATGGCCGCCGGAACATGCTCGCCGGACCAGAGCGCGGCGCGCGACAGGCCCGCGCTGGGCGCCGTCTCGACCCTCGCGTCTGCGATGACGGTGACCAGAACAGGCATGCGGTTTTCGACCACGAAGCCGCCGCGCAGACTTTCATCCGTTGAAAGCATCGCCCGGCCGGTGATGCGCGCGACCGATCCCGCGCCGGGAATGACGGCCAGCGCCGCGACATCCGGATTCTGCAGAATGTTGCGATAACCGAAAGCCAGCTTGTTGCCCGGCCGCTCCGCCAGAAGAACGTCCGCGCCGCTGGACTTCAGCAGCAGGCCTGCGGGATCGCCCTTGGGGCTGATGTCGATGCGGCCATTGGCGTCCATGGTCGCAATGGCCAGGAAACGCGCGGCGTCCACGAACGCCCCGCTACCGGCGGGGGCCTGCGCGGGCGAGGCCGCCCAGAAACCGGACCGGATCAGCGCCTTGGCGCAATGAATGAAGCATTCCTCGATGGCGATATCGGCCACGCCGTCCTGCACGGACCTGACCCGGCCATTTGCGCGCAGCGTTTCGCCGACGCCGTGCGCAAGGAACAGCACCCCCGCCCCGGCGCCCGGCGTGAAGATGGCCGGATCATCAACCGCAGACAGCGGAAGGCGCAGGGTCTTCTGATCCGGAACGCCGGCGAAGCCGGGAGGGCCGCCGGCCAGCGTCACCGTCGGCACATCACCCGCCTGGGCGCCGGCAAAGGCGAGGGGGGAAGCGGCGATCCAGCGGGCGGCCATCTCGTCGAGATGGTCAATCACCTTCATTTTGACCCCGAGCCCGGGAACGCCGACGGCTGCTTCCAGTGCGGCGATGGATGTCACGACCTTGCTCATTCAGGACACGCCCTCTGAAAATCCTCTAGATCCTATTGCGAATGCGATTGACTTTCAATTGCATTGATGGAACTCCGCCAGCGAACTCACTCCAGTCAGGATACGCATGTGCTGAAACAACGTCGGGTTTGGCGGAAATACGCATTGCTGGCCACGGCGGTCACATGCGGGGGATATTCCGGCGCCTATGCGCAGGAGGCCGGTCCACAAACCGGTCCGGCGGAAGAAAAACGCGATGTCATCGTCGTCACCGGTGAGAAATTCGATCGCACGCTGCAAGAGACAACGGCGTCCATCGCCGTCACCACCGCCGCGCGGATCGAGGAAGAGAACCTTCAGTCGCTGTACGATGTGATCGAACGCACGGCGAACATGTCGGAGACCTATGGGACGACCGGCTTCACCATTCGCGGCATCAGCAACAGCAGCGTGACTGGCGGCGGCGCGGGCGGCCTCGCCACCGTCTATGTGGACGGCGCGGCGCTGAACGATGAGGGCGCGGGCAGCGGCCCGCTGGGCATGTGGGATGTGGCGCAGGTGGAAGTCCTGCGCGGACCGCAATCGACATTGCAGGGCCGCAACGCGCTTGCGGGCGCCATCATCATCCGCACCCAGGACCCGACATGGGACTGGACCGCGAAGTCGCGCGTGATGTTCACCGACGCGGACGAGACGGTCATCGCGCTGGCGGCGGGCGGACCAGTGATCGACGACCAGCTCGCCATCCGCCTGTCGCTGGAAGATCGCACCGCCGATGGCTTCGTTTACAACCCGGTGCAGGGCGAGGACGCCAATGCGCTGGATTCGCTGAACGTGCGCCTCAAGGCGCTGATCGAGCCGGACGCCCTGCCCGAGTTGTCCCTGCTGGCGACGTATGCGCGCAACGAACGCCACGCCGGTTACCTGTTCGGCTATTCGCGCACCGACGTGCCCGGCTATTGGGACAACCGCCTCGACCTGTCGAACGATCCCAACTCGGTCGACAACCTCACCGAGATTTTCTCGCTGGAAGCGGACTACGACCTGCCGGGCAATTTCTCACTGACCAACGTGCTGGCCTACAGCATGTCGGAACAGTTCGAGCAGTTCGACGGCGACCTTGGGCCAACGACGGAAACATATGGCTCGTGGAGCATTGACGAGAACATCCTGTCGAACGAGCTGCGCCTGAACTATGACGGCGACCGGTTGCAGGCCCTGGGCGGCGTCTATTACGCCAGACGCGATTATAACGACCGCAACGCCAACCTCGTGAATGTCGAAACGCCCGTATCCACGCTGGTGGGTGTATTGATGAGTTTCGCGGAACTCGATCAGGCGACGGCCGAAATGGCTGCGGGCCTTTATGCTTCGGCCCTTCCCGTCATTCCGGTTGACTATCGAGGCACAGGCATCGAGGAGACGGAAACGATAGCCGCATTCGCCGATGCGACGTTCGACCTGACGCCGCGCCTGCACCTTCATGGCGGATTCCGTTACGACACGGAAGACTTCACGCTGGGCGTGACGCAGGCGACGCAATTCGTCGGCGTCTATCCCGACCCTGCGCTCTACGCTCCTTTCGAACCTGCGGTTGAACTGTTGAATTTCGCGGTCGGCGGATTCGTGGCGCAGGCCGGCGGGTCTTCGCCCGTATCAACACGCTCATTCGAGGCGTTCCTGCCGAAAGCCGGGATCACCTATGACTGGACCAGCGATCTTTCGACCAGCTTCGTGGTTCAGCGCGGCTATCGTTCAGGCGGCGCATCGGCCAACACGGCGCGTTCGACGGTCGTGGCCTATGATCCGGAATACACCTGGAACTACGAGCTTGCGCTGCGGTCCACCTGGCTCAACGGCGCGCTGACGCTGAACGCCAACGCCTTCTATGTCGACTGGACCGACCAGCAGGTGAACGTGAACCTCGGCCTCAACGCCTATGACAACCAGATCGAAAACGCCGGCAAATCGCATCTGTATGGTTTCGAGCTGGAAGCATCGCACCGTGTCTCGCCCAATCTCGACTGGTATGCATCGGTCGGACACACGCGCACGAAGTTCGACGAGTTCGTCGTGACATCGGGCGGCAGCTTCGATGATCTCACCGGGTCGGAGTTCGCCTACGCCCCGCACTGGACCGCCTCCGGCGGCGTCAACTACGCGTTCGGCAACGGCGTCTTCCTCAACGTCAACGCCAGCTGGCGCGACCAGACCTTCGCCGGCGTGGGCGTGAACCAGGCGCAGTGGGAGATCGGCGACCGGGCGCTGGTGAACGGCAAGTTCGGCTACAACGCCGATACGTGGTCCGTGTCGATTTTCGGAAACAACCTTTTCGACGAGAAATACGTCCAGTATCCTCGTGAAGCAGACGGCGTGTCCCTGCTGGGCGATCCCAGAGTGATCGGCGTCCTGCTGGAGACGAATTGGTGAATGGATCGCAGCTCCTTGTCGCACTGGCGCTGACGATCGCGGGGATCGTTTCCGCGCTGTTTCTGAAACAGGCATGGAACGAGCGCCGCGCGTCGCGCGCGTGGCTGATCGCTGCGGGCTGGATCATCATCGCGATCGCGCTGGCGGCAGGGGCGCCCGTGCTGGGCGGCGCGCGGGCGCCGTTCATCGCGATGAGCCTGGTGTCCGTCGCCGGCCTTGCGCTGGTCGCGACCGGGATACAGGTGCGGCCCGCACGAACAGCGAGCGACAAGGCGTCCATCGCGCTTGAGCCATCGGACCGTCCATCGCGGGCGTGGCGCGGCGCGCTGCGCTTCCTGCTGGCCGGACCGATTGGCGGCGTGGCGGCGATGGGCGTCGGCGTGGCCTGGACGGTCTATCTGCCCGCCGATCCGCAGACGCGCATCGTCAGCGGCGGATTGATCGTGCCCGTGGTTTGGGGCGCGCTGATGGCGTGGACGCTTTCCGACGACAAGATCATCCGTGCGACGGCCGTGCTGCTTGGCGTGGCCGCCGTCACTTTCGCGGCTGCTGCAATCAGGGGATTTGGATGAGCGCCACGCCCGGTCCCGCAGCGAAGCCTTCGGCCAGGCCTTCCGGAAAATCCGGCAAGTCGATCTGGCCGAAAGTGCCGGCTCCGTTTGTGCGCGCCATTCTGGCCGGACATTCGGCGCTGGGACTCGCCTTCGCCGCGCTGATCTTTCTGGTGTGCTTCTCGGGAACAGTGGTCGTTCCGCTTGAGGATGTCATGCGCTGGGAATCCCCGCGCATTGCTCCGGTGCACAATGTCTCGCCCGAAGCGGTGCAGGCCGCGCGCGACCAGTCGCTGGAGAAATATCCCGGCGCGCATCACATCTATGCGTCGCTGCCGACCAGGGACCAGCCGCGTTTCCGCGTCTATATCGACGCCGTTGAAGGCGAGCCGCTGAAGGAGTGGGCCGCCGGCAGCAATGGCGCGCTCCTCGCCGAGACGGCCAATCCGTGGGCCGGTTTCATCCAGAGCCTGCACATCTATCTGCACCTGCCCTCGTCATGGGGGTTGTTCGTCGTAGGTCTGACAGGCGTTGCGCTGCTGTCCTCGCTTGTCTCCGGCGTGCTGGCGCATCCGCGCGTTTTCCGCGACGCGTTCCACCTGCGCTGGGGCGGATCGAAGCGTCTGCAGGAAGCCGACCTGCACAACCGCATCGGCGTGTG
The DNA here is from genome assembly GCA_964550535.1 of uncultured Rhizobium sp. Lineage (GTDB taxonomy): Bacteria > Pseudomonadota > Alphaproteobacteria > Caulobacterales > Hyphomonadaceae > UBA7672. The sequence continues at coordinate 10,489 of CAZJZQ010000083.1, forward strand.
GGGCCTGCCCTTCCACGTGATCGTGTCGCTGACCGGCGCGCTGCTGGGACTCAGCACCATATTGATGGCCGGGCTCGCCTTTGTGGCGTTCAAGGGCGATGTCGATCAGGCGTACAGCTTCTTCTTCCCGCCCGCGCCGGTCGATGATCCGCGCCCCGCGCCGCTCGCGCCGCTGGGGCCGATGTTCGCGCATGTCAGCGACGCCGCGCCCGGCTCGCGCGTCAGCTATGTCACGTTCGAACATCCCGGCGAGACGGGGCAAAGCGTGATTCTGACCGCGATCAGGCCGAACGCGCTGAACCGCGGCGATACGTGGGTGTTCGACGGTTCGGGCCAGCTTCTCGAAGGCGGATACAGCGACAGCAACGCCACCCCGGGCAGTGCGATCCTCCAGGCGATCTCCCTGCTGCACTTCGGCTGGTTCGGCGGATGGCCGGTGAAGATCGCCTACATTCTTCTCGGCGCCGGCCTTACCGCCGTTACTGCGAGCGGCGTGTCGATCTGGCTGGCGCGGCGGCGCGACAAGGGACGTCCCGCGCCGCGATGGGAGCGCGTGTGGACCGCGTTCTGCTGGAGCCAGCCGCCGGCCTATGCGGCCGCCGCCCTGTCCGCCCTGCTCGCGCCCTCCGTGCCGCTCGTGCCGTTGTGGATCGCCGTCTCGTTGCTGGCGATGGCGACCGCCGCCGTGTGGACGCCGCAGCAAATCTCTCAACGGCTGCGTCTTGCCGGCGCGGTTCTGGTGGCGCTGGTCCCGGTTACGCATATCGCGCTGCACGGCGCGGCTATGGCGGACCCGGTAGCATGGGTGATCAACGCCCTGATGGCGATCTCGGCCTTGGCGCTGGGCGTATCGCTCCTGCGTCCGCTACAGGCGCGAGGCGTCGCCGCCCCGGCCCAACCGGCCGAGTAATCCGACCACGAATAGAGCAGCGGGCCGCCAGACGCGCCGGAGCCCTCGCCCCGAAGGGCGGCGGCTGTATTCCCGGCATGGATTGCGAGATTGGAGCGGGCGATGAGATTCGAACTCACGACCCCGACCTTGGCAAGGTCGTGCTCTACCCCTGAGCTACGCCCGCTTCCTGGGTAAGACCGATGGTCCGAAAACCGCCGGTCAGGCGCCCGGCTCGCGCCGGGAGGCGTCTTAAACCCCAAACCCGCCGCCGATGCAAGGGCCTGATGGCGCCTGCGGCTTAATTGAACGAAACCAGCTTTCGGCCGGTCCGGCCTATCCCCCCAGTCCCGGCAAGGGCGGTTTCGGAGCTTTCAGCTTGCGCTTGGTGACGTGGCTGCCGGTGGCCTCGCCGGTGGCGACGTTCTTGCCGCGCATGTAATGGCGTTGCCAGCGGTCGCGCATGGCGTCGGCTTCCTGATCCTTGAGGCGCTTGTTGAAATCGCCCCGGCTTTCCGCCCAGACCTTGTATTCCTTTTGCAGCGTCTCGTTCGCCGAGAGCTGACGCAGGATGGGCTGCACCTCTTCCAGCTTGCGGTCCTGCACCAGGGTGATGAAGCAGAAGGGTTCGCCCTTTTCAAACCTGACCTTGCCGGGGCGGGTCATCTGCCAGTTCATCGTGAACGGGAAAGGCAGCCATTCCGTCTCGACCACGCCGGAGAGCGGATAGATGCCGTCCTTGGGCTCGTTCGGCGGACCCATGGCCCAGACGGACCAACCCGGCTCGGTCCGGAAAAGGTGGCCGGTGTGGAAGGTGACGATGCCGCGCCGGAAATGGCTGTCGGCGACGCTGGCGACGGGCGGCCACGCTTCGTCGCCGGTGATCTTGATATTCTCCTCCATCAGCCCGCCATCCCATTCGATGGTGAGGCCGACCGGGCAGATGATCTCCCAACCCGACGAATTGGCCATGGTGAGCGGCAGGCAGCGATAGGGGTGGCGGTCCTGGAACGCGTCCATCCATGCCCGGCGGCCCTGCCCCGGCACGATTTCCGGCGCCCATTCGTGGATTTTGTAGCAGTCCAGCCGCATCAGCCTCTCCGCGCGCCGCGGACCCTTGCCGCCAGCGCGGCGCAGTCTAGACCAGCGCAGATGACAGAAGAAACCTCCGCCCACGGCCTTCGCGGCCCCATGCCCGCGCCGGGCGATTTTTCGCGCGCGCCGGAAGGGCCGCTGTTCGCCCTGCTGGAGCGGCTGGGGCTGGGGCTGGCCTGCCCGAACACCCTGCATCCCCCGGTGGCCACCGTGGCGGAGAGCAAGGAGGTGAAGACCCATATCCCCGGCGTCCATTCCAAGAATCTGTTCATGAAGGACAAGAAGGGGACGCTGGTTCTGATATCGGCGGCGCACGACACCGAACTGGCCCTGAACCAGCTTCACAAGCAGATCGGGACGCAGCGCCTGTCCTTCACGGACGCCGCCCTGTTGTGGGAGGCGCTGGGCGTGACGCCGGGGTCGGTGACGGCGTTTTCGCTGATGAACGACACGGACAAGCGGGTGCGGTTCGTTCTGGACGCGGCGCTGGACCGGGCGGAAACGCTGAACTTCCATCCGCTGCGCAACGACATGACCACGTCGATCGGACGGGCGGATTTCAGCGCATTCCTGGCCGCGACGGGCCATGCTGCGGAAATCGTTGATTTCGGCGGGCTGGGGACGGGCTGAGATCATTGCGGAATCCGTTTCGCGGCGCCATCTAGGCTGCGACAGGCGGAACGGCCGCACGAGGCGGCGCGTTCGGCATAAACCGAATTGAATCAGGGAACTGCCCCATGGACATCATCGGCGCAGGCAAACCGGCGGGTGCGGCGGCGGGCGCGAAGAGCGCCAATGTCGTTGACGGGACCGACCAGACCTTTCTGCAGGACGTAATCGAGCCGTCGAAGACGATCCCCGTTCTGGTGGACTTCTGGGCCACATGGTGCGGCCCGTGCCGCCAGCTGGGACCAACGCTGGAGCGCGTGGTCGGCGAGCATAATGGCGGCGTGCGTCTGGTGAAAATCGACGTCGACAAGAACCAGGCGGTGTTCGGCCAGATCGCCCGCATGACCGGCTCGCAGTCGATCCCGACCGTGGTGGCGTTCCGCAATGGCCAGCCGGTGGACCTCTTCCAGGGCGCCCTGCCCGAGAGCCAGGTGCGCGCCTTCATCGGCCGCCTGCTGGGCGAAGGCGAGCCTGCGGGTCCGACTGTCGCGGAGATGCTGGCGGCGGCCGAGGATGCGGGCGACGCGGGCGACTTCACGAGCGCGGCCGAAATATACTCCGCCGTGCTGGAGCAGGAACGCGAGAATATCGAGGCGCTGGCCGGTCTGTCGCGCTGCTATCTGAAAGCGGGCGACATGGAGCGCGCCAAACAGGTGGCCGAGATGATCCCGGAGGCCAATCGCGGCCATCCATCGGCGGCGGCGTTGTTCTCCACTTTCGAACTGGCGAGCCATGTGGCGGAGCCGGACGAGGCGCTGGAGCTGTCCACCCGGGTGCGCAATTCGCCGCAGGATTTCGATGCGCGTCTGGAATACGCCCTGCTGCTGGCCGGTCAGGGCAAGCATGACGATGCGGCGGAACAGCTGTTCGCCATCCTCGAAAAGAACATGCAGTGGAAAGACGGCGCGGCGAAGGAACAGCTGCTGAAGATCTTCGAGGCGGCCGGCCCGAAAGCCGACGTCACGAAGGACGGCCGCCGCAGGCTGTCGGCGCTGCTGTTCCGGTAGGCGTTACTTCGCCTTCTTCTCGATCACGTCCCACATTGTCGCGACGGCGTTGACGCCCGAAAGGTTCTTCAGCGCGCGGGCGCCGGTGGGGGATGTGACGTTGATCTCGGTCATGTAGCCGCCGATTACGTCGATGCCGACGAAGATCAGGCCGCGCTTTTTCAGTTCAGGACCGATGCGCGCGCAGATATCCCGCTCGCGCGCCGTGAGTTCAGCCGCTTCCGCCGTGCCGCCGGCGACGAGGTTGGAGCGGATTGCGCCTTGCGGCGGACGGCGGCATCAACCGCCGTCC
>CAZJZQ010000084.1:0-14153 GCA_964550535.1 uncultured Rhizobium sp.
CACCTGTCCTCCCCCGCTCGGGGGAGGGACCCTGTTGGGCCAGCCTGGCCAAACGCTAACAACGCCAGCAACACCCACCGCCATCCTCCTCCCCCAAATGGGGGAGGCGCCACGCTCACGGTGTTGCAACGCTCACTGAACGGGTGGGGGACAAACCTCACCATGAACCACGTGCGCGCCCCCGCCTGACCTCCCGTTCGAGGGAGGAACCCCGTTGCGCCAGCCCGGCTAACACCAACCCCTCCATAACCCTGTTGCATTCCCCCCTCACAGCCCCGAAGCTGACAGCAGCAACCGTGGGGGGATGCAATGCCGGAGCGGTCTCACCGCACCAGAAAGCAGACGGTTCGCGCGCGGGACCTCCGGCGCAAGGCCTCAAAAACCGAGCAGCGTCTCTGGCCGCATTTGCGCAACGAGCAACTTGGCGCCCCTTTTCGCCGTCAGCATCCCGTCGGACCCTTCTACCCGGACTACTTCTGCGTGCCGCTGAAGCTTGCGGTGGAAGTCGATGGCCCCTGGCACGATCCGGTTGTGGACTCACAACGTGACGCGTGGATGGAGGCGAATGGCGTCACAGTTCTGCGATTCAGCGTCGAGACCGTGCGCGAGCAGATCGACAGCGTCATCGCCCGGATCGCGCAGGAAGTCTGGCTTCTGACTCATGGAAATTCGCCGGACCGCTGACCGGGTTGCGCCCTTCAACCGCAGCACAACTTTGCGCCTCCCAATTTTTTTCTCCAATCAATTCAACCTGCTGCGCCCGAATCCTGAGAACAAAACGCAGGATAGAGGCGATTTTCTCCTGCGGTCTTTCGCATCCCCCATAATCCCCGTTGCGCACAAACGCGGAGAAAGGAGGAAGGCCCCATGAACGATACGCTGACAGAAAAGCCTTCCTCCGCTTTCGCTGATCTCGATCTCTTCTGGTCAAGAATCAGCGCCTTCGCGGCCGAGATTGAAACGCATTTCGGATCGCCCGAAGACCTCGCGCAACGCCTCGTGCTGCGCCGCGCGGTTCATGGCGTGAGCACCGGATCGCTGCACCATCTCGAACGCCTGCTGCGCCTTTTCCTCATCGCGAAGGCCGACACCATTATCGACACGCTCCCGCCGCCGAAGACGCAAGCGCCGCGAGAGCAAACCGGCGCGCACGCTCTCTCCGCCGCGTCCCCCGCGCAGGCGGGAGTGCAGCCAGCTTGCGCCAGCACGCTCCCGCTTGCGGACGCCGCTGAACCCGAACCCGAACCCCAACGCCGCGCCTTCAACCCCGAAGCGCCCGCCAGCGAGTGGCCCGTCTCCTTCACCGTCATCCGCCGCAAGCCGGAGCCGCGCGCGGGCGGCGCCCGTTACATCTCGCCCGAGCAGCGCCACAACGCCGAATGGCGTGCACGCCGCGCGCGTCTCGAAGCCGCCGGCGTTCGCAAACCTTATTCGCCGCCCTACGAGCCAAAACGTTTCGTCAGCACCCGCAGCCTCGCCATGCGCTATGAAGCAGCGCGCCGCGTGCTCGCCAACATCGAACCCTATGTGACCCGCACCGCGCGCAGGCTCATGCGCCTGCGCGCGCACGCCGTCACCACGAACTATCCCGAATACACAAAGGTGAAGCGCGGCCGCCTGCCGGACGATCCGCCGCCCCGGCGCTGGCGCAGATGGGATGCGCCGGAACAGGAACCGCCGCCGCCGCCCATCATCAGCCCGCTTCTCCGGCACGAAGCATCCCGAACGCTGACAACCCTCGAATACCTCGTCCGCGACATCGTCCTCCGCCGCATCGACAGCGGATAAGCAGGGAAGGGCAGCCCGCAGGGCTGGAGGGGCAGCCGCACAGCGGCGGATGGCGCGGTGCGCCCCCGCATGACTCAGCCAGGCTAAAGCACAGGATAGGCAAACGCGGGTTACGCCCGCTCATGCGCGCCTCTATCTGTCAGCGAGACAGATAGGAGCCAAGCCCATGTCCGCCGCGCCGCAGATCACGTTCGACGACTTCATGAAGATCGACATCCGCGTCGGCGTTATCCTCGCCGCCGAACCTTTTCCCGAAGCACGCAAACCGGCGATCAAGCTCCGCATCGATTTCGGCGCGGAGATCGGCGAGAAAAAATCCTCAGCCCAGATCACGACACACTACACGCCCGAAACGCTCATCGGAAAACGCGTTCTCGCCGTGGTGAATTTCCCGCCCCGCCAGATCGGAAAATTCATGTCCGAAGTCCTTACCCTCGGCGTGCCGGACGAGCAGGGCGACGTGGTGCTGATAACGCCAGACCTCGAAACCCCGCTGGGCGGGAGACTGTTCTAGCGGGAGATCAAGCCGGAGAGGACAGGTGGGGGATCCGTTCGCAGTTTTGAGGCGCGGCCGCCGCCCGGCGCTACCCCGCCTTCGACAGCGGCGCCTCTTCCCGGCCGCCGCTCCGCACGCGCGCGATCTCGCTCAGGAGTTCCCGCTCGGCCAGCGGCTTGGACAGGTAACCGTCCATGCCCATCGCCAGATACCGCTCGCGGTCCCCGCTCATCGCGTCGGCCGTCAGCGCGATCACCGGGATCGTCCGCCACGCGTCATCGCTGGACCGGATCGCCTCGATCGTCGCGGGCCCATCCATCACGGGCATATGCATGTCGAGAAGAACGAGATCGAACGCCTCGCGCTCCAGCGCCGCCAGAGCCTCCGCCCCGTTGGTCGCTTCGACGATCCGCATGTTGAAAGGTTTGAGGAACAGGCTCGCCACCTGCCGGTTGATCGGGTGGTCGTCGACCAGCAGAACCCGCAAATTGCTCGACCGCAGCGCGCTGCGCAGGTCGCCGTCGCTGGCCGCCTGTTGCGCCGGCGCGTCCATCCGCACCCGCGCCGGGCCGCCGCGGAAAGTCACGGTGAAGGTCGATCCGCGCCCCGGCTCGCTCTGCACCGACGCCGTGCCTCCCATCAACTCGGCCAGCCGCCGCGTGATCGACAGGCCCAGCCCCGTGCCGCCATGCTTGCGCTGCGTGGTTTCATCGGCCTGCGCGAAGGGCTGGAACAGACGGCCCAGCGTTTCTTCGTCCATGCCCGCGCCCGTATCGCGGACGCTCACGCGAATCTGGTGCGTCCCGTCTTTTTCCGGCCGCGCCGCGACCATCACTTCCACGCGCCCCTTGGCCGTGAATTTGATCGCATTGGAAACCAGGTTGGAAACGCACTGCTGCACGCGCACCGCATCGAAACAGAGCCAGGCGGGCAGGTCGGCGTCGAACGCCAGCGTCAGCTCCAGCCCCTTTTCTTCGGCGCGCGGCTTCCACAACTTCAACTGCCGCCGCATGACGTGGGCGAGGTTGGTGTCCGTGGGCACAATATCGAACTTGCCCGCCTCGATCTTCGACAGGTCGAGGACGTCATTCAGCAAAGCCATCAGCGACTTTCCCGAGTCGAGGATGGTCGCCACATAGTCCCGCTGTTGCTGATCCAGATTGGTCGCGTCCAGAACCTGCGCCATCCCCATGATACCGTTCAGCGGCGTGCGGATTTCGTGGCTCATGTTGGCGAGAAAAGCGGACTTCGATGCGCTCGCCGCTTCAGCCGCCTTGCGCGCTTTCTTGAGTTCTTTCTCCCGCCGCGTCAGGTCGGTGACATCCACCGAAATCGCGGCGCGCCGGCCCTGCGACATCTCGCGGAAGGTCACGACCACATCACGGCCGTCATCGCTGGTTGTGATATAGCTGTCGTTGTTCTCGAACTTGGCGACGTACTGACCGGCGACCGTGTCGATCGCGGCGTCCGAAGCGCCCGGCATCGCCCGCCGGACCTGTTCGCGAACGGCCTCGTGATAGGCCATCCCGGCCTGCATATCTTCACTGATCCGCCGGAAGCGGCACAGGGTGCTGGCGTTGGAATAAAGCGGCTTGCGGTCAGGCCCATAGATCGCGACGCCATCGCTGAGAACCTCAAGCGCTTCCAGCAGCGTCTCGATATCGAGGTCTTCGGGTTTGTTCACGACAGCGCTCCCCTCCCGTTCACGCCCCCCACGCGCCGGTTATTGGTTAAATGATAGCGCTGAAGAGTTAAGGCCCCCTTGGCGTGAAAGGGCTTACAAACCCCGATTGACGCTGGGAGAGGCGTCGTCCGTGCGCGCCGTCCGGGTGGAACAGGCGGCCGCGGCCCGCCGCATGTCGCGCAGTTCCCCGATCAGGCCGGTCCAGCGCTGGCCGTCAAACGCCGTCGCCAGTTCTTCCTGCACGCCCCGCCACGCCGGCGTCGCCCGGTCCAGGAGCTGCTGGCCAGTGGAGGTGAGGCTCAGAAGGCGCTGGCGTTTGTCGGTCCCGCGCGTGACTTCGATGGAGTTGTCATCGACCAGCGAGCGGATCGCGCGCGGCACGCCAGACGGGTCCATGCCGAGGCTGCTGGCCAGCGCGCCGACGCTCATCGGCCCAAGGCGCGACAGGGTCATCATCAGGTTGAACTGGTGCCCGGTAAGACCATACGGCGCCAGCGCCGGATCATACGCCGCCACGACAGCCCGCGAGGCGCGGGTCACATGGCGCAGGATGCAGGCTTCGGGAGACAAGGGAGAAAGCCTGATCGCAGAATCGTCCGCGAGGTTCGCGCCGGAAGAAGATGTCTCAATCAAGATACGCTGGCCCACTCGTCTTACGTGTACGGAAGCAAACGAGGTAGCCGCCGGCTCGACTCCGGTCAACGCCGGCCGGCCAGCCAGACGCCCACAAGTACGAGAGCAGCGCCCGCCATTTGCAGTTGGGTCAGAGTCTCCCCGAACAGCGGCCACGCAATCAGAGCGCCTGTCACAGGCTGCACCAGCAGCACAAGCCCCGCGATCGACGCGGGCGTCCGGCCCACGCCGGCAATGATGAGTCCCTGTCCGATCACATGTGCGACAACGGCCAGAAACAGCGGCGCGAGAAGCCAGGCCGGATCGGGCGGGAGAAGACTCTCGCCGGACACGCCCGTAGCACATGCCGCGACAACGATTTCAATCGCCGTCGCCCAGAAGAGAACGTTCAGCGCCGTCTCCGTGCGCCGCGCCAGCTTCGCGAAGAACAGGTACATCGCCACCATCGCGGCCGCGACCAGCGCCAGCAGGTCGCCGCCCATCGCGCCCGGCCCGCCGGGATCGGCGCCGCGCGACAGCATCAGCGCGCCGAACAGAGCCACGGCGATCGCCACGGGCCACAACCGCGCCGGCCGCTCTTTCAGAACGATCCACGCAATCAGCCCGACCGATGCGTTGCCGAGGTTCACGAGGAAGGTTGCATTCGCCACCGATGTCTCCACCAGCGCGGCGTGCCAGAAGGCGATATCCAGCCCGAAGAACAATCCGGCCAGCAGGCTCAGCGGTCCGGGCGCCCTGATTCGCCCGCCCGTCGCGAAGATCAGCACGGCCAGCAGGGGCAGGGCGAAGGCGAACCGCCAGAACGCCGTCGCCTGCGGTCCGAACTCCGACAGACGCAGCCCGATCGGCGCGAACCCGATCGCCACGGCGCCCGCCAGCAGCATCAGCGGGCCGGCTACGAGACGAGGAATGGCGGCGGTCTGTGTCACGCGGCGAACCCGATCATGCGGCGAATGCCCGCCGGGCTGGCGCCGCCCTCGCGCAGAGCTTTCAGCGTCACCGGCTGGTTGCGCTTCGCGTACCGTTTGCCGTCGGGTCCAACAAGCAGCCGGTGGTGCCGGTAAACGGGATGCGGATGCCCCAGCAGACGCTGCAACAGCACGTGCACATGCGTCGACTCGAACAGGTCTTCGCCGCGCACGATCAGCGTCACGCCCTGCCGCGCATCGTCGTCGACAGCGGCGAGGTGATAACTCACAGGCGCATCCTTCCGCGCGAGTATCACGTCGCCGGCGCGCTCAGGCTGTGCATGAATTGGCCCATGTTCGCCATTCGATCCTGCTCCGCGCTCCTCAAAAACGAGCCGCGCGAATTCTTCGCCTAGCAGGTCTTGTGAATATCTCATCGACAGCCGCCATGCGAACGACTGCCCCGCCGCAATGCGCGAAGCTTCCTCATCCGCGCTCATCGGTTGAGCGGGTCCGCGATAGACGGCGTCGCCGCCCGGGCCATGCGGCGCGCTCGCGCTGGCCTCCGCAACTTCGCGGCGGGTCAGGAAGCAACGATAGACCACGCCCAGTTCCCGCAGACGGCCGAGCGCTGATTCGTAGCCGGCAAAGTGATCCGATTGCCGCCGAACCGGCGTCTCCCACTCCAGCCCCAGCCAGCCGAGGTCTTCATAAACGCCATCCTCGAATTCGGGGCGGCAGCGGGTGAAATCAATGTCCTCGATACGCAGCAGAAAGCGCCCCCCGCTTTCCCGCGCCGCCGCGAATGCGGACAGCGCGGAAAACGCGTGGCCCAGATGCAGGCGGCCCGTAGGGCTCGGCGCGAAACGGGTGACAACGTCCATCGCGCGGGTGTGCCATCGAACGGGAAGCAGGGCGAGGGAACTATTTCTTCGGCGGCGTATGCGTCGCCGTAATCGCCAGCTTGTCAAAAACTTCGCCCGGCGTTTCAGCCGTCGCGAAAGCTTCGCCGTTCAGCGGCGCCCGCGGCGACGATTTGATCGAGAACGTCCCGCCATGCTGGATGAAGGCGGCGAAAGCTTTCACGACCGGGTCCATCTGCGGCACACCGGCGGTAGCCGACTGGGAGCCCAGCAACATGATGCCATTGACCATCATGCCGCGCAGCCCATCCGGCCCGGCGTTCCTGACCATGGCGACAGCCTGATCTTCCGGCGGGGCCGCCGCGATAATGTCGGCGGCAAAGGCGAAACTCTTCGAAAGTCCGCCATCATCCACGACGGTCCACTCGAAATTCTTGAAGTTGGAAACCTCCCCGAAGACCTTACCGGCTGCATCGAAGGCTTCGTCTGTCGCGTTATCCGGAATCTTGTCCGACACCGATTTGAAGTCCGGAAATGTGCCAGCCATCTTCATGTCGCCGCTGAAGAAGCCGTCCATGGCGCCTGCGATGTTCAGTGTCGTGGCGCCGGATTTAGGATTCCAGGCTGCGGTCATGTCGAAGTCGAGGCTTGGCTTGTCCAGACCGTGTTTCTGCATCGCCGTCATAACAGCCGGAAGCATCGCCATGTCTGGGCTCTCAGCGAAGGATGGGTCAGTCGATTGGGCGAACCTCATCATCGCGCCGACATCATAAATCAGGTCGCTGTAGGCGAAGCGGATACGTGTCGGAATGAACCAATGAAATTCTTCAGCCTCCATAACGAACTCGCCAATGGAATATTCGGGCGCGTCGTTCACCGAAATATGCATGCTGTTCATGCGTATGACGCCAATGCCCAGCAGATCGGTATCGGTGCGCGACGGCATTTCTCCACGCGCCAGGTATCCAAGCAGTTTGTCCAGGTGAAGGCGTTCGTGGGTAAAGCGGTCAACGGACCCGGTCATCGGAATCGGGATCATCGTTGTCTGAGCAGGCTCTTCGATACCTGTGGTGGTACCTTCGGGTTCGACTGCAAACGACCGCGAGGCGGGCAAGACCATGCTCATCTGCATCGACATGCCTTTTACGATGGCAATGTCGGTGTCGCCGCCTCTCCAGCCGCGGGCGCCTTGAACGGCGACGGTGGAACTCGAGCTCGATGGGTGGCTGTACTGGGACATCTGCGTGTCGACGGTGATGTCAAAGAGCGCGTGAGTATCCGCCGCAAAGCTCCGATAGACGGCCGCGCTTGTCTGGAGCAGCGGCATGAATTCGCCCCATTCGCTGTCGGGAGGAAAAGCTGCAAGAGTCAACTCGAAGGGGCGCAGCACCACGTCATCGACCACGATCCGTCCAATCGAGTAGTTGTAGCTTTCGATCGTCGTTTCAATCGCTTCGAAATCTGCCGCTATCTCATCAGCGACCTCACGGCCTGTCATTCCGCCGACCGCTTCGGTCGCAAAACCCTCGGCCGCGCCCATGTAGGCATTCATCGCTTCGCCAAAGAAGCTCTCCAATCCAACCAGCTTCACGCCTGTGAGGTCGAGCCTGCGCGCCAGTGGCGCGGTTTCCGTCAAACGTTCTCCGTTCAGGCGCGCAACCGCGAACGGCGCATCAAGCCCCCACGCCTTCGCTTCGTCGATCACGACTTCAAGTCCCGGCGCGCTCGCGTGAGAAAGCCGCACGGCGCGCAGCACGGTCGCGCCGCTCGCCGCATCAAACTCCAGCGCATCCCAAGTCGCGGAAAGGCCGCCGGGCAGGGCGGCGGCGATGGACGCGACATCGGCGGGGCCGTCCGCCTTTATGGTGAAGACTTCGGTGCGCAGCGCTTCGATATCCGCTTCGGCCTGTTCAGCCGTGATCTTCAGCGGCTTCAACGCGCCGGACTGTTCGCCGCACGCGGCGAGCGTCACGGCGGCGAAACCAGCGGTCCAGACTTTCAATGAGTGAGACGTGCGCATGAATGCTCCCCCGGCGGCGACCGGACGAACACTAGACGGAATTCGCCTGCGAAAGCGAGCCTCTGGCGGGCTCGCGCGCTATGGATCAGGGCTGGGCGGGAGCCGGCGCAGCTTCAGCCGGCGGGGTCGCCGGAACCGGGGCCGCCGGATCGACGCCCGGAGCCGCCGTGGGAGCTTCGCCGTCAGCGGGAGCCGCAGCCGGATCAACCGGAGCGTCTTCAGCCGGAGGCGCTTCAGCCACAGCCGGCAGCGGCTCGGGCAGGGCCAGCGGTTCGCCAGCGGTCAGTGTGCGCAGATAGGCCATCAGATCCGAACGGTCCTGCTGCTTGCGCAGGCCGACGAAATTCATGGCGGTGCCCGGAACGGCCTTCTTTGGGTTCTCAAGGAAGTGGTCGATCTTCTCGTAGGTCCAGGCGCCGTCCTGTCCGGCCATGCTCTCGGAGTATTTGAACGAGGCGTTGGCCGCGATGTCGTGGCCGACGATATCGTACAGCGGCGGGCCCTGCAGCGCGGCGCCGCCCGGATCAAAGGTGTGGCACTGGAGGCATTTCACGGCCACAGCCTGACCGGCCTCAACGCTCGCGGCGGAGATCAGCAGGTTGTAGTCGCGCGGGCCCTCGACTTCGACCGCGCCGCCGCCGGCGGCCACTTCCGGCACGTCGATCTTGTAGCCTTCGCTCTCGTGGTGCGCGGTGTGAAAGAAGGCGTGCGACGCCTCATTCACGCCGATCAGCAGCAGCCCCGTTCCCAAAACGCAGAAGGCGATCTTGTTGACGGTGAGGTCGCTCATGCCCTGAACCTTCCTGGTCCTTATCCCCGTGCGCACGGCCCGGCTAAGAACCTGACTGGGCGCGGGAAATTGCCGCTCCAGATCACGATTCGCGCCATGCGCTCTTGCGGGCGCTTTCTGGCATGGTAGGCCACGCCCCGCAACCCGATCACCGGCGGGCGAAACGACGCATCGTCGCACCCCCGCCGGAGCCGGAAATCTCAGCCAAGGAGGCGGAAAATGGCCGGCCGCATCGCCTTTCAGGGAGAGCTGGGCGCGAACTCGCACATCGCCTGCCGGGACACCTATCCGGGGCTCGAACCGCTGCCCTGCTCCACCTTCGAGGACGTCTTCCAGGCCGCCGCCGCTGGCGAGGCCGAACTGGCCATGATCCCGGTGGAAAACTCCATCGCGGGCCGGGTGGCCGACATCCACCACCTGTTGCCCACCTCGCCGTTGCAGATCGTGGCCGAGCATTTCATGCCGATCCGGTTCCAGCTGATGGGAATCAAGGGCGCGACCCTGGAGGGCGTCACCGCCGCCCACAGCCACATCATGGGGCTGGGCCAGTGCCGGAAATTCCTGCGCAGCCGGGGCATCACCGCCCGCACCACCGCCGATACGGCGGGCGCGGCCCGGGAGGTCAAGGAACTGGGCGATCCCACCCAGGCCGCCATCGCGCCGCGTCTTGCGGCGGAGGTCTATGGCCTCGACGTGCTGGCCGAAAACATCGAGGACGCGGCCCACAACACCACCCGCTTCGTCATCATGAGCCGGGAGCATCATCACCCGGAAAGAGGCGAGGGCGACTGGGTGACCGCTTTTGTTTTCCGCGTCCGCAACGTTCCCTCCGCGCTCTACAAGGCGATGGGCGGCTTCGCGACCAATGGCGTGAACATGACCAAGCTGGAGAGCTATCAGGTCGGCGGCTCCTTCTCGGCGACGCAGTTCTACGCCGAAGTCGAAGGCCATCCGGACGAGGCGGCGTTGCAGAGGGCGCTCGACGAGCTGAGCTTCTTCTCCAGCGAGGTGAAGCATCTCGGCGTGTTCAAGGCGCATCCGTATCGTCGGCAGGCTGCCGTTTACGGCTGAGGTTCGACGCGCGGACCGGCCTTCCGCGGCTCCGCCACCTTCTGGCCATGCTGGCAGGGTCTCATGCCGTGTCCTCGCTTTCGCCATCCGTTCCGCGCGGCGTTTTGAGCCTGATCGCAGACGCGGTCAGGTTACAAAAAGTATTTGATTAATGCGGGGAACCGGCTGCCTAGATTGGCCGTGCGATCGCCATGTTGTCGCCACAAGTATTCGTGGGATCGCAAACCACTTTCTTCAAGTGTTGCCTTGCGGCCACCTGAGTTTGTTTAATCCCGGTGTGATGGGGAACCGGGTTTGTCTTCCAGCTGTTTGGCGCTCATATGCTACCCAGCTGGGTGGCGACAAAGAAGGACGGAAGGCTCCGGCCGGATGTCAGATACGTGAGCAACCAAGAACGGTCCGCCGGTTCAACCGCGATGGATCGTCAGTTCGGAGAACTCCCCATGAAACTGAAGATTGCCCTCATGACGGCGGCTGCCGTTATCGCTGCGCCGGCCGTGATGTCCGCCGCGGCCCAACAAGCCAACGTTTATATCAATGGCGGCTACTCGCATTTCGATGCGGGCGCCGTTGAGCTCGGCGGAATCACCGGCCGCGTCGGTGTCGGCTTCGGCCAGCATTTCGCTGTTGAAGGCGAAGCCACGTTCGGCGTCGATGACGATGGCGGCGTCGAACTCGACAACGAAATCGGTATCTTCGCGGTCGGCAAACTGCCGGTCAGCTCGAATGCTGAACTTTTCGCCCGCGCCGGCGCCTCGCGCGTCGACACCAGCCCGGGCGGTGATGATGACGGCTTTGCTTACGGCGTCGGCGGCCAATACTTCCTGACGCAGAATGACGGCATTCGCCTCGATTGGACCCGTCACGAAGTTGGCGGCGACATCGACGCTTATTCGCTGTCCTACGTTCGCAAATTCTAGTTACACGGATCGGAGCAACCCGTGTCTGCGGGGATACGGGTTGCTACGGGACTATCGAACTAACAGACTATCCGTTCAGACAATTCCGTTTGAGCGTTTACCCTACCCGGCAACGGGTGTTTTGCGCCAAGACGCCCTCGCAGCGATGCGGGGGCGTCGTCCGTTCAGGGCTTCGGGTGTCCGGGAATCAGCGTCCGTCGAGCCACGCGCGGATGACATGATGGGCGATGGCCAGTTTCGGCGGCGCGAAAAATTCGGGATGCCGTCCGTCCATCATCGCTGTGGTTTCATCGCGGGTGAACCAGCGCGCGGTCTCCAACTCGTTCGTGTCGACCGTGATCTCCTCGCTGGCCGCTTCGAGAATCAGGCCGGTCATCAGCGAGTGGGCGTAGGGCCAGGGCTGGCCGAAAAGATAACGCGCGCTGGCGGCGTCTGCACGGATGCCGGCTTCTTCCTCCAGCTCGCGGGCCGCTGCTTGTTCGATGGTCTCGCCCGGTTCAACAAAGCCTGCGAGACATGACCAGAACCCTGGCCGCCAGCCGCCTTGCCGTCCCAGCAGGCAGTTATCACCACGCACGGCCAGCATGATCGCGACGGGATCGACGCGGGGAAAATGTTCGGCGTCGCAGTCTTCGCAGACCCGCTTCCATCCCGCCTCCACGATGACGGTGGCGGTTCCGCAGTTGGCGCAGAAACCGTTGCGCCGGTGCCATTCAAATATCGACCGGGCCGTCGCGGCGGGACTGGCTTCCGCGTTGTCCATGGCGGAAGCAGCAGCGCGGAAATCCTCGAACACCCCGAGCCCCGCGATGGGGGAAGAGGCGAGGCTGAAACTTTGCGGCAGGTCCAGCGCAAACACAGGCGAGCCTTTCGCCGTCATCCCCAGAAACAGCCGCCGCGCCTTGTCCGACAGCATCGCAGCCTGCGGCCCGAGCCACAGCAGCGGGCGCGATCCGCCGAAATGCGTGCCCACCGATCCACCGCCAGACGCGGGCGCCGCTCCTTCAACCAGCGGCATCCCGTTCTGCATAAGCATCACGCGCGCGTCGTCCGAAGCGAACGCAGCCTTCAGCCACGCCTCATCCTTCCGCCGGTGGCCCGCACGGTCCAGCGTCGCGAGCGCGAGCGGAATATCGGTGCCCGTGCTCAACGCGCCGCCTCAGATCTTCTTGATGTTACGATGGAACATCCGCAGCGCGCGCTGGGCGCTGAGAATGCCGTAGATGATGAAAGCCAGTACGGTGAAGCCGATCCAGATCAGGCCGAACACAACGGCGATCTCCTGGGGATTGTCAAAGTCGAAGACATTCGTGGTGAGCCGGACGATCATGAAAAGGCCCATGAAAACGGCATACAGAATGGCGCTGGAAACAAGGTAGCTGCCCAGCGCCCGCAGCGGCGGCAGCTGGCGCAGGTAATACCGGAAGGGGAAAACCAGCGCGCCGTAGAAGGCGACCCCCGCAATCATGATTTGCGCCGTGCCCGCGATATCGAGCGCGTCGATTGTGCCGGTTTCGTCGAGTCCGAAATTGAGGAACCACGCCAGCGCGGCGAGCCCCGGCAGAAGGAAGACGAGATCAATCCAGCGGAAGGGCAGGATGTTGTTGGCCGGCGCGGGCTTCTTCTTGCCGCGCTGGCTGACCTTGCCGACATAGGCGTCGGTCACGTGGGATGTCGCCGCGCGCTTGAGAAGCGGCGTTTCGTTTTCCGTTGCGATCTCGTCCGCGGCGGCTGGAGTTGCTGCTTCAGCTTCGACAGTTGCGGACTCTGCCGCGGGCGCGGGCTGGGCGGCAGGCGCCCGCGTTCCCGCCAGACCGCCGGGCGTATTGCGGGCCAGCATGGTCAGGTGTTCGACGAGTTCCTCGACCTTGGACATCGGATCGGGGAAGGCCTGGATCCAGTTGCGGTCGGCGAGTTCGTAGAGATAGGCGCCGCGCGGCTGGGTGTTCTCGATCAGGATCGGCACTACCGGCTTGCCCAGACTGTCCGCGATGGCCAGTTCCTTCTTGAGCTGGCGCGAATTGTTGCAGTCTTCCGAAAAGAAGATGACCAGCATGTCGGCTTCGGTGAGCGCCTCCACGATGGTCTCGCGCCAGTCCGCGCCCCCTTCGATCTCGACATCGTACCAGACCCCGACGCCGCACTGTTCCAGCCGCCGGACGACGTTGGCTACGAGTTCGCGGTCCGACCGCCGGTAGCTGATGAAAATATCGTGTTTCATGACCGTCCCGCCCTTGGCCGCGTACGCCGCGCGAACCGTGGTCAGGAATCTAGATCATCCCGCAAGCCTACAAAACCACGAATCTGCGGGATTTTTCGTTGTGTGGTCGCCAAGCTTGCCAGATTGGCCCCACCGCATCATATACCGCTTGCAGGCTGGCGGCGGGCGAGCCGCTCGCCAACCCGGTCAGGACCGGAAGGTAGCAGCCGTAACGAGTTTCGTTCGGGTCGTCGCCAGTCTGCGCCTTCGGATTTCCACAGCCCATGGCCTCCGCTGGCGTCAAATTGCCAGCCGCAGGGCGCGCCCGGGTTTGCGGCGATCCCTCCGGTGGGCCATAACAGGCCATGGCTTCGAAGAAACCTCCGAACCCGCCAGACGACGAAACGCCCGAGCGCGATGACCGCACGGCGTCGATGTTTGGCGACGATTCGCCCGCGCAAGCTGATGGCGCCTATCAGGTGCTGGCGCGGAAATACCGTCCCACCCGGTTCGAGGACCTGGCCGGCCAGGAAGCAATGGTGCGCACGCTGACCAACGCGTTCCGCACCGGACGCATCGCGCATGCCTTCATGCTGACCGGGGTGCGCGGCGTGGGCAAGACGACGACGGCGCGCCTGCTGGCCCGCGCCCTGAACTACAAGACTGATGAACTGAACGCCCCTTCCATCAAGCTTGATCCGCCCGGCGTACATTGCGCCTCGATCATGGCGGGAACGCATCCCGATGTGATGGAATTGGACGCCGCCTCGCACACCAAGG
>CAZJZQ010000085.1:0-7025 GCA_964550535.1 uncultured Rhizobium sp.
CGCGCTCACCGGCCAGGACGCGGTCGAAACAGCGAAACGCTTCCACGAACGCCTGCCGCTAACGGGTCTGGTGCTGACGCGGATGGACGGCGACGGCCGCGGCGGCGCGGCGCTCTCGATGCGCGCTGTCACCGGCCTGCCGATCCGCTTCCTCGGCGTCGGCGAGAAGCTCGATGGCCTCGACGTGTTCGATGCGCGCCGCGTGGCGGGCCGCATCCTCGGCCAGGGCGACATCGTCTCGCTGGTCGAGAAAGCCAAGTCCGAAATGGATATGGCGGAGGCCGAGAAGGTCGCCAAGAAGATGGCGAAGGGTCAGTTCGACCTGGAAGACCTCGCCGGCCAGCTGAAACAGCTGCAACGCATGGGCGGCCTCGGCGGCGTGATGGGCATGATGCCCGGCGCCCAGAAGGCGAAGCAGGCGATGGCCAACGCCAATATGGACGACAAGGTCATCAACCGTCAGATCGCCATCATCCAGTCGATGACGCCGAAGGAGCGCGCCAAGCCCGATCTCCTGCAAGCCTCGCGCAAGCGCCGCATCGCCTCGGGCGCCGGCGTCGACGTCGCTGAGGTCAACAAGGTGCTCAAGATGCACCGCGGCATGGCCGACATGATGAAGAAGCTCGGCAAGGGCGGCATGAAGGGCCTCGCCAACGCCATGGGCGGCATGATGGGCGGCGGCGGTCCCGGCGGCGGCCCGCAAGTCAATCAGGCCGCGCTGAAACAGCTTCAGGGGCTTGGCGGCGCTGGCGGTATGGGCGGTCTTCCGGGCCTCGGCGGCGGCGGTCTTCCCGGACTTGGCGGTTCTTCGGGGGGAGACAAGAAGAAATGAACCGGAGTGTTTGCACGATCCTGATTGCGGCGGGCATGGTCCAGTTGCTCGGATCGATCCACTGGGCATGGCGAGCGCTTTCGTCCGCGCCGGATGAGGCCAGTGTTATATTCGAGTGGATGCTCGCCGCCGGAATGCTTATGGCCGGTGCAGGCATGCTGTTGATCGGCATACTCGGCTGGCGCCAGACAAAAATGAAGGCGGATCGCAATGGCTGACCCCGCCACCGAACTCGCCCGCCTGCGCGCCTCGATTGACAATTTCGATGCGGCGCTGGTGCACATTCTCGCCGAACGCTTCCGCTGCACGCAGGCCGTGGGCGAGTTGAAGGCGAAACACGCTCTGCCGCCCGCCGACAAGGCGCGTGAAGCGCAACAGATCGAACGCCTGCGCCGTCTGGCGAACGAGTCCGACCTCGACCCCGACTTCGCCGAAAAATTCCTCGCCTTCATCGTGACGGAAGTGATCCGCCACCATGAAAAACTTCAGGGGAAGGGGTGATGCGCCTCGCCGTGATAATCGGGATGATGGTCGTCGCTGCTGGTTGCGCAACCCAACCGTCACCGTCCGAAGTTCTGTCGCTGCCCGCTCCGTCTTTGACCTCGGTAAACGAGCAGATCAATACCGCCAACACTTGTGCTGCGGTTACTCCTGAAACAATCCGCGACCTGACTGAAGCGGGCCGCATATACCGCTGTGCGCCTGTATTTCCGGCCGCAATGGCAAGCGCTGCGATAGCGGGTTCCTGCACGACGATGTTCGATCTCGATGATGATGGTGCGCCAGTCAGAGCAGAGACGCGTTGCGTGGTCGACAACGCAAAAGTTCCAGCGCCACAGTCTTGGCTGGATCTTGCCGAGAAGGCGTATGTGCATTCGGCGCAGCTTGCAATTTCCCAGACCCGCTACCCATCGCGGGGCGAGGGTGATGCGCGCCCACGAAGCAATCTGGTTCAAACTTCAATCTTCAACATTAAGGGTGGCCGTCAGTGCCTGAACCCGCCACGAAAATTCGCACGGCCTCCACCCGCGCCAGTGCCGGCGCCTTTTGTGGCGGAGCGCGAAGGGCCGGGCTGCCCGGCTTACTAGTTTTACCAACCTTGCAATCTCATTATCGTTAAACTGAAAGGCTCTACCAATGTCCCTGAAAATCCGTCTCGCGCGCGGCGGCTCCAAGCGCCGTCCGTACTATCGCATCGTGATCGCCGACTCGCGCTCGCCCCGCGATGGCAAGTTCATCGACCGCGTCGGCTCCTACAACCCGCTGCTCAAGAAGGACGACGAGAAGCGCATCGTTCTCGACGTCGAGAAGATCAAGACCTGGCTCGTCAAAGGCGCCACGCCGACGGACCGCGTCGCCCGTTTCCTCGCCGCCGCCGGTCTGGTGAAGTGGGAACACGGCAATAACCCGGAGAAAGCCGTGCCGGGCGAGAAGGCCAAGGAACGCGCCAAAGAGCGTGAAGAGAAAGCCGCCGCTGCTGCTGAAGCCGCGAATGCTCCGGCTGAAGAACCGGCCGCCGAGTAATCTCTTGAGCGTGACCGTGCGCGACGCGGCGAAGGGGGACGGGGATTTTATCCTCGCCCTCAACGCCGCGTGCATGCCTGCGGTCAGCCAGATGGATGCGGCGGGCTTCGCTCGCGTGTGCGAGAACCAGATCATACAAGCGGCGCGGAGATTCCCCTTCGCCCTGTGGGCCCGGCAATCGCATATGGGCATAAGCTTCAGTTCCGCTCATCCCGGCGTTCGCCGGAATGAGGACTGCGGTTCATACGCGATCGCTCTGCCACAAGGGGGAGCGGCCTCCCTGCGCCATGGCGGGTGGTTCGCATGAGCGACGCAGAAAAACTCATCGTCGTCGCCCAGATCGCCGGAGCTTTTGGCGTGAAGGGCGAGGCGCGCGTGCGCTCCTTCACCGAAGATCCTGAAGCCTGCTTCACCTATGGCCCGCTGATGGATGCGGACGGCAAGGTGGTGATCACCCCGCAAAAGGTCCGTCCGCTCAATGAAGGCTTCGGCGTCACGCCCAGAGATCACGTTCAGCGCGAACATTGGGAAGAACTGAAGGGAACGCTGCTCCACGTCCCGCGCGGCGCCCTGCCGGAGATCGGCGATGCGGACGAAGTCTATGTCGCCGATCTCGTCGGCTGCCGTGTCGTGCATATCGATGGCCGTGAACTCGGCGTCGTATCAGGCGCGCCCAATTACGGCGCCGGCGACCTCATCGAAGTGAAGCCGCCGCAGGGGCACGCTTTCCTGCTGGCGTTCACGAACGAGAACTTCCCCGAAACCGACATGGCCGCACGCGTCCTGCGCGCCAATCCCGAGGAAGCCTACCTGCCTGACGCGCTTCAGCGGCAGGCGCCCGATGGCGGCACGAACTGAAAATACAGCGTCGCGGCCTTGCCGTCCGACAGCAGCAGGTTGCGCCGGATCGCGCCCTCCGGGCCCCGGTCACGCGGCGGCGCGCGCAGATCGTTCTCCAGATAATCGGCCAGCGCGTCCGGCATCACCGTATAGTCGCGCCACACCGCCAGGCACGCGCCATAGGTGGACGCGGCAGGGAAGGATGACGGCGCCAGCGCCGCATCCATCACGCGCGCCCGCGGGAAGGCCGCGCGCAGATTGCCCGTGAGGTGCTCGTCCGCCCCCACAATCGTCCCGCCATTGAAGCCGGCCTTGGCCAACTCGTCCGCCCACGCACGCACAGGCGTATAGGCGCGGCAGGTTTCGCCGTCAGTGCAGAGATTGATCTGCAAATGCCACATCGCCACGCGGCCGCCCGCCGCCGCGACGACGAACAGGATGGCCATGGCGGCGAAGGCGCGGATGCCCACCGGAAACTCGCCCGCGCGCTTCACATGCATGAACATCCAGATCGGCGCGGTGTAGAGGACCGGCAACATCCACTGGCTGCGGAAATCCGCCACCCCGATGATCACGCCAGTCAGATAGAGCGCCGCCCCGATCATCATGGCCCGCGCCAGCAGCTTGCGTTGCGCTTCCTCGTGCGGCTCCTCGTCGGTCGAACGCCGGGCGAAGACGGGGTACAGGATGGGCAGCCACAGCGGCCAGAACAGCATCGCCCAGAACAGCGACAGCGGCAGCGTGAACTCCACCAGCGACCGGCCCAGCGACACCGCCCCGTCGCGCACGCGCAGCAGCCAGTCCGGGTCCGTCTCCCACGTTTCGGCGAACTCCTGTGCGGACCGCGCAATGCTGTCGCCATGGGTGAACAGCCACCACGCATAGGGCGCATAGATCGCCGCGGCCACCACGCCCGCCATGATCAGCCGCGCCGGCCGCATCACTTCGCGGAAAAAGGCCGACATCACGATGGCCGCGATCATCGCCACGGGGAACACAACGAACAGATGGTGCGTCAGCAGGCCCAGCCCGCACGCGGCGCCGAAATAGATCCAGTCCCGGTTGCGACGCCACGCCAGAATGCGGGTCAGCGCATGCAGCGCCAGCGACAGCACCGCCATCAGCGCCACGGACGCCAACAGGTCCTGATGCAGGCTCCACCCCGCCAGCCAGGTCAACGCCCACGCCGCCAGCGCTCCGGCCGACACCGCCGGTTTCACCAGAACATTGCGCGCCGCGAGATAGTAGAAAACCAGCGCCACCCAAAGCAGCGCATACTTGATCGCGTACACCACCGGCGCGCTCAGCCCCGGCCACAGATCGGCCGCAGCGTACAGCCAGGCCAGCAGCGGCGCCTCGCGCGCGTCATATCCCAGTTGCAGCGACTGCGACATCAACAGCTGCGTCGCTTCGCCGGACGTGAAATTCCCGCCAAGCAGAACCCGGATGCCCCAGTGCAGCACGCAGTAAAGGAAGATCAGCAACAGCACCGCCGAGCGGTCCAGCCGCGCGCACGCTTCGATCAGCGTCCTGCGCTCGCGCACCTTGCGCGGCGGACGGGTCTTGCGTGGCCTGGCTTTGCGCCGCTGCTTGTTCACAACCCGTCTTCCACTAACTCAACTTGACCGGGCGCATGTGGTGCGCCCGTTCCCGGACCGGCATTTGACGATACGACCCGGACGGGAGTTGATCCAATTCGGCCCGCAAGAGCAACAGTAACCCACGCCCGCAGCCGGGATTTTGCACGTCCGTGAACCGAAGCGCGGCCTGACGGCTTCGCGGACGTCTGCACGCGTTCAAACGCCGGTTTTCTGTCTCGTATCTTTGGCTGTCCGGGCGGCGCGCGGATCGTTCCATTCGGCGGCGATCCCGTATCCGCCCCTGCGCACCAGCCAGATCATGCCCGTCAGATCGGCGATCCCCGCGCCCAGACGGCCAAGGAAGCCATATTTGGACTGGCCGTGCAGGCGCTGGCGGTCCGCCACCGTCTCCTCGCGCACCTCCCACCCGGCGCGTTTCACCAGGGCGGGCAGGAACCTGTGCATTGATGCAAAATAAGGCAGGTCCTGAAAGGCGCGGCGGCGAATCAGCTTGAAACCGCATCCCGTGTCGGTCGAATCATCGTGCAGGAAGAACCGCCGCACCCCGTTGGCCACGCGCGATTGCAGCCATTTGAACCGGCTGTCATTCCGGCTCGTCCGCCGCCCGCAGATCATGCCCAGAAGGGCGGGCGCGCCGGGCGCAATCTTCGTGTCCCACAGCCGCCGCGCATCCGCCGGATCATTCTGCCCGTCGCCGTCCAGCAACTGCACCCAATCGCCCCGCGCATCGCGCAGGCCGGTGAACAGGGCGGCCGATTTTCCGCGCCGCTGGATGTGGGTCAGCACTTTGAGACGGGCAGGTTCCGCCGCCGCCGCTTCCGCCAGCTCCTGGCCGGTCGTGTCGGTCGAGGCGTCGTTGACGCAGACGATCTCGTAATCCAGCCCCGCCAGCGCCGCGCGCGCCTCCGCCAGCAGCGGCGCGATATTGCCGGCCTCGTTGTGAAACGGGATCAGCACGGTGAGATCGCGGCGCGGCTCGGACAAGATGGGTTCCTGAAGTCGGGCGGGTTTCAGAAATCGCTGGGGCGGCCAGCCGGGCGAAGCGCAGCGACCTCTATCATATCCGCCGCGTCCGCAAAGCTGGCCCCGGCGCCGCTGCGTCATTCCCGTCGATCAGCGAAACGCCGCCGCGACACAATGCGCCATTATTTCTTTCCAGTCGTGCCGCAGCGTCAGGACTGACCCCGAGGGTTCACGTTTGCTAGAACTGCTACCTGCTGATCCAGCGCGCAACCGCAAAGTCTGACCGGGGAGTTGAACATGGCCGACACTGCCAGCCCGCAGGACCAGACATCACGCATCTGGGCGGAGTCCTTCCGCGAGAATGGCGTGCCCTATGGCGGCCAGGTCCCGCCCGCGTCCGAAATTGATCTGGCGACGTACGACCTCACCGACCCGGAAATCTGGCGGCAGGAAAAATACTGGGACCGTTTCGCCCGGATGCGGAAGGAAGACCCCGTCCACTACTGCCCCGACAGTCCGTTCGGGCCGTACTGGTCGGTCACAAAGTACAAGGACATCATGGAAGTCGACACGACCCATGGCGTGTTCTCGTCCGAAGGCGGCATTACGGTGGTCGATCAGGACGACGACTTCCAGCTCCCCATGTTCATCGCCATGGACCCGCCCAAGCACGACCTGCAACGCAAGACAGTGCAGTCCATCGTCGGCCCCGATAACCTGAAATCCTTCGAGGGTCTGATCCGCTCGCGCACCGCGGCGCTGTTCGATAGCCTGCCAGTGGGCGAACCGTTCGACTGGGTCGATACCGTCTCGATCGAACTCACCACCATGATGCTGGCGACGCTGTTCGACTTTCCGTTCGAGGACCGCCGCAAGCTCACCCGCTGGTCCGACGTCGCCACCGGCCGCAACAATCCCGATATCGTCTCGGGCGAGGAACAGTGGCGCGCCGAGTTGATGGAGTGCCTGTTCTATTTCACCAACCTGTGGAACCAGCGCGTCAATGCAGAACCGCGCGGCGACCTCGTCTCGATGCTCGCGCATGGCGAGCACACGCGGAACATGACGCCGCAGGAATATCTCGGAAACCTGCTGCTGCTGATCGTCGGCGGCAACGACACCACGCGCAATTCGATGACGGGCGGCCTCTACGCTTTCTCGAAATGGCCGGACCAGTATGAGATCCTGAAGGCGGATCATTCGCTGATCCCATCCGCCGTGTCGGAAATCATCCGCTGGCAGACGCCGCTGGCCCATATGCGCCG
>CAZJZQ010000085.1:7035-13368 GCA_964550535.1 uncultured Rhizobium sp.
ATGCGCCGTCGCGCGCTCAGCGACTACGAACTGAACGGCAAGACGATCCGCAAGGGCGACAAGGTGCTGATGTGGTATGTCTCCGGCAACCGCGACGAGGAGCAATTCACGCGCCCCAACGATCTGTGGATTCAGCGCCCGCGCGTGCGCGGCCACCTCTCCTTCGGCTTCGGCATTCACCGTTGCGTCGGCAACCGTCTGGCGGAATTGCAGCTCGGCATTCTTTGGGAAGAGTTCCTCAAGCGCTTCAGCCGCGCCGACGTGCTGGCCGAACCCGAACGCCTGCCGTCATCCTTCGTGAAGGGCTACACCCACATGCCCGTGGTTCTGCACGCGAAGTAATCCGCGACAGCGATAGCCGTTACGCCGGCTCCGCTGCGGGCCGCGCGCCGCCTGTGGCCACGGCCGTCGCCGTCGCGGGCGTCTGTTCCCGCCGCCGTTCGCCCAGCGCATCCTTGATCCGCGTGTGATCCTCCGCCGTCAGGCGATAGCGCGAATAGCAGAGCACTGCGAACACCGCGAAGACCGACATGAACGGCCCATAGGTGAGCGCAAGCCACATGATCTTGCCTTCGCTCACGCCGCTGACCGCGATCTCCGCCGATGTCGGCCACGCGATCAGACTGAGAATGATCCCCGCCGCGAACTTGCCCAGCCCGGACGTCGCCTTGTAGGTGATCAGCTGCGCGCCGAAGAACACGCCCTCATTGCGCCGCCCGGTCTGCAACTCATATTCGTCCGCCACGTCCGCCAGCATCGAGCCGCCCGTGACGCTGGAATGCACGGTCGTCAAACCCTGCACCACACGCATCACCGTCAGCGTTGTGACCAGCGCAATCGTGCCCTCCGCCGGCATCCATCCCGCCAGCCAGCACAGGATGGGCAGCGTCTGGAAAAACCCGATCAGCAGAGTCGAGACGATCAGCACGTCCCGCTTCTCGAACCGCTGGTGCAGCAGCCGCGTGAACGGCGCGCCCAGCAGATAGCCCACGAACATCCCGCATGTGATCCACGTCAGCGGCCGTCCGGAAATCTCCCAAAGATAGGAGTTGAGATAGAGCAGCAGCGCCGTATCCACGCCGATAATCATGTAGATCATCATCGCGCCGGAAAAATACCACCGGAAATTCCGGTTGCGCAGCGCATGCAAGGTCTCGCCCAGGATCGCCAGCGTGGTCATGCGCGCCTTTGGTTGCGCGGGCTGAATCAGATGGGGGATCAGGTGGTGCGTCCCGATCGCGGAGATCAACATCGCCGCGCCCATCACCAGCGCAAGGGCGAACGCGAACGCAGGATAGGCGTCCGTATCGCGCTGTGTCGCGGGGAAGAACACCATGAAGGCGAGCGCGTAGGTGATGATGCACCCCGCCGCATTCGCCGCCATGCGCCACGCCACAATGCCGGTGCGCTCGCGATAGTCGCGCGACAGCTCGGCGCCCATGGCGAGATGCGGCACGACATAGAAGGTGAGGGCGAGGCGCGCCAGAACGCTCACCACGGTCAGCCAGAGGAACAGCCCCCACTGACCCAGTCCCTGCGGCGGCGCGAACAGCAGATAGAACAGGATCATCAGCGGGATGATCGACGCATACATGAACGGATGACGGCGGCCCCAGCGCGACTTCCACCTGTCGGAGATCGCCCCGATCAGCGGGTCGGTGGCGCTGTCGATCATCAGCGCGATCAGCATCGACACGCCGGCGAGCACCGGATCGAGGCCGAGAAGGTTATTGTAATAGAACATGATAAAGACGGCGAGGGAGATGTTCTTGATCCCCTCCGTCATTTGTCCGAGGCCATAGAAAGCCTTGTCCATCATGGACAGGCTGGCGTCCTTCGCCATGGCGTTTCCTACCCGAGTGCGCGGGGATCTGGTGTCCCGTCGCCTGATTGGCGCATGCGGCTTGAACACCGTCAACTCGGCATCGCCGCCGGATGGTCACACACCCGTGTTGGCGGCGCCGGTTTTTACGGTTTCGCGCCGCGCACCGGCGGCCGGCGCCCGTTGAGCAGCCGCTTCGCCAAGTGCGAGCGCCGCAATCTGGGATGCGACTTAGAAACAATAACGCTGGCGATCCTGACCAAAAAGGGAGGATAAGATCGATCCCGGTTGGGTGTTTTGGAGCGGAGTGGCTGCGAGGGCCGACGACATCGGCGGGTTGTCGTAAGTCGTCACGCGGGTATCTTCATAGGTGATTTGCGGGGAGGGTGCGCGGGTGGCGATAGCGGCGTGGATGCGCGGGGCGGCGGCAGTTGCGGGGCTGGCGTTGGCCGCGCCCGCAGCGCTGGCGGAAGATTGCAAGGAGGCCCAACTCCAGACAATCGCCAACCGTTTCTTCGCTCTCAATGACGCCAGCCTGAAACCGGCTCCGATTTCGGCGGCGTTGAAGGCGGATGTGGCGGCATGCCCGGCCGATGCTTATGCGCAGAAGATCGTGGCCCTGGCCCACGTCAACATGACGGCGCGGCCCAACCTGCCGGCGGCCGAGGCGCTCACCTATGCATCCGAGGCCTACGCCGCGTTGCAGGCTATGCAGGCGAACATGCCAAAGGACAATGGCGCGCGCACCGTTCTCGATGGCAAGGGCGGCTCGGTCGCGATTGTGCTGACCGACAGCTACGATGTTTCAAAGCGCATTATCGAAACCCTGCTGACGGCCGAGGCGCTGGCTGGCCGCGTGGCGCCGTCCAATCCGCCGCCGAAGGCGGGCGACAAGAAACTGAATTGCGACGTCTATCAGACCGGCACGACGCAACAGGTGATGTTCTGGATCAGGGACAAGCAGGATTCACCGGGCGGTATGAACATTCTCGACCGCACGATCGCGAATTGCACCGGCAATGAGTACAACCGCGCCACGACGCATATTCATCGCGCCAAGGCGATTAGTGGAATGCTGAAACGCACGGCCGGCCGGCCAGACGCAAAGCAACTGGTTGAACGCGCTTTCGCGGACGTGGCGGCCTTCTCGGCGGTGAGGTCATCAGACGGGCTCGACTGGAGTGCGTACGATCAGCGCAATCTGAACGAAGCGGTATGGAAGGTTCTGTCATCGTCCGGCGGCGGTGTTCCGGCTGAACAGTGGTTCACCCCGGCCAACATCAACAAGCCGTTCACCAACATGTCGATCGCGGCGGCGCTGGATGCGGGCTACGCGAAGGACGTCGCGGACGCTGGAGCGGGCGTGAACACCTATCCCACTTACCGCGCGGTGATCTCGAACGCCTACGCCCGCATCAACACTTTTCCGGACGACCAGAAACGCGAGGCGCGCAAATCGCTGCACTTCGCGGCGAAGATGCATGCCGAGGGGACGTGGCGCGGCGAGGCCAACAAGGGCCTGAAGAAGCCAATGGACGTCCTCTACAACTGGATTGATCCGGACTACAAACCGCCCGCCGCTCCAGCGGCGACGCCCTGAGGGGATACGCGCCAATGAAATTTCCGGTGATCGTGCTGTGCGCCGCAATCTGGACGGCGCCCGCCCTTGCCCAATGCCCGGCGGAGCAACTCCAGAAGGCGGTTGATCTGAACGCCCAGGCCAATGCGCTGGCCAAGGGCGCCGATCCTTCCGCCATTGTCGCGGGGCTGGAGGCCAACGCCCGCCTGTGCGCGCTCGATCCCCATGTCATGATTGTTGATGCGCGAAGCTGGATCGCGCTGGCGACGAAGACGAACGATACTGCGCGCCTGTCGCGTTTCGCTGATGGCGCCCTCTCAAGTCTGCTGGCTTCGGAACGGCAGGCCGGATCCGCCAACGCGGGTCAGCGTGCGGCGGTCGCCAATGGCAAGACCATCGCCATCATGGCCGGTTCCAACCTCGATATCATTTCTTCCGTTGTCCGCGTTGCGCTGGAGACCGAACGGATCACGGGCGGGACGCTGCCCTCGAACCCGCCCCCCGGATCTGGCGCCCCGGCGCAGCAATGCGACAGCAACACCACCAGCCACGCCCGTTCAGCCATGCAGTTCGTGCAGCAGGTTGGCGACGCGCCCGGCGCGCAGAACGTGCTGGACCGCGCCATGGCCGCCTGCGGTGCGGATGTCTGGCAGGGCCAGCATATCCGCGTTTACGCGGCCCAGATGCTGCAGGCGATGGCGGAACGAAATCCATCGGCTCCGGGCCTGCTCGAACGGATGCTGGCCGCTGCACGCGCGATCGACGGGGTCAGTCAGAGCCGCAACGCGCCTATCGGGTGGGACCGGGAAGCGGAAGGCAAGTTCGCCAAGGCATTGTTTGCGGCCGCGTCAGCTGGCGGCTGGACCATGCCGGTCGATACATGGTTCACGCCGGAGAACCTCAACAAGAGCTGGACCAGCGTTGCAATGGCTGTGGCGCTGGACAAGGCGTGGGCCGAAGGTCAGGCGACAGGCGGCGACATTCGCGTTCGCACCCAGCCTTATCGCGATCTGTTCGTCGAAGCTTACACGACAGCCGCGAACGGGCCGGAGGATACGCGCGGACTCGCGAAGGATACGCTCTACTGGGCGGCGCGGCGGCACGCCGAGGGAACATATCGCGGCAAGGGCAACGAGGCGCTGCCGCCGCCGCAGGACTTCCTCTGGAAATCCCTCCACGACCCCTACAAGTGATCGCGGCCTGGCGTCAGCCGCCCGCCCGCACCGGCGCGCGGCGGTTCGCCCATGGCGCCGCCTGTTCGAACAGATAGGCGGCCTCCAGCAGCAGCCGTTCCGATCCCATCGCGCCACAGGCCTGCACGCCAACCGGCAGGCCAGAAGCCGTCCAGCCCAGCGGCAGGCTGATCGCCGGCGCCCCGCACACATTGTGGATCAGCGTATAGCCCACCTGCTGCAACAACCGCTCGCGCAGCGTATCGAACGGCACATCGCCGCGCAGATAGCCGAGCGGGGAGGGCGGGGACGCAAACACCGGCGACAGCACGATGTCGAACCCCTTTATCCAGGCGTCATACGCCGCTGTCGCTGCAATCAGGCGCCCCGTAACCGCGCTGATATCAGCTTCGCTCAGCAATCTGGCGTTCTCCGCCATGCGCAGGCTGAAGGGCTCGAACCACTCCGCGGTGGCCGGCCGCTTGAACTCTTCCATTGCGACCGCAATGTCATTGGCGGCGCCGAGCGACCAGTAGGCGAGAAAATCGTCGGCGAAGCTCGCGGGCGTCGGCCAGCTGGTTTCGCTGACCGTATGGCCCAACCCTTCCAGCGTGCGCGCCGCATTGCGTAAAACCGGCGCGACATCCGCATCGGCCTCGAAGCCGGCAAAGCCCTTGGTGATGACGCCCACTTTCAGCGGACGGTTCACCGGCGCGCTCACCATGCCAACCGGCGGCAGGATTGCGGCCGCGCCCTTGCGCTCCGTGGCGTCCAGCAGCGCCGCCGTATCGCGCACCGTCCGCGAGACGCAGCCCTGCACCGCAATGTCCAGCGGACCCGGCGTCCCGCCGCCCAGTTGCCGCCCGCGCGACGGCTTCAGCCCGACAAGCCCGCAATTCGCAGCGGGGAAGCGGATCGATCCGCCGCCATCATTGGCGTGCGCCATCGGCGTCACGCCCGCCGCCACCGCCGCCGCCGCGCCGCCGGACGATCCGCCCGGCGACCGGCTCGTATCCCACGGATTGCGCGTCGGCCCGAAGGCCAGCGGTTCGGTGGTGGGAAGATATCCCTGTTCCGGCGTCGCTGATTTGCCGATGCAGATCAGGCCGGTCGCCTGCGCCGCGGCGACATAATCGTCCGTGCCGGCCGACGGCGCCACGCCCTCCGTCGCGCGCGACCCGTGGCGGGTCACGGCGCCCGGCACGTCGTTCAGATCCTTCACCAGCCACGGCACGCCCGTGAACCGGCCAGACAGCGGCGTCTGCGCCTTCGACCGCGCCGCGGTGAACGTGTCCGACACCATGAAGTTGATCCGGCCCTGCACAGCCTCCGCGCGCTTGATGGCCGCTTCCACCGCCTCGGTCGCGGACATCTCGCCGCGCCGGATCAGATCGGCCAGTCCCGTTGCATCGGGAAGCGCCGCATCTGCGGATTGCGTCACCTGCGGAGAGGCCGCACACGCCGCCACGCCCGTCGCCCAAACCGTGGCCATCAACCCACGCCGCGTCAGCCTCATCATCCGCTCCCGTTTCTGTTTGAAGCGAGTGCATCAGGAGCCTTCCCCGCGCGCAACCCATGCCGTGGCGGCAGCCTACTCCACCGATCTAACTCCTCCCCCCGCATCGCGGCGAACGCGCGAAGGCCGGTGGAGGCCGCCGCCGGCAACCCGGTCAACCGAAGGACAGATTGAACAGCGAGATTTTTCTTCCCCAACCAATTCAACCCCTTCGCCCGAAACCCCGCACAAAAATCGCAGGATA
>CAZJZQ010000085.1:13378-14045 GCA_964550535.1 uncultured Rhizobium sp.
GCTCACGCACCAGCGGAGCCAGCCGCGCATCATGCCCCTGCGCCATCGCCTCCACCCGCGCAGCCACCACCGCGCCATCCCGCACCAGCGCCGCCTCGCAGGCATTCCCCGACGTATTGATCCCAAGAACCAGCATCCCCGCGCTCTTACGCACTCCCCGCCACCCTGTCGATGCAACCAGAAAACGCCCTCCCCAAAAGGGACTCTCTCCCAATCTCTTCTTTCAGGAAGTATCTCAACCGCAGCCGCCCGCGCGAAGGCCGGGCCCCGGTCAGCGGGCGCCAGCACGCTTCATATCTGACGCTCCAACGGCCCGATCAACCGAAGGACAAACCGGAAGCTCCGAATTTTCTTCCCCAACCAATTCAATCGGCTGCACGAAATCCGAGAAACAAAAACACAGGATAGAGCCTCTTTTCTCCGGCGGACACCAATCGCCCCCATACTGGCCCCGTCCTGATGGAGGGAGGTCGCGAGGTGCATCCGCGTCTTTCGGCGTCAGGGCGGTGATTGGTGTTGCGGTCAGAAGGGTGAAGTCCGGCTCGCGCAATGCTGAGGGTGTTGGAAGGCGATTGGTGTCTGACGTTTTAGCAAGTGCTCAACTCGTCTGAGACCAGCTCCGGCCAGCCCTGAAAACAATCACCGGGGCGCGTGAATGCGCACCAGA
>CAZJZQ010000086.1:0-13880 GCA_964550535.1 uncultured Rhizobium sp.
GGTGAGTTGAGCACTTGCTAAAACACCTAAGACAATCGCCTTCCAACACCTTCAGCATTGCGCGAGCCGGACTTCACCCTTCTGACCGCAACACCAATCACCGCCCTGACGCCGAAAGACGCGGATGCACCTCGCGACCTCCCTCCATCAGGGCGAGGCCAGTATGGGGTCTGGCGGGAGGGGTAGGAGAAATGAGGGTCTATCCTGCGTTTTTGTTTCACGGATTTCGCCGAAGGGATTGAATTTGCTCACGAAGAATTTTTGGGGCGTGCGGACTTATCCTTCGGTTGGCGCGGGTGGCGCCGCTCACCGGGCGGCGGCGCGGTGCATTTCACTGCGTTCAATGCACCCTGCGTTTTTCCGTTCGCCCTGACATCTGGACCGCCGTTGGCATGCGGATTAACACGCGGCGATGAACCTGCACTGCACATGGCGGGATGTGATGCGTGAGGCGGCGGCGCGGCTGGCGGCGGCTGGCGTGGAGAATGCGCTGCGCGATGTGCGGTTGTTGCTGGCGCATGCGCTGGGGATTGAGCCGGTCGATGTGATCGTGCGCGATGGCGATGCGGTGGATGCGGCGGGGCTGACGGCGTTCGAGGATGCGGTGAAGCGGCGCGAGGCGGGGGAGCCGGTTTCGCGCATTCGCGGCTGGCGCGATTTCTTCGGGCGGCGGTTCATCGTGACGCCCGGCGTGCTGGACCCAAGACCCGAGACGGAGTTGCTGGTCGAGGAAGGTTTGAAGCGGCTGCCGCAGGGCGGACGCGTGCTGGATCTGGGAACCGGGTCGGGATGCATACTGCTGTCGATCCTGGCGGAGCGGCCGGATGCGCGCGGGGTGGGCGTGGATATCTCGGCGGGCGCGCTGAAGACGGCGGCGGCGAACGCCGGGGCGCTGGGGCTGACCGGGCGCGCGGCCTTCGTGGAGGGCGGATGGGCGGCGGGCGGCGAGGGGTTCGACCTGATCGTTTCCAACCCGCCCTATATCCGCGAGGACGATCTGCCGGGGCTGGCCGTCGAGGTGCGGGCGCATGATCCGGTGCTGGCGCTGACGGGCGGGGCGGACGGGCTGGAGCCGTACCGGATCATCCCGGCGGAGGCGCGGGAAAGGCTGCGGCCCGGTGGCTGGCTGGGGATGGAGTTCGGGCAGGGGCAGGAACGCGATGTCGCATCCCTTATGCAGGGGCAAGGTTTTGCCGAGGTCACGCTGTTTACCGATCTGGCGGGGATCATCCGTACCGCTTTCGGCCGGAAAGCCGGGTGATATTCGCAATAATGTGTGTTTGCCCCCGGATTCCGCTCATGAATTCGCTTGGCGGCGTCCCTTAAACAGGCTAGCGTTCTGGATGACGGGTCAGCAGGCGACTCAAGGTGATTGCGCCAGCGTCCGGTTGTTTCTGCGAATTGCGGAACGGTTTGCGCCCATCAGGGGCGATATCTAGAGCAGGATGGTTTATATGAAGCGTCAGCGGGGGCGCGGGCGTAAGCCGGGTGGTGGAAACCCAGGCAATCGTCCATTCGAAAGCAATGGGCCGGACGTAAAAATCCGGGGAACTGCGGCCCAGATTTACGAGAAGTACTCGCAGTATGCGCGTGACGCCCAGTCGTCGGGCGACCGGGTGAAGTACGAGAGTTATCTCCAACACGCTGAACACTATTTCCGTATCATGGCGGCGACGATGCCGCGTGAGCAGCGCTTGCAGCAACTCGCCAACGGCGAAAACAACCATCTGAACGCGATGGACGATCGTGACGGCGACGCGCCGAACGAAGCCACGCGGACTGGCGAGGCCGGCGAAGGCGGTGACGACGAGGCTGTTGAAGGCGCCGAAGCGGAAGCCGAAACCGAGGAAAAAGAAGAGCGCGAGCCTCAGGAAGCGGAAGCTTCCGGCCAGGAAGAAGAAGGCCGCAGCCGCGGCCGCCGCCGCGGACGCCGCCGCCCAGAGGGCGAACGTCAGGGTGGCGGAGAGCGTGGCGAGCGCGCCGGCGGAAATGCTGGCGGCGACACCGAAGCGCGGTCCGCGCTCGATTCGCTGGCTCGCCGTCAGGGCGCTTTCAGCTGAGCTGAGGGTGTTGGTTTCATCCAGTCAGTCTCGCGTCTGAGCCGGGAGCGCCGGTTTGGGCGTTGGCGGCGCGCGCGTGCTTTGGAACACGTGACGGTGGGGGCGAATCTAACCTGATCCGCTAGATTCCTGGCGCGGGGCCGCCGCCGGGGTTGTTGGCGCGGAGGGTCTGGATTTCCTCGTAGAGGCGTTCGATTTCGAGTTCGCGCTGGAGCGAGGTTTCGGCCGAGAGGTATTTCCTGAACTTCAGCAACACCCAGCCAGTGTAGAGCGCGGCGGCCATCAGCGCGAACAGGAAGCCGCCGAGGCCGGTGTCGCCTTCGCCCCACGCCGTGCCGCCGCCGATCATGAAGATCAGGGCGAAGAGGGCGTTGCCGCCGATGCAGAGGACCTGGGCGTGTAGCGGCATGGGCGGGGCTTTCGTAGCAGGTGACCCGGTTTGCGCGGGAGAATGGCTGGTCCGGCGCCTGAATCCAAGACTGCGCCCGGCGCGCCGGGTTTGACCGCTTCGCGGTTCCATCCGAGAATGCCTCCGCTGGCGGCGGGACGGCGCAGGCGGAGACGGCGGGATGCACATCCTGGGCATTATCATCGCGGTTATCGCGGGCATCGGCTTCTGGTGGTGGCGCATCCAGCAGGCGCGGGATGCGGCGGCCACGGCGATCGATCTGGCCGGCAAGGCCAAGGGCGCGATCTCGCGGGCGCGGTTCAAATCGAAGGCGGGATCGTCGGTGCTGGCCGGCGTCGAGGATCCGGGCACGGCGGCGGCGACGCTGCTCTACAGTCTCTCGGCGATGAAGCGGCCGGTGAGCCTGTCGGACGAGGACCGGATCGACGCGCTGCTGGAGCGCGTGTGCCGCATGAACAAACGCGATCGCGCCGACGCGCTGGCGTTCGCCGCGTGGGCGGCGGTGCAGGTGGCCGACACCAACGAGATCATCCGCCGCTTCCTGCCGCTGTGGGATCGCGCGCTGGAAGAAGAACAGCGCCGCGAGCTGATCTCGATGGCGCTGGAGATTGCGGAGGCGGGCGGCTCGCCGAACGACGCGCAGTCATCCTCGATCAAAAGGCTGAGCGAAGGCCTGTTCGTGAAGTAGCGCGCGGCGCGGCCTACTCGCCCATGCAGTAGATGCAGACCTTGTTGCCATCGAGATCGCGGAAATAGGCGCCATAGAAGCTGCCGGTACGCACGCCGGGCGCGCCCTCATCGGCGCCGCCGAGGGCGATGGCGCGGGCGTGCAGCGCCTGCACCTGATCGCGCGAGGGAGCGGTGAGGGCGACCATGTTGCCATTGCCGTGATGTTGCACCTGTCCGTCATACGGCCTGGTCACGCCGAGAAGGGCGCCCTTGGCGAAGCCGTAGAGATAACCGTTGCCGGTCTCCATCACGCGCTTGCCGCCGAGGCCGGAGAGCAGGTCGTCATAGAAGGCGAGCGCCTTGTCGAGATTGCTGGTTCCGATGGTGACGTAGCCGATCATTGCGATGCTCCCTCGACGCGTGACGTGAGGGGATCATGGGGAGCGGGAAGGGGCAAGTGGCGAGGGAGGCCGGGGGGCGATCCATGTCCGCCACATGCGTGGGGGAAGGAAGCCGTAGCTATCCCCGCCTCAGCGCGCGGCGGGCGGCGCCGGCGGCGCGGAAAGCGAGCTGGAACGTGCGATAGACGAGCGGGACACGGAAAAGCGGACGCATCACCCGCTCGACGCCCTGTCCCAACCGCCGCGCGGCGGAGTCGGCGTTGTTGGTGGCCTGGCCGGTGGACAGGTGGGCGTATGTGATCGCGTGCAGGACGCGCAGCCGGGTGAGAATCCGGTCGTAGGACAGGGCCGCGAGCGCCTGCTCGATCATGGAGATGATATCGCGTGCGGCGCGTTCGCCGTCGTTTGCGAGATGCCCGGCGGCTGGCCGCGTTCGCCATTGCGGCGGATCGCGCAGCAGTTCGATCATCGCCGCGAGCGAGTGGACGAGATGCACGTTCGGATCGCCGCCGAGACGGTCATTGATCTCGATCAGCGGCGGAAGGCTCCGGGCGATGAAGGGGCGTTCAAGTGCGAGGGCGTCGAGCAGGGGAATGCCGAAGCCCTCATAGAGCGATGGCATGACGATGACGCGCGCGCGGCGGTAAAGCTCTGTCATGGCGGCGGCCGGCAGCGCGCCGGCGTGCAGGCCATGCAGGTTCGGCAGATCGTCGAGACGGTGGTTGCGCGGGCCCAGCGGCGCCGGCTTGCCTTCGCCTGCCCCGTCGCGTGTCGAAATATCCCTGGTGACGCCGAGAGCCACGACCGGCAGATCAGGCAGCGCGGCGGCGATGCGGTTGGCGGCCTCGCCGACGGCCTTGTGC
This sequence comes from uncultured Rhizobium sp., assembly GCA_964550535.1. GTDB lineage: Bacteria > Pseudomonadota > Alphaproteobacteria > Caulobacterales > Hyphomonadaceae > UBA7672. Next base: position 4,403 of record CAZJZQ010000086.1, read on the forward strand.
GGATACTGGTTGCCGGCGACGAGGATATAGTCACGCGGCAGGGCGTTTATCGCGGCGCTGATGGCGGCGGCGTCGTTTCGCGGGTGCGGCGGGGCAAGATAGTCGGCGGTATCAAGCGAGTGCGGCGACACAAGGCTGCGCGTGCGGATGGCGCTGGCGAAGCGGCGCTGGAACTGGCGGGCCGTGAAGGCGCTGTTGTAGAGCACAAAGTCGCTGTGGCTGAATACGTGCTGCCACATATCGGGGACGCCGGGGTCGTAGAGGTGGCCGCAATCGAGCGCGATGGTGTCGAGCATGAAAACGCCGGTTACGGCGCCTTTCGCGGAGAGGCGGCGCAAGGCGTCCCAGTCGAAGGGTTGGCCGATGCGGAAGACAGCAGCAAAACGCTTGGGGTCTTGCGGATCGGCGCACGGCACGCCGGTTTGCGCGAGGTTGTGGAACTCGTATGCGGTCTTGTCGCACAGCACATGCAGGTTGAACCGGCTTTCAAGGCGGTTGAGGTGGTGGAGGAGTTGAGCCGCGGTGCGTGTCGTGCCGTTGTGGAAGTTGGAGATGTGCGAGAGGTCGATAGCGATGTCGAGGCGGCCGCTTGCATCCGGAACGAGGGTGGAGAGCAAGCCTTCCGCCGCATATTCCGCGCTGTGGAACCACGCATCGACGAGCCTGGCGTATTCGGGATAGCGCGACAGCAGGATCTTGCGGTTCGCTTCCTCCTTCAGGCGTTTGCTGTTGTTGCCGGCGCCGAGAGATTGCTCGCCCTCGTGCCAGATATAGGCGTGGTTCGCGAGCACGGCGCGGAAGCCGCAACGCGAGGCGCGCATGACGAGGTCGTTCTCCTCGTTGTAGCCGCCGCCATAGGCTTCATCGAAAACGCCGAACTCGCGCAGGATCACATTCCGGATCAGCATGGCGAAGCCGACGGAGGTGGGGACGTAGGTAAGATCCGGCAATGATGCGGATGCTGCACGGAAGCGCGCGAACAGTGTTCCGGGCGCTTCCGTGGATGTTTCGCCGTGCGGGAAGGTGGCCAGCGTGGCGTTGTTGGAACGCGGGTTGACGAAGCCGATCATCGGATCGGCGCGCGAGACGCGCACCATCTCGCTGATGGCGCCGGGCATGACGCGTGTGTCGGAATTGAGCAGGATTATATCGGCCCCGGCGGCTGCGGCTTCGGCCATGGCGAGGTTGCATGTCTTCAGCCAGCCGAGATTTTGCGTGTTGGTGCGGACCGTGATCTCGCAGGCGCCAGCGGCGGCGCGGATTGCATCGGCGAGCGCCGCGGCAAGCGGTTCGTGGCCGGGTGAGTCGTTGAACAGGACAATTCGGGCGTTCAGCGCGCGGAGTTCGGCGCTGCATTTCAGAAGTGAGTCAATGAAGGGCGCGACCAGTCTTTCGTTCCGGTAGAACGGTGCGGCGATGAAGAGGGGCGAAGCCGCCTCGCCGGTTGACGGCGCAGTCGCTTGCGCCCCTGACAGGCCGAGGTCGCTCATCTGTCTTCCACCGTCCCAGTCAGCCCCGCTCCCGGCGCGCGATGTAAATTGCGGTGCGCGCCTGGCTCGTGGGTTTATCTAGGGCGCCGCATCAGGGTGATACAAGGGATGGGCTGGCCCTGTGTGGTGAAGGGTTGTCTTCAGGCGGCGGCGAGTTTCTGTCTGATTGCTCCGAAGATGGAGGCGTTGTTCCCGTCCAGCATTTCGATGCGGATGGTGTCGCCGGGCTTCAGGAAGGGGGTTGAGGGGCGGCCGGCGCGGATGGTTTCGATCATGCGGATTTCGGCGAGGCAGGCGTAGCCGCGTCCGCCCTCGCTGACCGGCGCGCCCGGGCCGCCATCGGCGCCGCGGTTGGAGACGGTGCCGGAGCCGACGATGGTTCCGGCGGCGAGGCTGCGGGTGCGGGCGGCATGGGCGATGAGCTGGGGGAAGGAGAAGGTCATCTCGTCGCCCGCTTCGATGCGGCCGAAGGGGGCGTCATTGAGATCGACTGTGAGCGGGAGGTGGAGGCGGCCGTCCCGCCAGGCGGGGCCAAGTTCATCCGGCGTGACGGCGACGGGCGAGAAGGCGCTGGCGGGTTTGCCCTGGAAGAAGCCGAAGCCCTTGGCGAGTTCGTTGGGGATCAGGCCGCGCAGGGAGACGTCGTTGCAGAGCATGATGAGTTGGATGTGCTTGCCTGCATCCGCGACGGTGACGCCCATGGGGACGTCGCCGGTGATGACGGCGATCTCGGCTTCGAGGTCGTAACCCCATTCGGCGTCGACAAAGGGAATATCAGCGGTGGGGGCGAGGAAGCCGTCGGAGCCGCCCTGGTACATCAGGGGGTCGGTGTAGAAGCTGGCGGGAACTTCGGCGCCGCGCGCTTTTCTCACGAGTTCGACATGGTTGATGTAGGCGGAGCCGTCGGCCCACTGGTAGGCGCGGGGCAGCGGGCTTTCGCAATCATTCTGGTTGAAGGGGTGGGTGGCGACGCCGCCCTGTTCAACCTTCGCGGCGAAAGCGGCGAGTTGCGGGGCGAGGGCGGCCCAGTTGTCGAGCGCGTGCTGTAGCGTGGGCGCGATGCCTTCGGGCGCGGCGCAGCGGGCGAGGTCGCGCGAGACGATGACGAGGCGGCCGTCGCGGGCGCCTGTTTTCAGGGTGGCGAGTTTCATGGCCGGGGCGCGTCCTTCTGGTTCTCCGGCGCCGCACGCTGGAAGGCGTCGAACTGGTTGCAGGCGGCGTCGATGCGGACAAGCGTGGGATAGGACGTGAGGTCGAGGTTGAAGCGGCGGGCGTTGTAGAGCTGGGGCGTCAGCACCGCCTCGAATGCGCCGGGCGCGCCGAAGGGCAGGCCGTCAACACCGCGCGCGGCGAGGGTCGCTTCGATAGGGGCGAGGGTGGCGCGCAGGATGAAAGTCTGCCACGCAACGATCTGTCTGTCGCTGGCGACGAGGTTTTCGCGCAGCCATTTCAGGTTGCGCATGTTGTTGGGCGCATGGATTTCGGTCGCGATGGCGTAGGTGAGTTCGCGCGCAAGGGCGCGGGTCGTGGGGCCGGACGGCCAGAGGGAGGGCGTGGGGATGCTGTCTTCCAGCACGTCGAAGATGGCGAGCGACTGGCTGTAGATCGCGCCATCCATTTCCAGCGCGGGCAGCGCGCCGGCGGGATTGATATCGAGGAAGGCGGGGGAGCGGTGTTCGCCGGCGAGGAGGTTCACCGGGATGGTTTCATACGCGGCGCCCTTGAGGTTGAGCGCGATGCGGACACGATAGCTGGTTGACGACCGCCAGTAGCCGTAGAGTTTCACTGGCTTTCATCCTCGATCTTCTGGTGCAGCCAGGCAGCGTGGCGCGGCGCTTTCTTTGTGCGCGACCATTCCTCGATCATGGCGGGGGCGACGCGTTTCAGTTCGGCATACTGTTCGGGCGTGCCGGTATCGCAGGCGAGTTCGATGCGATGGCCGTTGGGGTCGAAGAAGTAGATCGACTTGAAGACGCCGTGATGGATGGGGCCGAGAACTTCGAGACCGCGCGACTCGGCGCGAGCCTTGGCGGCGAGCAGGTCGTCCATCGATCCGACCTTGAAGGCGATGTGCTGGACCCAGGCGGGCGTGGCGTTGTCACGTCCCATTTCCGGGCTGTTGGGCAGTTCGAAGAAGGCGAGGACGTTGCCGTTACCTGCGTCGAGGAAGACATGCATGTAAGGATCGGGCGCGCCGGTGGAGGGGACGTTGTCCTCCGCAATGGCGAGCTGGAAATCCATGCCCATCACATCCTGGTAGAAGGCGACGGTCTGGCCGGCGTCCTTGCAGCGGTAGGCGACGTGATGGACGCCGCGAAGGGCGGGGGCGAGCGTGGTCATGCCTTTTGCTCCGTCTTCTGTTCCACCTTGAGGGCGCCACGGCGGATCTGGTCGCGTTCCATGCTTTCAAAGAGGGCCTTGAAGTTGCCTTCGCCGAAACCTTCATCGCCCTTGCGCTGGATGAACTCGAAGAAGACCGGGCCGATCTGCGGCTCCGCGAAGATCTGGAGCAGGAGGCGTGGCTGGCCGCCTTCGGTCGTGCCGTCGAGCAGGATGCCGCGCATGCGGAGCTGGTCCACCGGCTGGCCGTGGCCGGGGAGACGCTCGTCGAGCATCTCGTAATAGGTGGCGGGCGGGGCTGTCATGAAGGGGACGCCCTTCGCCTTCAATCTGTCCCAGCAGCCGGGCAGGTCGTCGCAGATGAGGGCGATGTGCTGGATGCCTTCGCCGTTGAAGCGGCGCAGGAACTCTTCGATCTGGCCCTTTTTGCCGTCGCCCCCTTCCTCGTTGAGGGGGATGCGGATCTTGCCGTCGGGCGCGGTGAGCGCTTTCGAGGTGAGGCCGGTGTATTCGCCCTTGATGTCGAAATACCGGATTTCACGGAAGTTGAAGAGGCGCTGATAGAAGTCCGCCCAGAAGGCCATGCGGCCGCCATAGACGTTATGGGTAAGGTGGTCGATCAGCTTGAAGCCCGCGCCCTCGGGATTGCGGCCGGCGCCGGGAAGGTAGTCGAAGTCGATATCGTAGATCGACAGCGCATCGCCATAGCGATCTATCAGATAGATGATCGAGCCGCCGATGCCCCGGATGGCGGGCAGGCGCAGCTCCATCGGGCCGGTGGGAACGTCCACGGGCTCGGCGCCCTGATCGAGCAGGTGCTTGTAGGCCTTGCGGGCGTCGCGGACGCGGAAGCCCATGCCGCAGGCGGAGGGGCCATGCTCGCGCGCGAAATAGGCGGCGGGGGAGAATTTCTCGTAGTTCGTGATGAGATTGACGCCGCCCTGGCGCCACAGCTCGACATCCTTGCTGCGGTGGCGGGCGGTGCGGGTGAAACCCATGGTTTCAAAGACCGGCTCCAGCAGGCCTTTATCCGGGGCGGAAAACTCGATGAACTCGAAGCCGTCGAGGCCCGCCGGGTTGTCGAAAAGGTCGCTCATTCGCGCCTCCCGCTATTCTGTTTCACGAGAATATGGTTTCATATGAAACTATATGCGCCGCCAGATGGCAAGCAGAAAGCGGCGCGGTAGAGAGTTTCCGGATGAACGAAACGAACGATCTGAGTCTGTCCGGGTTCCTGCCTTTCAGGCTGTCCGTCCTGTCCAACACCGTCTCGCGCCGGATCGCCGAGCGGTATGAGCGGGAATTCGGCCTGTCGGTCTGGGAATGGCGGGTGATGGCCGTGCTGGGCGAGGAGGACGGGCAGACGGCGACCGCGCTGTCCGATCGCACGGCGATGGACAAGGTGACGGTGTCGCGCGCGGTCGCCGGGATGGTCGAGCGCAAGCTGCTGGTGCGCAAGGCGTCGCAGCGCGACGGGCGGGCGTCGCTGCTGTTTCTCACCAGGGCGGGGCGGAGCGTTTATGAGGGCGTCGCGCCGCTGGCGCTGGCTATGGAGCGCGATCTTACCCAGACGCTGACGCGGCAGGAACGTGCGGCGCTGGACGCGATCATGACGAAGCTGGCGCAGGCGGTCTCGCCGGACAGGGCGTTGTGGTAGCGGCAGGCGGGGCGATGCGGGCTGCAAATCGCTTCGATCTCACATCGAGTTGTATTTGAGAATAATTCGCAATGGTGCATGACTCGGAAAATTTCCTGGAGATTGCATGATGAAGCGTACGGTTGGTGCGGGTCTGGTTTTCGCGTTGATGGCCGCCGCATGCGGTGGATCGGAGACGGCTTCGGACAGCCCGGCTGCCGCTGTCGCCCCGGCGGGCGAGGTCAATCTCTACACGGCGCGTCATTACGACAGCGATCTGCCGCTCTATGAGCGCTTCACCGCTGAAACGGGCATCAAGATCAACCGTATCGAGGGCAATGCGAGCGAACTCATCTCGCGCATGACCAGCGAGGGTGCGACCGGCCCGGCGGACCTGTTCCTTACGGCGGATGCCGGCGCTCTGTGGCGCGCGCAGCAGGCGGGCCTGCTTCAGCCGATCTCGTCCGAAACGCTCAATCAGCGCGTGCCGGAGAACCTGCGCGAGCCTGATGGACACTGGTATGGCTATATGCGCCGCGCGCGCGTCGTCGCTTACGACGTCAACAAGGTGAAGCCGGAAGAGGTCGACACCTATGAGGAACTGGCTTCGCCGCGCTTCAGGGGCAAGCTGTGCGTGCGGTCGTCGGACAGCGTTTACAACCTGTCGCTGGTCGGCGCGCTGATCGAGGCCTGGGGGGCCGAGCGTGCGAATGAGTGGGTGAAGGGCGTCGTCGCCAACATGGCGCGCCCGCCCGAAGGCGGCGACCGCGACCAGATCCGCGCCATTGCGGCGGGCGTCTGCGAAATCGCGCTGACCAACAGCTATTATTATATCCGCATGGCCTCGGGCGAGGGCGCCGCCGATCGCAAGGTCACCGAAACGGCGAAGCTGGCTTTCCCGAGCCTCGATGGGCAGGGCGCGCACGTCAATATTTCCGGCGGCGGCGTCGCGGCCAACGCGCCGAACAGGGACAACGCCATCAAGGTGCTGGAGTTCTTTGCGTCGGCTGACACGCAGATCCACGTTTCGCAGAACAACAACGAATTCCCGGCTTCGCCCGACATCGCGACACCGGAGCCCGTGGCCGCTTATGCAGGTTTCACCGCGCACCCGATGCCGGCGGCCGCTTTCGCGGCGCGCCAGCCCGAGGCGCAGACGATGATGAGCGCGGCCGGGTGGAAGTAACACGGGACGCATCGCGCAGGGCGCGGCGGGGCGACCTGTCGCGCCTCGTGATTCCGGTTCTTGCCGCGCTTGCCGCCGTGGCGGCGATCCTGCCGCTCGGCGGGATCGTGCTTGCGGCGCTTGGCGGCAAGGGGGCGGACATCGCGACCGCCAATCTCGGCGGCTATGCGATAACCTCCCTGTGGCTCGCGGCCGGTGTTGGCGTCATTACTGCCGTGACCGGCTCCTGCACGGCGTGGCTGGTCGTGATGTACCGGTTTCCGGGCCGCGGTTTCTTTGCGTGGGCTCTGGCGTTGCCGCTGGCTGTGCCGGCCTTTGCGCTGGCTTATTCCTACACTGATCTTTTCGACGTGGCGGGCGAGCTGCGCTTCTGGATGCGGGAAGAACTCGGCTTCGACCTGCCGGTGCGGATGCGCAGCCTGCCGGGCGCATGGTTTGTCCTGTCGTGCGCCTTTTACCCTTATGTCTATCTGGCGATGCGCGCCGCCTTTCTCAGCCAGTCGGTCTCGGCGCTGGAGGCTGCGCGTATGCTTGGCTGTTCGCCGCGTGACGCCTTCCTGCGGGTTGCTCTCCCGCTGGCGCGGCCTGCGCTTGCGGCGGGTGTGGCGTTGGCCGTCATGGAAACGCTGGCCGATTATGGCGCGCTACAGTTTCTCGCCGTTCAGTCGCTGACCACGGGCGTCGTTCGCGCCTGGTCGGTCTATGGTTCGACGGCGGGCGCGGCGCAGTTTGCGCTGCCGCTGCTTGGCGCGGCGGCGCTGCTGCTCTGGCTGGAGCGGGGCGCGCGCCGCAATCGTTCCTACGAAACCACCAATGCGCGCTGGCGCGGGCTGCCCGAGACGCGGCTCACGGGGTGGCGGGGCGCATTGGCCGCGGGGGTCTGCGGCCTTGTTCTTGTGCTTGCGCTGATCTTGCCCGTTGGCTGGCTGGGGTGGACGTCGCTGTCGATCAATCCGGAATGGACGCGGCTTGTGCGCGCTTCGCTCAATACCGTTTCCATCGGCGCCGTTGGCGCGCTTGTGACCGTCGCGCTGGCTACGGCGCTGGCGCTCGGGGCCCGCCGCTTCCCGCTTGCCGCGCGCGTGGCAAGCGTTGGATACGCAACGCCCGGCGCGGCGATGGCCATCGGCATTCTGGCGCCCGCAGCGCTCGTCTGGCAGGCTGCGCCGCAGCTCTCGGGCTTCGCGATGAGCATCGTTCTGCTGATATACGCCTTCGCGGCGCGCTTGATGGCCGCGGCGCTGGAACCCGTTGACGCCGGCCTTTCGCGCGTCACGCCGGCGATGGTGGCGGCGAGCCGCACGCTTGGCCGCAACAGTCTTGGCGCCGCGCTGTCCGTGCAGCTTCCGCTGATCCGTGGCGCGCTGCTCACGGCGGGCCTCGTCGTGTTCATCGACGTGCTGAAGGAATTGCCTGCGACGCTGATCCTGCGGCCGTTCAACTTCGATACGCTGGCCGTGATGGCGAACAATTATGCGCTGGACGAAAGGCTCGGGCAGGCGGGCTGGCCGTCCTTGCTGATCATCGGCTTGTCATTGCCGGCGGTGGTCTGGCTGACCTGGCAGATCACGCGCTCGCGTCCCGGCGCGGGCGCCGTGAGGTTGACACATGGCGCGGCGGATGGCCTTCAGGCGGCTGTTCCTACGCCGGTCAGGTAGCCGCTTGTCGACGACTCCCGCCATTGATGTCCGCTGCGTATCGCGCCGCTATCACGGTCATGCGGCTGTCGATCAGGCGTCGATGAGTCTCCATGCGGGAAGGATCGCGTGCCTGCTCGGTCCCTCGGGCGGCGGCAAGAGCACGCTGCTGCGGCTCATTGCGGGGCTTGAGAGCGTCGATGCGGGCGAGATCGTCAGCGGTGGAAGCGTCATCTCCCGCGCCGGTTTCACGCTGCCGCCGGAGCGTCGCGATATTGGCCTGGTCTTCCAGGATCTCGCGCTGTTTCCGCATCTCACCGCTGCGCAGAATATCGGCTTCGGATTGAAGGCTCTGTCTTCAGATGCGCGGCGCGAGCGGGTCGCCTTGCTGCTGGAGCAGTTCCGCCTCGCGCCTCGCGCCAACGCCTATCCGCACACGCTTTCGGGCGGGGAGCAGCAGCGTGTCGCCATCGCCCGCGCGCTTGCGAGACAGCCTGTGGCGGTGCTGCTGGATGAGCCGTTCTCGGGGCTGGACGGCCGGCTGAAAGAGGAGGTGCGCGGCTCCGTCGTCGATGGGCTGCGCCGGGCCGGCGCCGCCGCGATGATCGTGACGCATGATCCCGAAGAGGCGTTGCTGGTTGCGGATGAGCTTGTGCTCATGGCGGAGGGCAGGGTGTTGCAAACCGGCTCGCCGGATGAATGCTATTTGCGGCCCGCGTCGCTTGGGGCTGCGCGCCTGTTGGGGGAGGCCATTGCGGTGGACGCCGCCGTCAGGGACGGCGTCGTGGAATCGGCGTTCGGCCGGTTCGCAGCGCCCGCCAGGCCGGATGGCGCTGCATGCCTCCTGCTGCGTCCGGAATCCTTCCGGCTCGACCCTTCCGGTGCGCCGGTCCGCGTGCTGGCGAACCGTTTTGCCGGCGCCTTCTGGGAGCTGACTGTCGCGCTGGACGATCTGCGCATGAAGGTGAAGTTGGCGGAGGCGCCGCCTGATGGCGAAAAGCTGACTCTCGCCGTCAGGCCCGACCGCGCGCACGTTGCGCCTCGCGCGCGCTAAACGCAGCGCGCTGTTTCAAACCCGCGCTGTTTTCAAGGATTTGCAGGAGTCCGTGGCGGTGAGAGTGGGATTCGAACCCACGATACGGTTTCCCGTATACACGCTTTCCAAGCGTGCGCCTTCAGCCACTCGGCC
>CAZJZQ010000087.1:0-13740 GCA_964550535.1 uncultured Rhizobium sp.
CGGAATAATCACCGGAATTTCCCGCCCGGCCTCCATCCCGGCCCGGATTGTGCGGCCAAAATACGTGCGGGCGATCCGTCATTCCGAGTTCACAAACGCGAAAAGCTGAACTATATCAGGCGCGCTCAGGACTTTTTCCTTCTGTACGATCTTCGGACAGCCCGGCCCTAAGCGCCGGGTTTTTCCGTTTGGGAGACGATCATGGCCAAGATTCTCATGCCCAAGGCGACGGCCGTCTGGCTGATCGACAACACCACGCTGACGTTTGAACAGATCGCCGACTTCTGCGAACTCCATCCGCTGGAAGTGAAAGGCATCGCCGACGGCGAAGTCGCCGAGAACATGCGCGGCGCCGATCCCGTGGCCTCGGGCGAACTCACCCGCGAGGAAATCGCGAAGGGCGAGAAGGACAAGACCTACCGCCTCAAGACGCCCGCCCCGAAACACGCCGCCGCGCCGGAGCCCAAGCGCAAGGGCGCCCGCTTCACGCCGGTGTCGCGCCGCAAGGACCGCCCGGACGCCATCGCCTGGTTCCTGCGCAACCACCCGGAAGTGCCGGACGCGCAGATCTCGCGCCTGATCGGCACCACCAAGTCGACCATCGAATCCGTGCGCTCCAAGGCTCACTGGAACACCAGCAACCTCAAGCCGGTGGACCCCGTGACGCTGGGCCTGTGCTCGCAGATCGAACTGGACGCCGTGGTCACCAAGGCCGCGTCCAAGCGTGCGGAAAACACCGCCGCCCGCGATGCGCGCCTGTCCGGCCCGACGCTGCGCAAGGTCGTGACACCGCCCCCGGCCGCGCCGTCTGAAGAGGCTGAAGGCCAGCCGCGCCGCGATCTCACGGCCGACGAGTTGTTCGCCAATTTCGGCAAAGCCAAACCGGAAGGCGAGCAGGAATAGGCTTTCGCGAAAGCCGCTCCGCTCGTTTTACGCCGCCAGCCGCGCCGCTATCACAGGCCCGCGTCACCTCTCTGGCGGCGCACGCCAACGCGCCCGTTTGCCGGGCGTGCAGGCTTTCACGATGTCAGGAACCCGGTCAGGGTAAGGTCAGTTCACGCGAAGCTGGGAAAGTTCGTCCTTTATCTTCAGCTTCTTCCGCTTCAGTTCATGGAGCCGGACATCGTCGCCCGCGGGATATTTCCGTTCATCGGCGATCGCCGCTTCCAGGCGCTTGTGACGCTCACTCAACTCGCGAATGCGGGCTTCCATGCTCATAAAGGGTCTCCCTTGCTGAGAATGGCGGACGTTTCTGTCTTTGTGGAATGCGTGATCCATCACCGAAACACCGCCTAGGATGTGCGGCAGGGAGCGGCGACCGCTCCTGCACTCCCGGGTCCGGAACCGTGACCCGGCAAGCGCCGGTGCGGCTCGCTGGCCAGCCGCAGGAGAGAGTGAAACATGAAGTGTTTTACGCGTCACGTCTTGAAAGTAGCGAAAACGTCCTACGCATGAATTTAATGCAGATGCTTCCCCAGCGCCCATGCAGTTGCTCCGCGCCAGAATGGGACGCCCGGAATATTGCCGGCATACCCGTTCATCCTGACGACGCCTTTCCTCGGGAGTCCGCGTCTGGTATTCACGCGCTTCTCGAATGGCGGGGCCGGGGCGTCGCGTGCGCAGCGCGCAGGTCCGGTGCGCGCCACACTCTGCACGCACGAATACTCGATCCGGGGATGAGGCGCTTCAGTGAACGACGACGTTTTCGATGCGGGCGACCTGGACAAGATTGAGCAGCGGCTTGAAGAGCTGCGCGCCCAGCACCGTGCGCTCGACGACCGCATCGAACAGATGCTGGCCGAAGGCGCCACCGCCTTCCAGATCATGGGCCTGAAGCGGGAGAAGCTGCGCCTCAAGGACCGCATCACCTGGCTCACCGCCAAGCTCACGCCGGACATCATCGCCTAACGGTTTTGCGCGCTAGCCTGCCGCACCAGCCCGCCAAAAACGAAAAGGCCCGCCTTTCCGGGCGGGCCTTCTGTGTCCCCATCGTGGAAACCGGTGTTACGGCTTCACGAAGCCTTTGAACTTGTCCTTGAAGCGCGACATACGGCCGCCGCGGTCCATCAGCTGCTGCTGACCGCCGGTCCAGGCCGGATGCGATTTCTGGTCGATGTCGAGCGACAACACATGACCTTCCTTGCCCATCGTCGAGCGGGTCTTGTACTTCGTACCGTCAGTCATGACGACTTCGATGAAGTGGTAATCGGGGTGGCCTTGGCTCTTCATTGTCGTCTCACAAGCCTGAATGTTAACAGGGCCGCCTGAAGTTTGCCGGCCGCTTGCGCGGACCTGACCTAACCGCCAGACCCTTGCTGAATTGGAGAGCGCGGCTAATACCCGATGAGGCTCCGGCTGGCAAGCCGCCCGGATTCGCGGTCAAAACGGCATACAAGGCCAGGCGTCCAGGCGCCGGGCATACAGGGCAGGTAACTTATGAGCGACGGCGCACAGGCTGGATCGGCCCCCCCGGGGGGAGCGGCCTCTTCCGGCGCCGGAGGAGCCAGTTTCGACCGCACCGCCGGCGCCCAGCGCTGGAGCGAAGGCGGGCCCGAGCGCGGCAAGGGCAAATCCCTCCGCCCGCTGATGGGCCTCGCCCCCTATATCGCGAAACAGAAATTCACCGTGGTCATGGCGGTCACCTTCCTTCTGGCGGCCTCCGTCCTCAACCTCGCCATCACCATTCCCGCCCGCGCGCTGGGCGATACGGACTGGACGTCCGGCGGCCTGTCCTCCGAAAACGCCGCGATGGTGAATGCGGGCTTCATCGCCCTCATCATCATCGCGCTGGTCTGGGGCGTCACGTCCGGCGTGCGCTTCTACTTCTTCTCCCGCTTCGGAGAGCGTCTGGCCGCCGATGTGCGCGGCGATGTCTATGGCCGTCTCCTGTCGCTCTCGCCCGCCTATTTCTCGCGCCTGCGCACGGGCGAGGCGGTGTCGCGCCTCACCGCGGACATCACGCTGATTGAAACCTTCTTCGGCTCCACCTTCTCGATGGCGCTGCGCTCCACCGTCACCGCGCTCGGCGCCGTGGTGTGGATGGCCTTCATCAACTGGCAGCTCGTGCTGGCGCTGTTCGTCCTCGCCCCGCTCACGCTTGTCCCGATCATGGTGGTCGGCCGCGCCGTCCGCAAACACTCCGTCATCGCACAGGACCGCATCGCCGACGCCGCTTCGGAGGCGACCGAAACCCTCGACGCGATCGACATCGTGCAGGCCTACGGCATGGAGAAAACGCGCGACCGGCGTTTCCGCGACGCGATCGAGATCGCCTTCCGCGCCGCGCTCGCCCGCATCAACGCCCGCGCGCTGCTCGGCGGCATGATTATCGCGCTGATGTTCACCCTCGTCGCCGGCGTGCTCTGGCTCGGCGCCCGCTCGGTGATGGCCGGCGACATGACGATGGGCGCCTTCGTCCAGTTCGTGATGCTGGCCATGCTCGGCGTCGGCGGCTTTGCAACCGTCGCCGAAGTCTATGGCGACGCGATGCGCGCATCCGGCGCCGCCACGCGCGCCATGGAAATCCTCGCTGAAAAGCCTGAAATCGCGGCCCCTCCCGCGCCCGCCGCCATGCCGGCGGTGGTGAAGGGCCATATCAAACTCGACAACGTCTCCTTCGCTTATCCCACCGCCCAGGGCCCCTCGCTCGACGGCGTCACGCTGGAGGCGAAGCCCGGCGAACTCGTCGCGCTCGTCGGTCCCTCGGGCGCGGGCAAGTCCACCGTCTTCCGTCTCGCCCTGCGTTTCTTCGATCCCCAGTCCGGCGCCATCACGCTCGACGGCGTCGACGCCCGCGCCGCCGATCCGGCGGATTGGCGCGCCCGCTTCTCCTACGTCAGCCAGGAAGCCCCCGTCTTCTCCGGCGACGCCGCCGGCAATGTCCGCTTCGGCAAGCTCGACGCCTCCGACGACGAGGTGCGCGAGGCCCTGCGCCGCGCCGAAGCCTGGTCCTTCCTCGATGCCCGCGGCGGTCTCGCCGCTGAAGTCGGCGCCAAGGGCCGCGCGCTCTCCGGCGGCGAACGCCAGCGCATCGCCATCGCCCGCGCGCTGGTGCGCGGCGCTCCCGTGATGCTGCTCGACGAAGCCACCTCCGCACTCGACGCCGCCAACGAGCGCCTGGTGCAAAAGGCGCTGGAACAGGCTTCCCAAGGCCGCACCACGCTGGTCATCGCCCACCGCCTCGCCACGGTCCGCATGGCCAACCGCATCATCGTGATGGACCAGGGCCGCGTGGTGGAAGAGGGCGACCACGAAAGCCTCATCCGTACCGGCGGCCTCTACGCCCAACTCGCCGAAATGCAGTTCGCCGCAAAATAAAAACCCGCCGCCATCCTCTGCCCGGACGGGGCGGCCCCCCTCGCGCACGCCCCCAAAAATAAATAGCAGGAATCTTATCCTACCCCTCCGGGCCGGTGAGATACTGCTCCGCATGAACCTGCTGGACGCAGATACCCCGCTCACCGACGCCGCCCTCTGGGCGGAGACGAAAGCTATTTTCCAGGACGTCCTGAAACTCTGCGGCAGCCCGCAGGAACTGGCCGGACGCGTCGCCATGCTCCACGCCGAGCACGCTAAAAAAGCCGACATCATCCGCGAATCCGAACGCCTCGTCCGCCGCATCATCCTCGTGATGGCCGCGAAAAAGGCGCAGGAACTCCCGCCTGTAAAACCCCGCACTCTCTCAACCGCATCCCCGGCGAAGGCCGGAGATACGTGTCCAGACGGCATCGCCCAAAATTCTGAGATGGCTTGCCGCGCCATAGCGCAGCGACGGCGGGAGGGGGCTGGCGGCCAAAGGCCGCCGGGTATCTCCCCAAACACAGACCTCGCACCCGCAGACCCGGCAAACACAGACCTCGAACCCTTCCCCGGCCTGCCATGCTACGTCCTCGCCAACACCCCGGCGGAACAATGGCGCGTCCACTTCTCCGTCCTGCGCCAGAAGCCCGGCGCGCAACCCGGCCGCATCAGCGCGCGCACGCGCCACAACCGTCTCTGGCGCGAGAAGAAGGCGCGCCTCGAAGCCGCCGGCATGCGCAAACCCTACACGCCGCCTTTTCAGCCAAGGCGCTATATGATGACAGGCCGCCTCGCCAAACGGCTGGAGGCGGTGAACCGCACGATCAACAATCCTGATCCGGTCATCCTGCGCACGGCGCGCCGCATGCAACGTCTGCGCGCGTACAATCGCCGCGCAAACTTCCCCATCTATTTCGTCGCGTCCGCCGAACCGCCCGGACGCGGCAACTCGCTCGGCTGGCTGTATTGCGGCGACGCCATCCGCGCGCTGAATCCATCCGCCATCGCAGCCCTGAAATATCTCGAATCCGGATAGCGCGATCCCGCGCGCAGCAATCCGGTTTCGCCGCACCGCGCCCCCGCGCGATCGCGGCCGCATGCGCCGGGGCCTTTTGAACCTGCATGAGAGCTATCTTGAAGAAGGTGGTCTGCGGCTCTGAAAGATCAGCCGCGCTTCACCGGGATCTTGCCCTCGATCCGTTCGGCCATCTTCGGCGCCAGCGACGTGTTCGCGACAACGAAGTCGCCCTTCACCGGATCGGATTTGTCGAGCCCGAGGATAACGCCGCCGGCTTCCTTCACCAGGACAAATCCCGCCGCGATATCCCACGGAGAAAGCCCGCGCTCCCAGAATCCGTCAAATCGTCCGGCCGCCACCCAGGCGAGGTCCAGCGCCGCCGAACCAAACCGGCGGATCGCGGCGACCTCGCCCTGCAACCGCGTCATCTCTTCGTTGAACCGCTCGAACCCCGGCACGCCCAGTTGCGGAATCCCCGTGGTCACCACCGCCTCGGACAGCTTGCGGCGCGAACCAACCCGCAGGCGGCGGTTTTCCACCCACGCGCCTTCGCCTGTCTCGGCCCAGAAGGTTTCGTTGCGCATCGGATCGAACACCACGCCCGCGCGCAACTGCCCGTCGCGCTCAAGCCCGATCGACACGGCGAAGTGCGGAACGCCGTGCAGGAAGTTCAACGTCCCATCCAGAGGGTCGATGATGAAGCGGTGCGTCTTGTCGGTGCCTTCGACGGCTCCGGATTCCTCCATCAGGAATCCATATCCCGGCCGCGCCTTCTCCAGCTTCTCGCGGATGATTTCCTCGGCCTTCCTGTCGGCGGCCGAAACGAAATCGGCGGGCCCCTTGCGGGACACCTGGAGGTTCTCGACCTCGCCAAAATCGCGGATCAGCCGGCGGCCTGCGGCGCGCGCGGCGTCCATCATCACGCTAACGGTCGGGGAAGGGCGGGACATGGCTCTGCTTCGCGGCGGCGGAGGGGTTGGGCCCATCCCCTAAGCATGCGGCAGGCCAGCCGCAAGCCGTTTCATCCACAGCCCGGCCCATTCGCCCCGTCCCGGCGTCGTTTCAGGGGCGCCCCGGCTCTCTGCGACGGCTTGACGCACGGGACTGGCAAGGGTGTCCTGCCGCCGGGCGACACAGCAAAGGGGCGAACATGGACCTCGTCAGCCGGTTCCTGAACTTCAACAACCTGATGGGCGCGTCGCTCGTCAAACTGGTTTATTATCTGGGCATCGCCAGCATCCTCCTCGCGGTCGCGGGCGGAATACTGGGCGCGCTCGGAATGCTGTTCTCGGGCAATTTCTTCGGCTTCATCGGCGCGCTGATTTTCGTTCCGGTCGGCGCGATCATCAGTCTTCTGGTGCTGCGCTTCGCCTGCGAACTTTACATCGTGCTGTTCAAGATGGGCGAGGATATCTCGGCCATCCGCGCCGGCCGGGGGCTGCCTCCAGCGCCGCCGCCGCCCGGCGAAACCGCCGTCCCCTAGCGGGCCAGCTCGTCAAAGATCGCGTTGAACGCGCGAACGGCCTCGGCGGGGCCCGCGGGGTGCGACCACACCCCGTTGGACACCGCCAGAAAATCCGCCCCCGCCTCGACCAGCGGCCGGGCGTTGTCCGGCGTGACGCCGCCAATTGCGACGCAGGGCAGTTCAATCATCTGCTGCCACCATGTCAGCAGCTCCGTCCCGGCCCGCGTGGCGGCGTCCTTGGTGTTGGTCGGATAGAACGCGCCGAACGCAACATAATCCGCTCCGGCCTCTCCCGCCTCCAGCGCGAGGTGGCGGCTGTCATGACAGGTCACGCCGACAATCGCATCCGGCCCGAGAATCTTGCGCGCCTCCGCATACGACGCATCCGACTGCCCGATATGAACCCCGTCCGCGCCAAGCTCGTCCGCAAGGTCCGGCCGGTCATTGATAATCACGGCCACGCCGCGATCCTGCGAGGTCCGCAAAATCCGTTTCGCCAGCGCGCGGATATCCGCGTCGGGCGCCGCGACGCCCTCCCGGTTCTTCAACCGGATCTGCAAGCAGGCGACGTCGCCCCCGTCCAGCGCGCTCTCAAGCTGCCGTGCAAACGTCTCGACATCCGCAATCGCAGGCGGCGTGATCAGATAGAGGCGGCAACGATCAGGCTTGGACATGCAGGTGAAGTAATCCTGCGGGCGGCGCCGTCAAGCTTCGGGCGGCGACAGGATGGACGCGATCACCAGCTGCGCTCCGCCCGGCGTGGTCAGCGCGCGCTCGAAAATAATTTCATCCGGGGCGGGGTAGCTGCGGTTTACAAGGCGGTGAACGAATGTGCGGCGGCCCTCGATGTCCACCACGGCGTCAGACTAGCGCATCCGCGCCTCAGGCGCACGCCTCTCCCAAACAGCTTCAGGCAGTCTTGCAACCACCCGGCTTCACCTTGCGCGTAGTGGAGGCGGGAAACTTGCCGAGCAGGGCTGCCGCGCGCGGAGGCCGCACGAACAGGCCCCCGCCGCAGTTCGGGCACTTTCCCCCAAGCGGCCCGTCAGCGCAGGCCGCGCAGAAGGTGCATTCAAATGAACAGATGCGCGCGTCCCCGCCCGGGGGGTCGAGGTCCGCGTCACAGCCTTCGCAATTGGGGCGCATCTCCAGCATGGGAGAAAGCTAGATCAGACGCCGCGCAATGCAAACCGGTTCAGTTGACCGCCCCCAGCCCGCGCTCCTGCCCGGTTCCGGGCGCGGACGGCGCAGCCTCATCCGGCTTCCCGTACAAGCGCTGCACATCGCCCGAGCGGTTGCCGTTGGCGGGGATCAGCGGCGTCGCCGGCGGCGGCGCTGCGGAAGTCTTCGGCTGCACGCCATGACGCCGCGGCTCCACCCGGAACAGCGTCGCCGCCTCGCTCCACAACGCGTCGAACTCGCGGCAGATGGCGCGGTAATAGGCTCCGCCGGCTTTCGCCACCAGCGTCGGGCTCTCCGCCGTCACCATCGAATGCAGGTATGGCGTCGAAACGGCGGCATGATCGGTAATCAGCGCGCTCGCCAGCGGCAGGGCGGTCTGCACGCGGCGCAGCGTGATCGACAGGTTCAGGTCGGGCATGTCGGCGATATGCTTCCACGCCTCGGCCGCTGCGGCGATCTCTTCCTTCACCGCGTTCATCTTGCCCAGATCGCGTCCGGGCAGCAGGGCGGCCAGAGAAGAATTGTTCGGCGCGCACTGCAGGATGCGAACCTCGATCTCCTTGCCCGAATGCGAGCGGATCGCCTCGATCGCGTCGGGATGCAGCGCGAACGCCTTGTTGGCCACGCCCATGATGTCGATCCGCGCCCGCGCTTCGCGCAGCATGTTGAGGCGCTGGTCATAGGTGAACTGGTGCGAGCGCTCGAACACCACCGCGCCGCTATTGCCGCCGCTGTTCAGCGCCACGGCGCCGGGACGGAAGCCCTGTTGCAATGGGGCGTCGTTCTCGCGGATCTCTTTCACCGCCGCCTGCAACTTGCGCACATTCGCCGCGCTGAAGATCGCATCGGTGTCGAGACTATAGACGACAACCTTCGCCCCGCGCGGTTCAAACGGCAGCGGCCGCCCTTCCTCGATCATCAGGATCATCGGCTGCGCGGCGGCCTGCGCCACGGCGGTCTGATAAAACACGATAGGGTCGTTGAACGTCAGCACGCTGATAATCAGGTCATCGTCCAGCAGCGCATCGATGGCGGCCTGCGCGGCGGCGGGGCCGTGATCGTCCGTCTCGGCGCGGCGCGCGGCGTAGTCCGTGTCCAGCAGGGCGGGGCGGATCACATACTTCCACAGCGTCGAAGCGTGGTTGCGAATATCCGCATCGGGGCTTTCGTGGGGGCTGGCGACAAAGCAGCTCAGCGGCCGTGGACGATCTTCCTGTCCGGCGCCGATCACGCTCCTGAAGAGCGGCCACTCGCTGAGATCATAGTTCGGCATCGCTTCCGCGCCCCCGCTTCTGCGCCTTCCCCGTGGGCGCACTGGGAGTTTCCACAAGGATATCCACAGTTCCACGCGAGAATCCCCCCGCGCGAATCACAACTCGCTGGCGGTTATCCTTGGGGCGCCTCTTGGGCTGATGCGCGGGGCTTCAAAGCGGAAGCCAACGGAAACGGCGCCGTTATCGCGCGGAACGCGAGAGCGGCGCCAGTGTCTCGTGCATCAAGCGGTATAAGCCGCGAGCGTTCAGCCCGCGCGCGACGCCTCGAAAATGCCGTCGATGGCTTCGGCGAGCTTGGCGTCGAACGCTGCGTCCGACTGCGTCGCCGAAAGACCCTCGGTCAGCGCGCGCGAGAAGCTGGCGATGACGCCGGTGTTCTGGGCCAGCTTGGCGTTGGCGTCCTCGCGCGAATAGCCGCCCGACAGGGCGACCACGCGCATCACGCGCGGATGCTTGACCAGCGGCAGGTACAGGTTCGCCTTGTTCGGCAGGGTCAGCTTCAGCATGACTTTCTTGTCCGCCGGCAGCTTGTCGAGCTGCTTCAGGATTTCAGCCAGCAGAATATCTTCCGCCTCGGCCTTGTCGGCGATGGAGATCGTCACTTCCGGCTCGATGATCGGCGTCAGGCCGTGCGCCAGAATCTGCTTGCCGACTTCGAACTGCTGCTCGACCACGGCGGCGATGCCGGCCGGGTTGGCGGCGTTGATGACCGAACGCATCTTGGTGCCGAACACGCCCTTGGCCACTTTCAGGAACGGAACGACGCCGCGTTTCTTCCAGAGATATTCCGCCGTCGGAACGTCATCGATCGTGCTGTCCATCGTGCGTTCGAACAGGATCGCGCCCATGACCTTGTCGCCGGTGAAGGCGGGCGACTTGATGATGCGGGCGCGCATGGCGTGTACGAGTTCGTACATTTCGGCGTCGTTGGCCCACGAACCTTCCGGAATACCGTAAAGACGCAGGGCTTTGGGCGTCGATCCGCCCGACTGGTCAAGCGCGGCGATAAACCCGTCCTTCGTCGCGGCCTGCGTTGTCATGGTGGCGTTCGTCATCGATCAACCTCGTGTCCCTTGAAGGGTGAATTTTGCGCGTCCGGCGCCAAGCATCCAGAAACACACGGCTGCACGCATCCATTAAGGACGGTGAAGCCGCTCAATCTGGCACAGGGCAGTACCCAACCCAGCAAATATTTCAAGGATCGCGCCGGTAACACGGCCGCCCAGGCGGTGCGGCGAAGCGCCCGCCTAAGCCAGAAAATCCCGCAGAAGCCGAGTGTAAGTCTCGGGCAACTCGATCATTCCCATGTGCGCGCAGTTGGGGATCAACTCCAGCTTCGCTTCGGGAATTCCCTCTGCGATTTCTTTCGAATGCTCCGGCGGTATCAGCTTGTCGTCCTCGCCGGCGACAACAAGCGTGGGAATGTTGATTTCCGGCAGAAGCGGGCGCGAATCCGCGCGGCCGATGATGGCGTCGATCTGGCGCGCAAATCCCTCAACGCCGGCTTCCTCCGCCATGTCGAGAAAGACCTGCAACAGGGCTGCATCCTCATGCCGCGCAGGGTGGACGAGGTTGGGGTAGAGCGCCTTGGTTCCGCCTTTCACGCCGAATTTGCGCGCGGCGCCAACCTGTTCACGGCGCTGGGCGGATTTTTCCGGCGCATCCGGTCTGGCGCTGGTGCTCAGCAGGGCCAGCTTCGCAACGCGGTCCGGCGCCTGGCGCAAAATCTCGAACGCCGCATACCCGCCCATCGAAGTGCCAACGAGCGCGAACCTGTCGGGAGCAATATCGAGAATGCTTTTCGCGATCCCCGCCATGCTGTCGTGCGACCAGTGATTGGCCAGGATCACCGGATGCGTCTGCCCCAGCTCCAGAACCTGATGCTCATATATGCGCCCGGTGCACATCAGACCGGGGATGAAGACGATGGGTAGGGGCATGGCGGTTCCTGTAAATCTCCCGCAACAAGTGACACCCTGGGCTTCTTCCGGGCGTCCCGGTTACAGAACCCGAAGGCGCAACGCCGGTTCCGCCATGTACGCCGTCTTAAGCCCGCAACGCCTCAACGCCCGGCAGCACCTTGCCTTCCATCCATTCGAGGAAAGCGCCGCCCGCCGTAGAGACGAAGGTGAGGTCGCCCGTCACACCCGCATGGTTCATCGCGGAAACCGTGTCGCCGCCGCCCGCAACGGCGATCAGCTCGCCTTCCCGGGCAAGGCGCGCGGCTTCTTTCGCGGCTTCGACCGTGCCCTTGTCGAAGGGCGGGATTTCGAACACGCCGAGCGGACCGTTCCAGATCAGCGTCTTGGAATTCGCCATCGCGCGCTTCAGGCGCTCGACCGTTTCCGGGCCCGCATCGAGAATGCGCTCGTGCTCGTCGACATTGCCGAGGTTGCGAACGCGCGTCGGCACGCCCGCCGCCATCTGCTCGGCGACAACGATGTCGAGCGGCAGGAAGAGTTTGCAATTGTTCTGTCCCGCAAGCCGGATGATCTCGCGCGCGGTTTCGGCGAGGTCTTTCTCGCAATACGACGCGCCGACATCATGGCCCTGCGCATAAAGGAAGGTGTTGGCCATGCCGCCGCCAATGGCCAGCTTGTCCAGCTTGGTCACGAGGTTGCGGAGAAGGTCGAGCTTGGTCGAAACCTTGGAGCCGCCGACAATGCCCAGAACGGGCCGCTGCGGCGCGCCCAGCGCGGCGTTGAGCGCTTCCAGCTCACGCCGCATATTCTCGCCGGCATAGGCGGGCAGCGCGCGCGCAAGGCCTTCGGTCGTGGCGTGGGCGCGGTGGGCGGCGGAGAAGGCGTCGTTCACAAACACATCGCCCAGCTTCGCAAGGTCGTCCACGAAGGCCGGATCGTTGGCTTCCTCGCCCTTATGGTAGCGCACGTTTTCCAGCATCGCGACATCGCCGGGTTTCATCGCGCCAATCACGCTCGCGGCGGCTTCGCCGATGCAATCGTCCGCGAAGGCCACGGGCTTGCCGAGCAGGGCGGCGAGCGGGTCGAGAACGGGGCGCAGGCTCATCTCCGGCACGCGCTTGCCCTTGGGCCGGTCGAAGTGGGCGAGCAGCACAACCTTGGCGCCCTGCGCCGCCAGCTTGTTGATCGTGGGCAGGGCGGCGCGCAGGCGCGTGTCGTCGGTAACCTTTCCGTTTTCCATCGGCACGTTGAAATCCACGCGCACCAGCGCGGTTTTGCCCTGAAGGCCGGCGTCATCAAGCGTGCGGAAAGTCATGTCCCGAAGTCCTGTTCCAACAAATTCAATCGCCCCGGACGCAATCCGCGGGCCAGCCGTGTGCGCAGCTTTTCAGCTGATCGGGTCGCCCCAGGGATGGGGTTGTTCAACCACGTTCTTGAGCAGGTCGAAGCCGATGCGGCGCGGCTCGCTCTTCATCTTGGGAACGGCGACCAACAGGATGTTGGCCTGGCTGTAATGCTGCATCAGCTGGAATTTACGGCCGTCCCGGAACTCGCCCAGGAACACGATCATGTCCGGGCCCCAGTTGGCGATGTTCTCGATATGCAGGGCTTCGCTGCTCGGCCCCTGCACGAAACGCCCGCCGACCTCGTGATCGGGATCGAGGGCTTTCTCGAACTCCAGTATCTGCCGCACGATCCGCTCATGCATCCACGCGGCGGGATTGTAGGGCGGCTGCGCCGCGGTCTTCGCCGGCGCCGGTGCGTCATCGCCGCCCGCCTCGATCACGCCGTCCTTCACCGTATAGGGCGGCGTGGCGGTGACGTGCACGGCGACGCCGTCTCCAGCAGTGATGCTGGACGGGGTGTCGTTGTCCTTATTCAATTTGCCGGCTCGGCGTTGGCTGCGGGCTTCAGCGCGCCTGCGGCGGCCAGCGTCTCGTACAGCGCTTCCGGGCTCACATCCCAACCATTTGGCCAGGCCGGAGCGCCAGCTTCAAGGAAGGCGCGGGCAATGTAGGCTTCATCGTGCAGCGGCGCAGCCATGGGGCCTGGCCGCTGCTTTACATAGGAATAGTCCCACACGCCGGTCATGCCGTCGCTGAACTCAATGGTAAAGCGATGGCCGCCGAGATGTTTCAGCTTTCGGACCAGCTTGTCTGTCATTCAAGGCCCTCGATCCGTTCCATCTGTTCGCCGGTTTCCATACGGCGCCAGTTGGCTTCAAGTTCCGCTCGCCTCAGTTCGATCCATTCCTGGACCAGCCGGCGGGCGCGAGCGGGCAGGCTACCAGAAAGCAGCTCGCCCGTCTCGATCGCAAAACGGGCCTGATGCTCGTTGTATTTTGACGTGAATGTGCGGTGGAGGGTGATCGTCGTGGTACATCTGGATCGCGATGCCGAGGAACCAGGAGATCGTCGGCATCGCTCCAGCGTCCTTAGATCAGCTTCGCCCACGCAACAGCCGTGTCGCTCATGCGGGTCGAGAAGCCCCACTCATTGTCGTACCACGACAGGACCGACACGAACGTGCCGTCCATCACCTTGGTCTGGTCGGTGTGGAAGATCGACGAGTGCGGGTTGT
>CAZJZQ010000088.1:0-947 GCA_964550535.1 uncultured Rhizobium sp.
GCGAGATCGACGATGACCTTGGCCTGTTTCCAGGTGGCGTCGTCCTGCATCTTGCCGTCGAGCATGGTGACGCCCGTGCCGTCCGGCATGGCTTCAAGGATGCGCAGGGCGAACTTCACTTCGTCCTGATCGGGCGAGAAGACGCGCTTGGCGATGTCGATCTGGTTGGGGTGCAGCGACCAGGCGCCGGCGCAACCCATCAGATAAGCGTTCTTGAACTGCTGTTCGCAGGCGGCGAGGTCGGCGATATCGCCGAACGGGCCGTAGAACGGCTTGATGCCGGCGGTGACGCACGCATCGACCATCTTGCCGAGCGTGTAGTGCCAGGGGTCCTGCTGGGCGGCGAGGCGGTCGCGGCCTTCCACGGGGTCCTCGATCACCTTGTACATCGGGTGGCCGCCGCCGACGCGGGTGGTCTTCATGGCGCGGTTGGCCGCGAGGTCGGCCGGGCCAAGGCTGATGCCCTGCATGCGCGGGCTCGCGAGGCAGATTTCCTCAACCAGCGACACGCCCTGTCCGGTTTCGAGGATGGCGTGGAACAGGATCGGGCGCTTCACGCCGGCCTTGGCTTCGAGCTGGGCGACCAGTTGGTCGGCATAGACGATGTCCCACGGGCCTTCGACCTTGGGCAGCATGATCACATCATAGATGTTGCCCGCCTTGGTGACGATCTCGGTCACGTCGTCGAGAAACCAGGGCGAGTTGAGCGGGTTCACACGCGTCCACAAGCCCGTGCCGGAAGCTTTCCAGTCGAGCATCGTCGCCATTTCGATGGCCCCGGCGCGGGCGGCTTCCTTGGCGTCGGCCGGGATGGCGTCCTCAAGGTTGGCGAGGATCACATCCACCTTCTTCGCCATGTCCGGCGTCTTGGAGCGGACCTTCTCGTTATGGCCTGGCACGAAGTGGATCATGCGCTCCAGCCGGACGGGCAGGTCGCGGTAGGGATC
>CAZJZQ010000088.1:957-13420 GCA_964550535.1 uncultured Rhizobium sp.
TGGCGAGCGGCTTGAAGAACTGGCGGGGGGTGCGGGTAGCCATGGTGTCGATCCGTCCGTCGCGGTTGGGCCTGCGTCAGGGGTTGGCGTGCAAGCCCTGTGCTGCATGGCATCAACACTCTTTGGGCGGGGGGATCAAGGCCCGGCGGGGCTCCTGAGTGCCGGGGGAGTAGATGGGCCGGGATCATTCTTGCGCGTCAGACGTTGACGGTGAATCGGTCTTTCTGGCCGTCTTTCATGCGGAGGGCGTCTCGCCATGGTGAACAGACTGCTTTCCGGCCTGCTCGCGGGCGCTGGCGCGGTGTTGGCGCTGCCGGCGTGCAGCCCACCGGCGGGTCAGGTAGCGGCTCAGTCCACGCCCGAGCCCGCTGCGACTGTCGAACCGGAGGCGACGATCGCTTCTCCGTCGCCCGCAGCGGAGGCCAATCCGAAGTCGGCTGCTGCGGCTTATGACGTTCTCAACAGGTATCTGAAGGCGGTGAAGGATGGCCGCGCGGACGAGGCGGCGGCGTACTGGTCCGAAGCGAGCGCGGCGTCTTCTGTCGCGGCGCAGTTCGGCGGCGGCGCTATCCCGGAAGCGACGATTGGCGTGCCGGGCGAGGTCGAAGGAGCTGCGGGCAGCCTCTATGTCGAGATACCGGTCCTGTTCGGAGCGCAAGGCGGCGCGGCGCCGAAGGAGGCCGTAGCCGTGCTGCGGCGCGTGAACGACGTGCCGGGCGCGACAGCCGCGCAACTGCAATGGCGGATCACTCGCATCGAGTTCAAATGATCAGTGACGCCGCGCGCTAAAGCGGCCGCGACAGGAAGGTTACCAGCGCGGAGAGGACGAAGCCTCCGATGGCGAGGTAGAAGAGGAAGGGTGTGGGCGCCGCGCCGGAGGCCATCGCAATCTCTGTTCCCAGCACGGTGAGATGCGCGGCGACGGCGGCGATGGTGAGGCCCATGGAGAGCCCGCCGCCCGTCCAGCGGTGGCCAGTGGTCAGCAGAACAGCGGCGATCAGTTGCAGCGCGCCCACGCCATAGCGGCCCCACGGCTCCAGCCACGACGCATAGAAATTCCATTCGGCGGCCACGCCATCGCGCAGGATTTCGAACAGCGGTGCGCCGTTGATGATTGTCTGGATGCCGAGCGCGGCCATGTAAACGGCCAGCAGCCAGCCCAGCAAACGTGTGATCATTCGCATGGAGCCCTCCCCGTCTGAAGCGGCAGGGTCGAACGATTGGCGGCGCGTTGCAAGGCTTTGCGGCGGATCAGCCGACCGAGGGCGTCGTTTCGCGGAGCCACTCGGCCAACTTGGCCTTGGTCTGCGCGCCCGTCTTGGTGGCGAGCAGCTTGCCGTCCTGAAAGATCATCAGCGTGGGCAGACCGCGCACGCCAAAACGGCCCGGCGTCATCGGGTGTTCGCCGGCGTCGAACTTCACGAACCGCGCCTTGCCGTCGAACTCGGTCGCGAGTTCCTCGAAGGCGGGCATCATCTGCTTACAGGACGAGCACCACTCCGCCCAGAAATCGACGAGCACGGGCTGCGAGGCGCCAAGCACTTCGGCGTCGAAATCATCATCGGTGACGGACTGGGCGGCCATGGTCTTCCTCGTTCAGGTCAGTTCGTTTGGTTCACATCCCACCAGCTCAGGCGGATATGCTCGGGGCGCTTTCCTTAAGCCATTCGGCCATGCGTGTCTTGTTCATCGCGCCCAGATGCGTAGCGGAGACCTTGCCGTCCTGGAAGATCATGAAGGTCGGCAGGCCGCGCACGCCGAAGCGCCCGGCGGAGCCCGGATTGTCGTCGATGTTGATCTTCACGACCTTCACCTTGTCGCCCAACTCGTCGGCCAGCGCCTCGAAGTGAGCGGAAACCTGTTTGCAGGGGCCGCACCATTCGGCCCAGAAATCCACGATCACGGGCTTTTCAGCGCCCAGGACTTCGGCGTCGAAGGAGTCGTCGGTTACAGCGGTTACGGACATCGCAGGTTTTCCCTGAACTGATCTTCCAAAGCCCCTACCAGATAGGATGGGGGCTGTATGGATTGAACCCAGCGAATCTAAACGAAGGGATCACATTCAAGAGCGTTCCGGTTGCCGGTCCCGCCCGCGTTCAACCCGCCTCAACGGGCCGATTTTCCAGCCGATTCGAGGGCCCGGTCCAGCATAGCGCCGGGAATTTCCATCAGTTCCGGGCCATCCGTCCATGCCAGCAGGCAGCGGACGGAGCGGCCGGGCCAGGTCTGCCGCAGGATTTCGCGGTAAGCCGCCATCTGGAGAATATAGGCCGCGCCGACATCTGCGACGGAAGGCGGCGCCGGACGATCCGTCTTGAAATCCACGATCAGGACTTCGGCGGGGGTGACCACCAGCCGGTCGATCCTGCCATTCACAATGTCCGGTCCCCAGCGGCCGATCACGGGCGCCTCGGCGCGGCCTCCGGGCGCGAACAGGGCGGCGAAGCGCTTGTCCTCGATCACGCCGAAAGCGGCATTCAACATTTCCTTGCGCTGCGCATCCGTCAGGCCGGGCTGGCGGGCGAGGAAAGCGGCGGCGGCCTCGCCGCGGCTGGCGGGGGCGATGTCGGGCAGATTCTGGAACAGGGCGTGGATCAGGCGGCCACGGCGCAGGCGGTTTTCGCGGCCTTCGCCGAACGGCGTCATCACGGGAGGTTCCGCAGGACCGAGCGCTGAGGGTGAAAGAATGCGCCGCGCCTGTTTCTCAGCCGGCGCTGGCTGGCGCATCCATGGCGGCGCGGTGATCGTGGTGGAGATCGTGCTATGCGCCACGATGGAGGGCGGCGGGGCGCCAAGGCGGCGGATGGTCTCCGCGTCCTCCACGGCGCGCGCGGATTCAAACAGACGGTTCATCGCGCTCTGGCAGAGGGCGTACCAGGAATCGCCGGGGCGTCCCGCGCCGTTCACCGATCCCGCCCATGCGCCGCAGACCACCAGCCTGTCCTGCGCCCGCGTGAGCGCGACGTAGAGCAGCCGCCGGTGTTCGCGCAGGGCGCGTGCGTCGCTGTCCGCGCGCAATAGGGCGGTGGCGGGCGTGTCGTTGCCTTTCGGGCCGGTCCACACGGGCGCGCCGTCTTCGGCGAAGAACAGGCCGGACGTATCCTTGCGGACGTCCGACGTTGTGTCGGGCAGGATGACGATAGGCGCCTCAAGGCCCTTGGCGCCGTGCACGGTCATCACGCGCACTTCGTCCTGCGGGCCGGAGAGTTCGCGTTTGACCTCGCCGCCATGACGCTCGATCGCGGCGAGGAAGAGTTCGAGGCTGGGAGGCGAAGACGCATCGAACGACGCCGCGCGATCCAGCAGGGCGGCGACAGGTTCGCGCGCCGGATCGCCGAAGCGGCGCAGCACCAGCTCCCATCCCGGCAGGGGCAGGCCCGGTCCACGCTCCATCGCGCAGGCAAGGTATTCGTAGGGCGGCAGGTGACGGCGCGCGAGCAGGCTATTGAGAAAATCGCGCAGCGGCGCATGGCGCGGATCGGCGGAGGCGGCGAGGCGCGACCACAGCGGTGCTCCGGTACGCCCGTTGGCAAGCGCGAACAGGTGATCGTCGTCGAGCCACGCGACACCGTCCTTACCGGCGTAGGCGCCGAAGGGCCCCTTGATGATCTCGGCCAGCACAAGATCTTCTTCGGGGCACAGAGCGAAGCGCACGAGGTTCAGGAGATCCTGCACCGCAAGGCTTTCGAGCAGGAGAAGCCGGTCCGCGCCCGCCACGGGCAGGTTCGCCTGTTTTAGCGATTGCAGAATGGCGTCGAACAGACCGCCGGTGCGGCGCTTCACCAGAATGAGGAAATCGCCGGGGCGTGCCGGGCGTTGCGCGCCCTTGTCCCACACCGCCGCGCCGCGATCGATTTCGGCGCGCACCCACTGCGCGATGCGTGTGGCCAGGTGGGCGCGGGGCGAGCCCTGTTCCTGCTGGTCCACGGGAGCATGCCACGGGTCCGGATCTTCAGCTTTCGTGGGCGGCTCCAGCGGCCACAGTTCGACGCTGCCCGCGTGGGCGCGGCGCTGCGCATCGTGGCGCATGACATCGGCTTCGTCGGGCGCTTGCACGGAGAACGGCGCGCCATCGGAGAAGTGGGCAGGGTCGAACGTTTCATCGACAAAGGAGAGCACTTCGGGAACAGAGCGCCATGACATGGCAAGATGCGGCGTCCTGTAGGGGATGACGCCTTCCGCGCGCCGCCGGAAGCTGCGGCCCTGGCGGATAAACTCCTCCGGATCGGCGCCCTGGAAAGAGTAGATCGACTGTTTCTGGTCGCCCACGACGAAAACGGTGCGAGGATCACTGCGCTCGACGCCTTGTCCGGCGAAGACGTCGGCGGTCAGGCTATCGAGAATGTCCCATTGTTCCGGCGCCGTATCCTGCGCTTCGTCGAGCAGGATGTGGGCGATGCCGCCGTCGAGCTTCCACAACACCCACTCAGCGGCGTCGCGATGCGCAGGCGAGAGGAGGCGCGCGGTGACATCGATCAGATCGTCGAAGTCGAGCCCGGCGCGCGCGGCCTTGCGCCGCGCGAAATCGGCGAGCACGGCGTTGGCGAGGCGGAGCAGCGCGGCGGAGCGTTCAAAGATCGTCGCGATGCGGATTTCTTCCGCCGCGTTGAGGATGCGGATGATCTCTTCGCCCTGCGGGATGTCCTTGACCTGGAACAGGCGGACGACCGTGGGCGAGAGTTTTGCGGCGGCGACGGTGTAAGGATTGCTCTTCCGCGCGTCGCCCGACGCCGTGAAAACGAGGCGCGAATACGCGGCGAAGCGTTCGGCGGCGGGGGCTTCGCTCACGGCGATGTCGATCCGGTCGATCAGCTCGACGTCGGATTTTGCGGTGGCGGGGATGGCGGCGGCGATGGGGATCAGCTGGGCGCGCGGCAGATCACGGCCCATCACGTGCTCCAGGATGCCAGCGGGTGTTTCCTCACTTGCGCCCAGTATTTCGCGCAGGCGCTCCACGGCGTCGTCGATGCCGCCATTGCGGGCGATAAAGTCGCTGACCTCGCCCCGGCGCGAGTCGAGCTGACGCAGCACGCCGAGGCCCGCGCCGGCTCCGCCCTCGACCACACAGCGCGCGGCGTCCGTCAGCTTTTCGTCGCCGCCAGAAAGGATGATCGCGCCGAGTGCGCGGATCGCCTCCTGCCACAGGTCGCCCGAGTCCGTGTCGTCCAGTTCATGGAAGCCGGGCGCAATGCCCGCCTCCAGAGGGAAACGGCGCAGGACGCGGCCGCAGAAGGCATGGATGGTTTCGATGCGCAGGCCGCCCGGCGTCTCCAGCGCCTGTGCGAACAGGGTGCGGGCGCGCGCGACTTCTTCATCGGTGAAAGTGTCACGCGCTTCAAGCGCGGCGAGTTGCGCGCGCAGGGCGGGCGCTTCCATCACACACCAGCCGCCGAGCACGCGGAACAGGCGGTCCTGCATCTCGCTGGCGGCCGCCTTGGTGTAGGTGACGCAGAGGATCGACGCCGGCTTGGCCCCGCGCAGGAGCAGGCGTGCGACACGGTCGATCAGAACTTTCGTTTTGCCGGAACCAGCGTTCGCCGCGACCCATGCGGAGACGCCCGGCGTTGCGGCTTCCGCCTGCGCGGCTTTGGCGTTGTCGAGTTCGGGCCAGGCGGGAGCGCTCATTCCTCGCCCTCCGCAAGCGTCCACTCACCCCGGCGCGCGAGGCGGTCATAGTCGGATACGGTATGAACGGAGAAGACGCGCGGGCGCGAGAGATAGGGTTGCCTAGCGTCGTTATAGGAGGCGATCAGGCGCTTCAGACCGTCGAGAGTTTTTTCCACGACGATGTGCGCGGCGACGGGCTCCTTGTCTTCATTTTTCAGATCGAGTGGTTCGCCATTGTCGTCCTTCAACACCGCAGCGCTGGTGGAGAACTGGAAATAGACAAGCTGGGACGCCGGGCCCGGCGCGACCTTGCCGAACGCCGCCTGCGCTGCGATGGCGGCTTCAAGCGGGAGTTGCGGTTCGAGGCCGATGAACACCTGTTTCGCAGTTTTTGGACGGCCGGTCTTGAAATCGATGATCGCCAGCGTGCCATCGGCCAGACGCTCGACGCGGTCAGCCGTCGCTTTCAGGGTAATGTCGAGTTCGCCGGCGCGGAACGAAATTTCCGCCTTCTTTTCCACGTCGAACGTATCGATGAAGGGCTTTCGGCGAGCCAGCCAGTCTTCGCAGATGCGCGCGGCGCGCAGCCAGAGCGGGCCTTCAATGGCGATGAACTCAGGCGACGCGCCCGCCTCGATCAGCGCCTGCTTCACCAGATCGCCCAAGGCATTGGCGGCGGGGTTCGCCGAATGCCTTTCGACCGCCGCATGCACGGCTGTGCCACGTTCGCGTGCGTCGATCTCCTCGCCGGCGCGGCGCAGAACCTGAAGTTCGAGGACATATCTGGCGTAGTCGGAATATGGGTCGCGGATCAGGTTCGCGGCGCGCGTGGGTGAGAAGCCGGTGAGATTACGCTTGTCGGCTGGCGGGCGCGGTTGCGGCGCCTTTGCGGACGACAAGGCTCCCGCCTTGCGCAGATCCTTCGCCCAGGCGAGGCAGGCGTCTCCGCCGGACAAGAGCGCATCCGCCGCCTCGCGCCCCCCCAAGCCGCCCGCTGCGAGCGTACGCAGACGCCAGATCCACCGCGATGCGACGGCCGGCTTGTCATCGACGCGGCGCGCGCGGGTGATGATGACTTCGGGGGCGTTGGCGAGTTGGGCGAAGTCGTGCGCCGACAGACCGATGCGTTCATCAGGGTCGGGCAGTCCAAGCCGCTTGCGCATCTCGCGGTTGAGGAACGCGTCGGCTGCCGCCGCGCGCGGCCATGCGCCTTCGTTAAGACCTGCAAGAATGATCCGGTCACGGCGCTGCAGGCGCGCTTCCAGCGGGCCCCAGATAGCGATGCGCGGATGTTCGGGCGCATCGGGCGGCGTGATCATTGCGGAGGCGATGCTCTCCGCGAAGTCAGCGAAGGACCATGCAGCGGCCTCGCCCATCTCCGCGCAGATGTCGGCCAGCGTTTCGAGGAAGCGCGCGGCCATCGCGCCCGCAGCGCCGGACCAGATGCGCGGGCCGCCCAGCGCCTCTGCGATGGCGGCGCACGCGCGCGCGGCGGCGCCGCCATCAATCGCGGGGCCGCTGAAGGCGTGGGCGTGCGCGGCGTGGATGGCGGCGAGATCACGGATCAGTTTGGCTTCCGGGTCGAAGCGCAAGATTTTGTCGCCGCGCTTCACCGCTTCGAGGCGAGCGGCCAGATGAGAGAGGTCGCGCGACAGGCGTGGGCCACGCAGAGTTTCGCGCTCGATCACGCTGGTGCGGCGCGCGAGGATTTCAGGATCGCCCAGGCGCGTGACGAGGCCATGTTTGAGCAAGGCGAGCAGGAGCACCGGGTCCGCCGGGTCACGCGCCCAGCGCATGATCTGGAGCAGCAGCCCTCCCGCCGCTGTGCGTGACAGCGGAACGCCCGATGACGGCGCCACATCGACGCCCCAGCGTTCGAGGATGGCGGCGACACGCCGGCCGATGTTGGCTTCCGGCGTTACCAGCGCAGCGGTTGCGCCCGGCGTCTCCAGCGTCTCGCGCAGCAGCAGGGCGATGGCGAGCGCCTCCTCGCCTTCATCTTCCGCCTCGACCAGACGCAGGCCGGTGAGGGCGCGGCGCACGAACACCTCGCGCGTATCGGGCATGGCAAGTTCATTGAGCCGGCGCGACCAGTCTTTCGTTGCTTCGGCGGGCGCCAGCGCTTCGTTGAGCAGGCGGCGGCGCGCGATGGCGCCGCTTGTCTCGTCAGCATCGGGCCACATCGCAACCTGTTCAGGGTGGACGCCCAGCGCCTTCAGCGTGTCCGACAACGTATGTTGCGGATGGCTCGGCGCGCGTTCGATGGCCAATCGCGTCGGGGATTCAATATCGTGATCGAGTCCCGGCAGGATGACCATGCCCCTGGGCAGGCGGAGGGCCGCGCGCATCAGCACGCGCGTTGCGGCGCCCGAGCCGGTGGAGCCAGCGATGATGACAGGATGCTGCGGTGGATTGGCGGTCCATCGTGCGGCCAGTGCTTCGGCCGCCATGCGCCGTCTTTCCTGACTGTCCGTCATGCCGAGTTCGGCCAGATGCTGCGGCCAGGCCTCGGCGACGATGCCGAGGAAGCTGGCTGATTTGCGCCAGTGTTCGGACAGGCCAGGCGGCAATGCCTCCTGCTCCAGCTTGCTCCAGTCGACGCCGCCTGACAGCGCCGCCTGGTCGAGCAGGCCTGCGAGTTCGTCGGCGGCGGCGAGAGCGGAGGCGGGCGGTAGGGGGCGTTCGTCCTGACGCGTGCGCCACGCCTGGATCAGGCGGGCGAGTGTTCCACGCCGTCGTGCGGGCGGGAGAACAGGCGGGAGGCTCAGCGCGTCGGGGCTGAAGGCGGCGAGGGTGTCATCGTCTTCAAGATCTCCGAGCGCGCGGATATCGGGCGCAATCAACGCGGCGCCGGTATCGGCGGAAATGGCCCGGTGCAGAGCAAGCGCAAGTTCGCGCGCGGCGCGGTGGTTGGGTGTGAAAATCAGGGCTTCAGCCAGCGCGCCGGGGTGCTCCTGCGCATCGAGCGCGCAGACAAGGCCGTGGGCCAGCACGTCGAGGAAGGGCGCGGAGGGAGGGATCGAGAATAGCTTTGCCCCCCCCGGCGCCAGTATGCTGACTGCGGCCGTCAGGGGTTCGCCTCCAGCTTCTTCAGTTCGGCTTCCGCTTCGTCGCGAGCAGGCGGGTCGCCGACATGTATCCAGAACGGCGACATCACCGTGCCCATCAGGCGTCCGGCGGCGGCGAACCTGTTCCAATAGACGTTGGCGGAGAAGGGTTCCGCGACAAGGCCGGTCAGGCGATCGGCCTGCGTGATGTGCGTGCCGGCGAAGACATAGGGCGCCCGCGCGCGTTCGCCTCTGCGCTCCACCTGTCCGTCATCGAGCAGATAGAAATCGCCGGGGCCGCGGAAACCGAGCGTATGATCCATGTCGGCCAGCAACAGCAGGGCGTCCATGCGTGACGGGTCCCATGCCCGCGCCATGCGGGAGAAGGTTTCGTCGCCCGGCGTCGACCATGTGACGTCAGTATTGATGGCGTAGAAGGGTTCATCGCCCAGCAGCGGCAGCGCCTGCACCACGCCGCCGCCGGTTTCCATCAGCGTGTCGCGCTCGTCGGATATGATGATCTCAAGATCCGTGCGCTTGGCGAGGTGCGTCTCCACCTGATCTGCGAAATGATGGACGTTGACGACGGCGCGCGTCACGCCCTGCCGCACCAGCTTGTCCAGCATGCGATCGAGCAAGGTGCGGCCGTTCACTTCGATAAGCGGTTTCGGCCGCGTGTCCGTCAGCGGGCGCATGCGCGTGCCCAGCCCTGCCGACAGCAGCATCGCGGTGGTGATCTTTGTCATTCTGCGACCAGAAGGTGAGGAGCGATGGCCTTCACGAAATCATGCGCTTCGCCCATCGCCGGGTGGTTCAGGCTCTGGCCCAGCAGGCGGCGCAGGCGCGGTTGGAACTGGTCATAGCGCGGCTTGCTGTCGCGAACGACGAGCCGCGCGAAGATGCCCATGATGCGCATGATGTTGATCGCGCCCAGCACTGACAGCCGTTCATCGAACGCCGTGCGGGTGACGCCCATGCCGTCGAGCCACGCGCGCGTGGCGGCTTCGCGCGCTTCACCGGATACGTCGCGCCGCGCATCGTGCAGCAGCATGGACATATCCCATTCGCCCCAGCCCATCACCGCGTCCTGGAAATCGAGCAGGCCGACGCGGCCAAGGCCGGGGCGGGATGGCAGCCAGATCAGGTTTTCAGCATGCGTATCGCGCAGGATCAGCGCGCGGGGGTAATCCCCGGCGCGGGCGATCAACTCCTCGCGCACGCGCTCCCAGCGCAGGAAGGTGGCGTCCGACAGGCGGATGTTGATGTCGCGCTTGGGCATCCACTCAAGGAAGAGGTCGAGATTGGCCGCGAGCGCGAGATGGTCATAGGTCAGCACCGGCCACTCGCCGCCGCGATAGGGCAGCAGGGCGGGCGGTTGCTGACGATGCACGGCGGCCAGCACTTCACCGGCGGCGGCGTAGAGTTCAAGCTCGTTGCCGCCGCGTTCGATCTCTCGTGCGAACAGGTCGTCGCCGAGATCTTCGAGCAGGGCGAGGCCGTGCGGGATATCCTGGTCGATGATGCGCGGCGCCGAGAGGCCAAGTTGTTGCAGGTGGGTGGCGACAGCGGTGAACGCCTCCACGCGTGATGCGGCGAGGCGCGAGATGGCGTTCCAGCCCATCTTCAACCGCTCGTCATCGGTGGCGTCCGGCGGACAGGGAGGCGATTCCACCGGTGGCGCGTCCATCAGCATCGCCATTTCCGATTTGCGGCGCAGACGCTCATAGCGCCGGGTGGAGGCGTCGGCGTTCAGCGGCGTGCGCGCGGCCTCGCCCCAGCCGGCGCGGCCAAGGAATTCGGCGATCTCGCTTTCGCGCAGGGTCCTACCTGTTGTCTGGGCGCCAGTCGCCATCGATGCGCGTGCTCCAATCCGCAAGGTCGGTCAGCCGGGCGATTCGCCCGCTGTCGCGAAAGTCTAGCCGAACTTCCAGCCTACGGAGGGGGATATCCGAGCCAAGCCTTTCGGGCCACTCGACAAGGCAGAGCCCATCCACAGCTTCCTCCATGCCCAGCTCACGGGCCTCGTCCGGATGCTCCAGGCGGTAAAGGTCGAAATGCCAGACCGGCAGGGCGGGCGTGGCGTAGGTCTGGACCAACGTGAAAGTGGGGCTGGGCACGTCGGTTTCAGGGCCCGCCAGCGCCCGGATCAGCCCCCGGGCCAGCGTGGTCTTTCCCGCGCCGAGGTCGCCATGCAGGGCGATGATGTCGCCCGGGCGCGACGCCGCCGCCAGCCGTGCGCCAAGATCGGCGGTTGCGGCTTCGTCGGCAAGCGGCAGGGTGAGCGTGGCGGACATGTGAGAAGCTTGTTTGCAGGCGCCTTTGCGCCAAGGCAATGGCCGCCGCAACCCGGCGACATTGATTATATTACATAACTGTATGCGTCTGCGTCATGCGTGTTATGACGCGGGCTGGATCAGACAGGGAATGCAGGCTGAATGTCGCCCACCCCCCGGCATATCGTGGTCATCGGCGCCGGACAGGCGGGCGGGCAGGCGGTCTATTCCCTGCGCCAGGGCGGTTATGACGGCGCGATCACCCTGGTGGGCGACGAAACTGCACCGCCTTACCAGCGCCCGCCGCTATCGAAGGCCTATCTGAAGGGCGAACTGGAGGCGGAGCGCCTGTTTCTCAAGCCGGCCGAATATTACGGCGAGCACAATGTTGATCTGGTCACGGGTGTTGCGGCTTCGTCCATCGACCTCGTGGCCCAGCGCGTGGCGCTGGCGGACGGGCGGACGCTGGACTGGGACAGGCTGGTTTTCGCCACCGGCGCGCGGCCGCGCAAGCTGGCCGTTTCCGGCGCGGACCTTGATGGTGTTCTGGAGCTGAGGACGCTGGCAGATGTCGACCGGTTGAAGCCGCGCATGGTCGCCGGCGCGCGCATGGTTGTGGTGGGGGCGGGCTATATCGGTCTGGAAGCGGCGGCGGTTGGCGCGCAGTTGGGCCTCAAAGTCACGGTGATCGAGGCGGCGGGGCAGGTGCTGGGCCGCGTGGCGGGGCCGGAGGTCGCAGAATTCTACACCCGCGTGCATCGCGAGGCTGGCGTCGATTTCCGCTTCAACGCGCTGTTGCAGGCTTTTGGCGGCGCCGGGCGGGTGGAGGCGGTGTTGCTGGCCGGGGGCGAGCGGATCGACTGCGATATCGTGTTGGTGGGCATTGGCGTGCAGCCGAACGTCGAGCTGCTGCAAGCGGCCGGGATCGCCCATGGCAATGGCGTTGAGATCGATGAGCAGGGCTGCACGGCGCATCCGCACGTGTATGCGGCGGGCGACGTGGCGCTGCGGCCGCTGGTTCACTACGGGCGGCTGGGGCGGCTGGAGTCGGTCCACAACGCCATCGAGGGCGGCAAGATCGCGGCGGCGTCGATGCTGGGACAGCCTGCGCCCGCGCTGGACGCGCCGTGGTTCTGGTCGGATCAATATGATTTGAAGCTGCAAACCGCTGGTCTCTGGACCGATGCGGACCAGCGGATCGTGCGGGGCGATCCCGGAACGCGTAAATTTGCGGTGTTTTACCTAAAGGAAGGCCGCCTGCTCGCGGTGGATGCGGTGAACTCCGCGCCGGAGTATCTGGTCGGAAAGAAGCTGGTTGCGGCGTCGGCGTCAGTTGCGCCCGCCGAACTGGGCGATACATCACTGTCGATGAAAGACATCGGCGCCCGGGCCCTGGGATAGGGGGCGGGACCGTCAGGGTCAGTACGAGGGAGCTACTCCGGTCATGCCGAAGATTACCTATATCGACGCTTCAGGGGCGGAGCGCACGGTTGAAGGCAAGAACGGGATGACCGTCATGGAGACGGCCATCAAGCA
>CAZJZQ010000089.1:0-13313 GCA_964550535.1 uncultured Rhizobium sp.
GAGCTTTTCGCCGTCCGCGATCACCGCCGGCAACAGACGCTGCGTGCCGTGCAAGCCGGGACCTTCCTCATCACCGGTGATCAGGAAGGAGATCGAGCCGGGCGGGGGGCCATGATCCGCGATGTAGCGCGCCGTCGCGGCGACGAAGGCCGCAATGGCGCCCTTCATGTCCGACGTGCCCCGGCCATACATGACGCCGTCCCGGATCTCCGCCCCGAAAGGATCGACCGTCCAGCCAGCCTCGTCGCCCACAGGGACGACGTCGGTATGACCCGCGAAGCAGAGGTTCGGCGATTGCCCGCCGAGGCGGGCCCAGAGGTTGTCGACGCCCTCGAAGGGATAGCGCCGGGTCTTGAAGCCCAGGGATTCAAGCGCCTCGGCCAGCACATCCTGGGCCCCGTCATGGCAGGGGTTCACGGTGCGCTGTCTGATCAATGCCTGGGCGAAGGTGATCGGATCTTGGAGATGTTCGGTCATACCGCACGGTTTAGCCCGGCCCGTTGTCGAGGGGAAGGAAGCGGGCGCTCTTGCAGGGGCGGCAAAAGCCCCGGTAATACCGGTATGACGGCTGGCCATACGGGCCGCCATGGGAGAGCGGACCCGATGGGCGTCACGGCTCCACATGACAGGAAGCCGAAGATGCTGCGCCTTGGGCAAGGTGCGCCTCCGGCCGGGAGTGCGGGCGCCGCGCCCGGGCCGGGCGGGTTCTACAACCCATTTGCATCCCCCGCGGCCTATCGTTCGTCCGGCGCCCCGCCGAGGACGCTGGCGAACGGGGCTGTGCTGGCGTCGGTTCCTCCGGCTGGGCAGGACCGGATTGATGCTCTCACGCGGCCAGCTTTGGGGGCTTCGCGGGAGGCGGGCCCAAAAGCCGTTCCGGTTGCGAGTCTGACGGCGGGCGGGCCCGCGCCACCGCCGGCCGCCCCCTCTCCGGAACCGCCGCCGCTTCCACCCTTGATCCTTCCGCCAACTCCGCCGCCTACGTCCAAATCGCCGGCCAAAGGCGGCGGAGGAGGGGGTACAGGTGGAAATGGTGGAAACGGAGGCGGCGGAGATGGCCGCGAGCGTTTGCTCGACCAGGACGATCTGGTGGGCGTCGTCCTCGCGATCATAGCACTGTTGCTTCTGCTTCTGTTGGTCTGGCCGAGGAATGGTTCGCCGCCCGCAGGCGAGGATGGTGCGGTGCAGCCGCAATCGGCCGCCGCGCCCGTTCCGCCTCCGGAGCCTGAACCTGATCCGTTTGGGCTGGGACCGGTGGATCTGCGGCCGTCATCACCGCCGCCGGAAACACCGGTTGCGCCTGCGGCTGCCGCCACGCTCGCGCCAACGCCTGCTGCGGAAGCCGCGACGGTGGCATGTCCCATCAGCCGTCAGGTGCGCGCCTTGTTCTGCACCGATGCCGACCAACTCGCGCTAACTTCGCGCGATGCTCTCGATGCGGAGATTGCGGACTGGCGTAGTTGCATTCGCGACAAGGAGATCGTGGTCACCGGCTATGCGGATACGCGCGGTCCGAAGGAGTACAATGTTGACCTTGCTGCGCGTCGTGCGCGTTCCATCGCCACCATCCTTCGCGCCGAAGGGCTTTCTGTAGCGGAGACGATCGGATTCGGTGAGCTGACCGAGATGGAAGACAATCGCAACTGCTCGAACCAGCGGCGCGTGGATATCAGTCTGAAAGAGGCGGGCGTGCTGCCGCCCAGCCGGGATTGCACGCCGCCGGAAGATCTTCGCAAGCTTGTCTGCAATTGATCGCGTTCAGGTGCGCAGCAGCTCGTTCACGCTGGTCTTGGAGCGGGTGCCCGCATCGACCTGTTTCACGATGACCGCGCAGTAGAGGCTCGGCCCCCAGTTCTGGCCTTCCATCGGCTTGCCGGGACGGTTGCCTGACACGATCACCGAGTAGGGCGGAACTTCGCCATAGATGGTTTCGCCTGTCGCGCGGTTGATGATCGGCGTCGACTGGCCGAGATAGACGCCCATCCCGAGCACAGAGCCTTCGCGCACGATGACGCCCTCGGCCACTTCGGAGCGGGCGCCGATGAAGCAATTGTCCTCGATAATGACCGGGTTGGCTTGCAGCGGCTCCAGCACGCCGCCAATGCCGACGCCTCCCGACAGGTGGCAGTGTTTGCCGATCTGGGCGCACG
This sequence comes from uncultured Rhizobium sp., assembly GCA_964550535.1. GTDB lineage: Bacteria > Pseudomonadota > Alphaproteobacteria > Caulobacterales > Hyphomonadaceae > UBA7672. Next base: position 2,151 of record CAZJZQ010000089.1, read on the forward strand.
AGCCAACCGTCGTCCAAGTGTCCACCATGGTGCCTTCGCCGACATAGGCGCCGATGTTGGTGAAGGAGGGCATCAGCACCGCGTCAGGCGCCACGTAGGCGCCGCGGCGGACGACTGCGCCGGGCACAGCACGGAACCGGGCGGCGGAGAAGTCGTCATCCGACCAGCCGGAGAATTTCGACGGCACTTTGTCCCACCATGCGCCATCGCCGGGGCCGTTGGAGATGCGTGCATTGGGATTCAGGCGGAAAGACAGCAGCACGGCCTTTTTGAGCCACTGGTTGACCGTCCAGGCGCCCGAGGCGTCACGCTCGGCGACGCGGGCCTTGCCGGAATCGAGCGCAGCGAGGACGGCTTCCACCGCGTCGCGGACTTCGCCCTTGGTGGAGACGGAGAGGGCCGCGCGGTCTTCCCAGGCGGCGTCAATGACGGTGGCGAGTTTGCTGAAATCGGTCACGCGGGTCTCCCTGTCTTTCCGCCAGCGGGTTAGCGTCTTAACGCCCATCCGCCAACCGGAATCGGGTCCGGGCGATCAATCGATTTTCTGGGGCGGACCGAAACTGCGATCGAAGAACTCATAGACCAGCTTGCCATCCTCGGGCGTCGCGGTTTCCGAAAACATTTCCTGCCGGTAGCGGCGGGTGTTGCAGTTCTCCCGCCCGATGATGGCGAAACGCGAACGCGATGTGCAAAATGACGTCGCCGCGCCCGAAAGCCGCCGGAAACCCTGAGGCGTCTCGATTTCCGCAAACACGAAGTGCGGATCAGCGATCAGGGCTTCATCGACCGTACGGGTGCAAAGGCCGGCGTCCAGCGTCCACCAGCCGCGCGATTCCCAGCCGTCGGGCCGGCGGCGGGCGATTGCCGCGCGCACACGATAGTCCGTGCGGTTGCACAGCATCATGCCGACTTCCAGCGAGCGGTTCCGGGCGACGTCCTCAAGGATATCGATCACTTCGACGTCGGATGTGTTGGCGGGAAGCTTGAGATCGGTCAGGAAGGTCGCGATGGCGGTGCGCGACTTGCGGCCAAGATAGCCGTCGATGACGTCGGAATCGATCGCAGCGTCGTCGAGCAGGCGCTGGAGGCCCGCCGCCTGCGCGGACTGGCCGCCCTTGTTGTAGGGCTCGGTCTCATTGAACGTCATCGTTCCGCCTTCGCGTTTCTCGATGCGGATGGCCTGGAAGCCGCGCTGTTCGAGACCCACGGCGGCGCACGACGAGGGGCTTTCGACAGCGAACGAGCCGTTGGGGTCGACGCACAGCGGCACGTCGCCTTTCCACACCCGCTGGCCGCCGCGATGGGCCATGGATGAACGGGCGAAGACGAAGTGGACGGCTGGCTTCAGCGGCGCGGGCAGGGCGACACGGCATTCGCCGGGGCGGATGCGCAGCCAGCCTTCGACGATCACGCCCTTGCCTTCAGAGCGGCCGGTGGCGGCTTCGAGGATGAAGCTGGTCTGGTTGCACAGGCGCCAGCCGCCTTGGGCGTGGGCCGCGCCGGAAAAGGCGAGGGCGCTCGCGAACAGGGCCGCCACAAAGGTGACGGCGCGAATCAGCGTGCGGCTAGCGGACCAGCGTTCCTGCGCCATGCTCGGTGAAAAGCTCCATCAGAAGGGCGTGCGGCTTCCGGCCATCGAGAATGACCGACGCCTCCGCACCCTTTTCCACGGCCTGTATGGCGGTTTCAAGCTTCGGAATCATCCCGCCCTGCGCAGTCCCGTCTGCGATCAGTCCGCGGGCCTCGGAAACGCTCAGCTGCTTGATCAGGTTTCCGGACTTGTCCAGCACACCGGCGACGTCGGTCAGGAACAGGACGCGCTTGGCTTTCAGCGCCGCCGCGACGGCGCCTGCGGCGGTATCGGCGTTGATATTGAAGCTTTTTCCGTCCGCACCGACACCCACCGGGGCCACGACCGGAATGAAATCGTCTTCGTCCTGGGCGGCCAGCGCCTTGAGAACCGACGGATCGACACGGTCTGGTTCACCCACGAAGCCCAGATCAACGACCCGTTCAATGTTCGAATCAGGGTCGCGTTTGGTCCGTGTCGCCTTCACGGCGGTGATCAGGTTGGCGTCCATTCCGGAAACGCCCACGGCCTTGCCGCCTGCCGCGTTGATGGCGCGGACGATTGTCTTGTTGATCCCTCCGGCAAGGACCATCTCGACGATCTCCATCGAGGCGGCGTCGGTGACCCGCAGGCCGTCCTCAAAGGTCGAGACAATTCCGAGTTTTTCCAGCATCCGGCCGATCTGGGGGCCGCCGCCATGCACCACCACCGGATTGATGCCCAGCAGCTTCAGGAGAACCACGTCCTTGGCGAATTGTTTCGCCAGGTCCTCGTTCTCCATGGCGTGGCCGCCATACTTGATGACGATGGTTTCGCGGTCGTAGCGCTGAATATAGGGCAGCGCCTCGGACAGCGTCCGGACGGTCTGGAAAGCGTCGGCCGGGAGTTCGACAGGGGCAGCGGAAATCTTCATCATGGCCGCGATCTACAGGTTTTTTTGAGGCAACAGAAGAGGGCTCCGCGCCCCTCTCAGTCAGGCGCGCCGCCCATGGCGGTCCGGGCCTGCCGCCCGTCCCAGAATTCGCGAAATGCCTTACGCGGGTCGGCCACGACGTTGGTCGGGCTTCCGAAAACCAGCGTGTTCCGGTTTGTTGAATCATATGGCGCCCAAGCGGGCAGGTTCGGGTTATTGGGATCGCCCGCCGCCGCCAGCGATACCCAGACGCTGGCAATCTGGTCGGCCAACCGCACATTGTCCGCTTCCGGGCCCAGAAGAGGGAAGCGGATGTCGTGCATGGACGGCGAAACATCGACGCCGTGCGTCGCGCCATAGCGGCCGTTGAACGCGCTGGCCGGCGTGGTCCAGAGATAGGTCCACACTTTGGCGCCTCCAGCCGCCATCTGGGCCGCTTTCCGGTCCGCCATCGTCTGGGCGTTCCGGCGGAAAGAGTTGTCCGTGATGATGCGTGCGTTGATGATGAAGGGCGACGCCTGGCTGTCCTCGTCGCGATACATCGCCAACGCCTTGTCCGCATCGTTCCCCACCATGCCGGCGAGCGTCTGGCGGACATCGTCCCATGTCATGTCGAAACGGGATTCGCGATAGCTCCGCTCATCCAGAACGGTTGAGACAACCAGCGGTATATTCGCCGACATGGCGGGTGCGTTGGGCGCGAAGGGGTGGCTAGGGATTGTCGCGCCCATCACTGGCGCGAAGGACCGTGGGGCCTCGCCGCGCGAGCGCTCGCCAGCTTCGACGTCCGCCTGTGCGCTGAGCAATGTCGTGAAAGGCACGCCCTGCAGCTTGCGGACGTCCTTGCGCTTGACGCCCAACTTTTGAAGCAGCTGATCGGAGACCTTCATTGCCTCTTCGCGCGTCATCGCGGTGAGGCGCGAGCCGCTCATCACGCCTGCCGAATGATAAAGCCCTTTGGCGCCGGGCATGGCCAGCAGGTGGCTGACCTTCGCGCCGCCGCCAGACTGGCCGAAGATCAGCACGCGGTTGGGATCGCCGCCGAAAGCGCCGATGTTGCGCTTCACCCATTGCAGGCATGCCGTGAGATCGGCCATGCCCGCTGCGCCTGAATCGGCAAAGTCGCCCTCGTCGCCAAGATAGAGATAGCCCAGCGAACTGAGCCGGTGGTTGACAGTGATGACGACGCAGTCGCCGAAGCGTGACAGCATCTCGCCATCGCCACCTGGCGAATTGCTGGACCCGCCGTAGAAGCCGCCGCCATGGAAGCGAACGAGGACAGGCCGCTTTGAGGACGCTTTCGGCTCGGGGGTCCAGAGGTTGAGGACAAGGCAGTCTTCGCCCATGCCGCCGGGTTGCAGGTCGTTCAGGATCAGGTCGGCATAGGCACGGCGGCGATCGGCGGGGATTTGCGGTGCGATGTCGCCGTAGTCGAACGCGTCACGCACGCCGTTCCATGGTTTTACCGGTTGTGGCGGGAGAAAGCGGTTACGGCCGCTGGTGTCTGCACCATAGCGCAGGCCCTTGAACACGCTGATGCCGCCGGAAACAATGCCGCGGACCTTGCCCTCGGCCGTCTCAACAACAGGGAAAAGGCTGGCCTCATCAGCGCCCGCCGTCATCCAGGCAGAGGCGAAAAGCGCGCCAGCTCCCGCGAGTGCGCTACGGCGGTTCATCATGACGTTTCCCCGTGTCTGTCGTTGGCGACAGGGTCATCGGGGAACGCGCCGTGTCAACGGGATTTCAGTTTTTCAGGCGGTAGCCCGTCTTGAATATCCATGCCGTCGCCGCGAGGCAGGCGAAGAAGAACAGCAGGGTCGCTCCGAGGCTCCACAGCACCGGGACATCGCCGACGCCGAAGAAGCTCCAGCGATAACCCGAGATCAGGTAAACGACCGGGTTGAACAGCGCGACCGTCCGCCAGCCCTCCGGGAGCATGTCGATGGAATAGAACGCCCCGCCAAGGAAGGTGAGCGGGGTGATGATCAGCATCGGGATGAAGTTGAGCTGTTCGAAACTCTGCGCCCAGATGCCGATGATGAAGCCGAACAGGCTGAATGTCAGGGAGATCAAAATCAGGAAGGCTAGCATCCAGAACGGGTGCTGGATCTGCACCGGCACGAACAGGTAGGCGGTGGCGAGAATAACAAGGCCGAGGATAACCGACTTGGTCGCCGCGGCGCCGACATAGGCGAGCACCACTTCAAGATAGGACACCGGCGCAGACAGAAGCTCGTAGATCGTGCCGGTGAACTTCGGGAAGTAGATGCCGAACGATGCGTTGAAGATCGAGTTGGTGAAAATCGACAGCATGATGAGGCCCGGCACCAGGAAGGAGCCGTATTCAAGACCGGGCGCCACCGAGCCCATGCGGCTGCCGATAGCGGATCCGAACACCACGAAATAGAGCGCCGTCGTGATAACCGGCGTGGCCAGACTTTCGCCAAGCGTGCGGAAGAAGCGCGCCATCTGGAACCGGTACATGGCCCAGACTCCATGTCCGTTATAGGCGCTGACCTTGTAGGGCTCGCGCTGGACCGTTGGCGCTGTTGTGGGTGCGGTGGAGCCGGCCATTAGCGTGTCCCCTGACGGTCTTCATGGACCAGTCCGATAAAGATGTCTTCCAGCGAGGAGGAATGCGTGTCGAGGTCGGTGTACTGGATATCGAGTTCGTTGAGGCGGCGGAGCAGGGACGTAACGCCTGTGCGTTCGCTGCGCGTATCGAATGTGTATTCAAGCAGGCGGCCGCCATCGGCCAGAGCCACATCCCAGTCGCCAAGAGCACCGGGCAGGGCGTCGAGTTGATCGGCCAGCACCAGCGTAAGCTTCTTCTTGCCCAGCTTCTTCATCAACTCGGTTTTGGCTTCAACCAGGATCAGCTTGCCTTTTGATATGACACCGACGCGATCAGCCATTTCCTCGGCTTCCTCGATATAGTGGGTCGTCAGAATGATGGTGACTCCGCGATCACGCATTTTGCGCACCAGTTCCCACATGTCGCGGCGTAATTCGACGTCCACGCCAGCGGTGGGTTCGTCGAGGAAGAGGACTTCCGGTTCGTGAGACAGAGCCTTGGCGATCAGCACGCGGCGCTTCATGCCGCCGGACAGCGCCATGCATTTGTCCTTGCGCTTCTCCCACAGAGACAGATCGCGCAGCACCTGTTCGAGGTAGGCCGGGTTGGGCGCCATGCCGAAGAGGCCGCGGGAGAAGGTCACCACGTCCCAGACCGTCTCGAACATATCGATGTGCATTTCCTGCGGCACGAGCCCGATCATTGATCGCGTGGCGCGGTAGTCCTTCTGAATGTCGTGACCAGCGACGGTGACTTCACCCGAACTCGGCATAACGATCCCGCAAATGGCGGAGATCAACGTCGTCTTGCCTGCGCCATTCGGGCCGAGCAGAGCGAATATCTCACCCTTTTGGACCTCCAGGTCGATATCGGTGAGGGCGTTGAGGCCGCCCTTATATGTCTTGTTGAGACCGCGCACGGACAGGACGGGGGGCATAAGTCTCTCCTCCGGGCCGCTTCTTTGGCAGCGTGTCGCAGCGATGTGGGCGTCAGACAGCGGTCTGTCCAGTAGGACGGGCGGGGAAGTTTGAATCCGACAAGTCAGCAATAAATTCCTGCCGCAAATGTTGTGTCAGCAGACGGTCAGCAAGACCCGGCGTCAGATCAGGCTGGCTGCTTCCGTCCGCAGTTCGGGCAGACCGGCGCCGGTTTCGCTCGACGTGGCGGGTACGCGGGGGTGCGCGGCGGCGCGTTTTTTTAGGCCGGCAATGACGGCGGCGTGCGTCGCTGCAACTTCAGCCGGTTTGATCTTGTCGGTCTTGGTCAGCACGATCTGATAGGATACCGCAGCGGAATCGAACTGTTTCATGATTTCCAGATCGATCTCGGTGAGGCCCCGGCGGCTGTCGACCAGCAGGAAAACGCGCTTCAGCGTCGGCCGCCCGCGCAGATAATCCATGGTAAGGCGGCCCCACGCCGCCACCGATTTCTTGGAAGCTTCCGCAAAGCCATAGCCCGGCAGGTCGACCAGATAGAGCCGCCCTTCGCCGAAATCGAAAAAGTTGAGTTCCTGCGTGCGGCCGGGAGTGTTGGAAGCACGCGCGAGGTTTTTGCGGTTGGTGAGGGCGTTGATCAGGGATGACTTGCCGACATTGGACCTGCCTGCGAACGCCACCTCCGGACGGTCCGCTGGCGGCAGGCCAGACATATCGACGACGCCTTTAACAAAGGTGACGGGCCCGGCGAACAGCTTCCGGGCAGTCTCGATCTGTTCGTCGCTGAAAAGCGAATCCGTCATTGCGACGCCGTCGGTCCTCAGGCGCTTTCAGCTTTCTTGCCGAAGCGATTTTTCAGGAACTTGTCGAATTCGGTCTCGACCCCGTTGCGGCGCATGATGATGTATTGCTGCACGATGGTGATGAGGTTCGACCAGGTCCAGTAGATCACCAGTCCTGCCGCGAAACCGGCGAACAGGATGAGGAAGATCAGCGGCAGCCAGCGCATGACAGCTTTCTGGATCGGATCGTTCGGGGGCGGAGACATCCCCTGCAACGCGACCATGGTCAGACCGTAGAGCACGGGCCAGATGCCGATCATCAGGAAGGCGCCGATGAACGGCACCGTGGACGGATCCCACGGGATCAGACCGAAGAGGTTGAAGATCGTCGTCGGGTCCGGCGCCGACATGTCCTTCACCCAGCCATAGAACGGAGTGTGGCGCATTTCGATCGTCACCATCAGCGTGTGATAGAGCGCGTAGAAGACGAACATCTGCGGGATGATGGGCAGGCAGCCGGCCAGCGGGTTCACTTTCTCCTGCTGATATAGCTTCATGGTTTCCTGCTGCTGTCGCGCGCGGTCGGCGGCGAAGCGCTTGCGGATTTCTTCCATCTGCGGAGCGACTTTCCGCATCTTGGACATTGATTGGTACATCTTCCATTGCAGCGGGAAGAAGAACGTCTTGACCACCACGGTCAGCGCAAGAATGGCGAGACCGAACGAACCGAACCATCCCTGGAAAGCCTGGAGCATCCAGAAGAAGGGCTTGGTGATGAAGAACAGCCAGCTCCAGTCCACCGCATCGGTGAAGGCCGGGATGCCGAGGTCTTTCTCGTAAGCTTCGAGCACAGCCATGCGCTTTGCGCCGGCGAAGATGCGGGTCGATGCTGTTGCTGACTGGCCCGGAGCGATGGTGTGGGTGGAGGCGGTATAGCCGGCCAGAAATGTTGTCCGGCCGTTCGCCTTATCGACGTTGGCGCGCATGGTGACCGGTTCGCCCTGCTGCGGGACCGCAGCGGCCATCCAGTATTTTGTGGTGAGGCCGATCCAGCCGCGATCAACCTCTTCGAGCACGCCCTTGGCCTTGTTCAGATCGGAATACTTCCGCATCTGGTTGGATTTCGCGCCGTAGGTGCCGATGGCGCCTGCGTGGGCCTGCGGCGGCGGCTTGAGGTGTTCGTTGAGCATACGCTGGCGGAGCGCGGCGACTGGCTGGGCCGAGATCGCCGCTGCGCCAGTGTTCGTGACCGTGTCGTTCACGGTGAAGATATAGTTCTGGTCGATGGTGATGCGGCGCTCGATGCGCACGCCTTCACCTTCCCACCGGAGGTCCAGCGGGTTGTCCGCAGTCAGCGCGCCCGTGCTGGTCTGCGCCCATATCGCATTCTCATCGGGCAGGGCGGCGGCCCCGACCCAGTTCACGACGGCATAAAACGCGCGGTCGGTGTTTTCCGGGGACAGGAGCTGGACTTCGGCCGCCTTGTTGGCCGCTTCCTTGTCCTGCACGGTTTCGTAGAAGCCTTTCAACGACACATCGTCGATGCGCGAACCGCGCAGAGAGATGGAGCCGTCAACCGCAGGCGCGTCCAGAATCACGCGCAGTCCGCCGGATGATTCTTCCTGCACGATCTCGTCCCGCGAACGAACCGCAGCGACCGTGGGGCCGGGGGTGGTTGTCTGGGTTTGCTCGATCTGCCGCGCGCGCGCTTCCTGCTGGGTGCGCGCCTGCGGCTCCAAGACGAACATGTTGTACGCGAACAGGACGCCGCCCATCAGCAGGATGGCCAGCAGGAAGTTACGCTGGTCTTTCTGTTCCATGGGATCAGTCCTTACGTGGCCGGCCTGCTTTTCGCCGATCCGTCTTTTACGCGCGAACGTTGGGCGTCACTGTTCGCCAAGCGGCCGCGGAGGCTTAACAACGCGCTTTCCACATCGTCAAGCAAACGGGGCCAGGGGCCTGTCGCTGTTTCCTGACGTGCGATGAACACATAATCCGCACCGCCAACGCCCAAGGAAGGCAGCAGCAGGCGAGCGGCCTCGCGCAGGCGCCGGCGGGCGCGGTTGCGGACCACTGAATTTCCAACCTTCTTGGTGGTGGTAAAACCGGCTCCAGCCTCCGCACGGGCGGTTGGCCGTGTACGCCCCTGAACGACGACCAGCCGCCGGCGTTCAGACCAACCCTGGGCCACGTACAGGAACTCACGCCTGAGCTTCAGGCGCTCAAGGTTCACCAAAGAGGATACAGCGTCGCCGCCGGGAGAAATCCCTACGCGCTCAGACGCTTGCGGCCCTTGGCGCGACGACGGGCCAGCACCTTCTGACCGTTCTTGGTCGCCATGCGCGAACGGAAGCCGTGGCGCCGCTTGCGCTTCAGGTTGCTGGGCTGAAAAGTCCGTTTGGTGGACACGGGTCACGCCCCTTAATTCCTTCACGAAGGGCGGGGAACTACCCCGCTCACCCATGCAAGTCAAGCAGCCTCTCAGGCAGTTTTCACAGGATTGCGCCCGGCAGGCGATACAGCACTTAACCAAGCCGAGGAGATTGGGCGCCCGGCAACGGTGCGTCATAGAGCCCGGGCCGTCTCGCCGCGCGCGGAAAGCGGGTTTACGCGGGCGACGGAAAAGCGGATTTTATCAAGTTGAAGCGGTTAGGGCGGATGCGCAGACGATCTGCGCAACAATGATAATATCCCTCCGCTTGGGAGCACGGCGCTGGACAGGGTGGTCACAGAGGCGGAAAGGGCCGATGCGCAGACGTGCATCGAGAAACAGCCCTTTGGGCCGTTCACCGGCCTGCATGGCCGTCTTCTGCTAATGACGGCCGCCTTTGTCGTATTCGCGGTTATGCTCATTTATCCGCCGCTGGCCGCCAACTTCCGTAATAGCTGGCTTGATGAGCGAGCGCAGGCCGCACAGATCGCGGTGCTCGCCGTTGAAGCCGCACCGCAGGGAGAAGTCAGCGATGAACTCTCACGCGAACTTCTGGCGCGTGCGCAGGTTGTCTCGGTGGCTGTGCAGGCCGAGGAGATTCGCGAGCTTATTCTCGCTCCCGCTATTCGCATCGAAGGTCCGTTGGTGCCGGTTGATCTTCGCGAGGAACAAGGTTGGCCGCCTGTCTTCAGCACGTTCAGCCACATGTTCGCGCCCGAGGGGCGGTTTCTGCGGATTATCATTACGCCCTCGCTAACCGATGATAGCGAGATGGAGATCATCGTTCCGGAAGGACCGCTGAAGGCCAGCCTCTTCGCGTTTTCACGCAACATGCTGGTGATTGCGTTGATCATTTCGGGCGTCGTCGGCGCGCTTGTTTATTTTGTCATCTACCGCCTCGTGGTGCGTCCGATCCGCAGCTTTACCGAGGCGCTGATCCTTTTCTCGCAGGAGCCAGAGAGCACCGAGATCGAATTCGCGCCGGGTCGCACGGACGAGTTGGGACGAGCCTCCGCCGCGCTGTCGACCATGCAGAAAACCGTCTCGCAGGCATTCCGCCAACGCAAGCGTTTGGCCGAACTCGGCGAGGCGGTGGCGAAGATCACGCACGACCTGCGCAATTCCCTCGCGTCCGCCCAGCTGGTTTCGGAGGGCCTGTCGCAATCGGACGATCCGCGCGTTCGCCGCGCTGCGCCCCGCCTTGAGCGCTCGATCCAGCGCGCCATCGGCCTGGCCGAAGCGACGCTGCGCTATGGCCGCGCCGAAAGACCGGCGCCCAACGTCCAGTTGCTGAATATCATTCCATCGATCGAGGAAGCCGCAGCCGAAGCGATGGCCGCCTGGCCGGACATTGAGCTGCGCATGGACAAGCCGAAGGACGGATTGATCGCTCTGGCCGACCCTGACCATATCCACCGCATCGTCTCCAACCTTGTGCGCAATGCGGCGCGCGCCATCGCCAACCAGCAAGGGCGCAGAGAAGCCGGGCGCATCACCATCCGCGCATTCCGGCAGGGCGAGTCCGCCATCGTCGAGATTTCGGATAATGGCCCCGGTATTCCGTACAATGTCATGGCGCGGCTGTTTCAGCCGTTCGCCGCATCGGGATCGCGCGATGGGTCGGGCCTCGGCCTCGCCATCGCGCGCGAGCTGGCGCGCGGCATGAAGGGCGAGTTGGAGCTGTCGAAGTCGGATTCGACAGGCGCCGCTTTCACCTTTCGCGCACCCACTCAGGCGCCAGCGCAGGCGTCCTGAATTTTATTTCCGCGCGATGACCGCAACGCCTTCGCGGCGCGGGTCTGCGCCGCCTTCAAGGCCATCTGGGCGCGCTACGACGATGTGGATGCCGGAGTTCTCGCCGGAGACTTCCCGCACCTGGAAGCCCGCATTCTTAAGCGTCGCCGCCCATGCCTTGCCTTTGTCGTCCGCGGTCTCGACGCTGACGATGGGGCCACGA
>CAZJZQ010000090.1:0-13045 GCA_964550535.1 uncultured Rhizobium sp.
CTGGAGCGATGTTCGACGAACATGTCCCATTCTTCAAAGGAACCTTCGTCGAGCAGGATTTCGATGCGCTCGCGCGCCGTCAGCTTGCCTTTGGCGTGCTGCGAGTCGATCCGTTTCTGGCCGCCGCCAAGGCGCGCCTCGGCCCGCTTCTTCTCCAGCGCTTCGACGATATCTTTCATGCCCGCCCTCGACCGGTTACGCGAACGATTTCCGAAGCGCGAGATAGGGGCAGAGCCCCCCAAATGGCAAGCCGGACAGGGTAAATCCGTCCGGATTCAGCCCATTCCCGCTAGCCAGTTGGATCAAGGAGCGGGCGAGCAGGCAGATTTGGGGGAGGATCAACCTTTTTGTCCCAAAACGTTCGCCAGACAGGCTTGCTTCAAGCGCCCTGATTCAGCGGCAGCCAGATTTCAAAGCCGCCGGTTCCGTTCATCGGATTGAACGCGGCGGGGTAGAACTCGATCATGTTAATCGGCCCCTCGGAAGGTTCCAGGCCGGGGCGGCCGGACCAGTCCGAATAGATCGCGTTGCAGACCGCACCGATCTCCGCGATGTGGCCGCCATGGCGGAAGATTGCGTAGGGACGAGCTTCGATCCGCATGGCTTTCAGGCCTTCGGGCAGATCATCGATCGAGCGGATCTCCACCGAGGGGGCGTACTCGAAGCCCTCCTCTCCCGGCGGCGGCGCGCCGACCACGCCATAGGTGACGCCCGGACCGGACACGGGAAGCTTGGCGATACGCTGCCCAAACTCGGCCCACAGGGCGGGGATGGCGGCGCGTTCGGAGAACTGGAAATGCTTCGCTAGGCTCGCCACGAGAATAGGGCCGCGACGGGCGATTTCGGGTTCCTGAAGCTTGATCGGATTGGGGGTGGTCATGTGTCTGGGCTCCACGAGGGTCAGCGTGTCGATGGTTGCCGCCGTCCGCACCTGTTCCGGCGTTGCGCCGAACTGATCGCGGAAAGCGCGCGTGAACGCCTCATGGGAGCCGTAGCCGGTATCCAACGCGAGCGAGAGAATGTCCGTTTCACCCGCCGCCAGGCGCCGGGCCGCCGCGCTGAGGCGGCGGGTCCGGGCATAGGCCGAAGGCGACATGCCCATCACGAAGCCGAAGCTGCGCGACAGATGGAATTTCGAGACGCCCGCCGCCCGCGCCGTGTTCTCAAGCGAGAACGGTTCGGACAGGTGCGCTTCGATATGCCAGACGGCCTTGTGGATCGCGTTCAAACAGTTCGGCTCCTCGTTGCGTTCACGATACGCGTGTACGCGCTAGAGAAAAGCCGCGCTTGATCGCCGTTGCTATTTGCGGACGCGAACGCCGACCGTGAGGTTTGCCGGTTCGCCGGGGAAGTAGCGGTCCTGACCGAAACCGAAATCCGCGCGGTCCGCATAGCGCTCGTCGAACACGTTGCGGGCGATGGCGAAGGCCTCGAACGTATCGTTGAGACGCCACGCACCGCGCAGGTGAGCGATGAGGTGACCGTCATAGCTCGCCGTGTTCGCGGCGTTGGTGAAATACTCGCCCACATATTCGGCGGTGGCGAAGATCGAGAACGTTTCGTTGGCCCAACCGAAACCGATATCGCCGAGCCATTCAGGAGCCGTGTCGATCTGCGTACCGTTGACGATGTCTTCCGGCGCGCTGGCGACGTTGCGGTCGAAGGCGTAGGTCTGGTCCGACCAGGAGAGGTTTGCGTTCCAGCGGAAGCCGCCGGGCAGATCTCCGTCCAGACCGGCTTCGATGCCGGTGTGATCGGTCTTGCCGTCGGGGACGTTGAATCCATCGGCGTCGCGGAAGAAGAAATTCTCTTTCTTCATCGTGTAGGCCGCCACGTCGAAGCGCACGCCCGCCGCCTCGCCACGTGCGCCGATCTCGAAGGAATCGAGCGTTTCGACGTCCAGGCGGTCTTCGGTTTGCAGGCTTTGCAGGCGGTACTGGTCCGATACCTGCGGCGCGCGTTCTCCGCGCGCATAGTTGGCGTAAACACTCCCCCAGTCCGCGCCGGACCACACAACGCCGAACTTGGGCGTGAAGAGGTCGTAATTATCCTTGCGGCTGGGGGTCACGCGGAAGCGGCCGTTCACGCCGGGCGCAATGTTGGTGGTGTAATCATATTCATGGGTCTCGGCGCGCAGGCCGGCCAGCAGGCTCCAGTCCTTCGCGAAGTCCCAATCCAGTTCCGCATAGCCGGCGAGCGACAGGATGCCCACGTCATAGTCGTAGTGGAGCCCCTGCGGATAGGTGGCCGGGCCTTGTACGAAGGTGGGACGCGTTTGCAGTTCGGTAAGATAGCCATCAGCGTACTGCACGTCAGCGCCGACCGACCAGCGGACAGCCTCCGGGCCGAAGTCATAGCGCGTCATCACACCGAAGCTGTCGTGGCCGTTTTTCTCGGTCGACTGGTCAGGCAGGAAGTGCTGGATAAACAGCATGCGCTGCGTGATCGCAAAAGGCGTCACGGTGAGCAGGTTCGAGCCGAACTCCTTTTCCACGCGCACGTTGGCGCGGGCCGCCCATGCGTCGCGATAGGCCTCCGGATTGGCGTTGGTCTTGGCGATGTCTTCATTCTTGTAGGCCTCCGGCCCCTGGATGAAGCCGGCGGTTTCCTGGTTGAGATTGACGGCGCTGAGCGAGGCGACGGCGCGCCAGTCGTCTCCGCCCCAGCCAGAGCGCAGGGTGAGCTTCTGCATGTCGACGCCGGAATTATCGCGCCAGCCATTATCGTCAGTGACGGAGAGACCGGCGAACATATCCACGCCGCCCGCCTTGAAGCGGGATGCGGCGTCGGCGCGGTGGCGTTGCAGCGTCGAGGTGCTGAGCGTGACCGCGGAGCCCGTGCCGCCGGGTTCGGGCGCGATGACGTTGAGCAGGCCGTGCACGGCGTTGGAACCGTAACGCACCGACGCCGGACCGCGCACGACCTCGATCGCTTCAGCCGTTTCGTGGTGCAGCTCGAACAGCGCGTTGACGTTGCCGAACGCCGGCGCGCGGATCGGCACGCCGTTTTCGAGGATGAGGAACGAGCCCTGCCCTGCGCCGGCCGGAAGAACGGGCGAGCGGATGGCGACGAGCAGTTCCTGGCCCGAGTTCATCTGGACGTTCACGCCCGGAACGGTGTTCAGAATCTCCGCCGGATGGTTGGCGCGGATATCGCCAATGTCCTCGGTGCCGATGATCGAGAAGGCGCCCGGATCGTCGATCAGGCGGTCGCCATAGACGATGATGACATCGGTAGGGGGGCTTTCAGCAGGCCCCTGCTGGGCCATCGCCGGAGAAACAAAGGCCAGCGCTGCGCCGATCGCGAGGAAACTCGCGGTTGAGAATACCTTGTTCACTCTACCCTCCCGTGGATCGTCCGGTTCGTCTGGCGTGCCCCGCGCCAGCGATTTCAAACGAAGGGGTTAGGCCGATCCGTCGCGCGGCGCCAGTCACAACCCGGCGCGGCACGATCACGTGAAGAGATTCATTGGCAGCGAGGCTACAACCGCCGCGGCGAGACATGTGGCCAGCGTGCCGGCGAACAGCGTCTTCCAGGCGAGATCGAGGAAATCCGGTCGCCGTTCGGGACACATGATCGACAATCCGCCGATAAGGATGCCCATGGAGCCGAAATTGGCAAAACCGCAGATGGCGTAGGTAGTTATCAGGCGGGTGCGGTCGGACATCTGGTCAGTGGGCACCTGGGACAGGTCCAGGAATGCGATGAATTCGGTGAGCACCGTTTTCACGCCCATGATCTGCCCGGCCTTGGCGGCCTCCTCCATCGGAATGCCGATCAGGTACATCAGCGGCGCGAAAATCCAGCCAAGGATTCGTTGCAGGCTGAGCGCGGCGCCGGCGACATCGGGGAAGGCCCCGAGGATGGCGTTCACCAGAAAGAGCAACGCCAGCATGGCGATGAGCATCGTGGCGATGTTCCAGATGATCGCCAGCCCCTCTGTCGCGCCGGTCGAGAGCGCGTCCATGGTGGAGTGATACTTGAAATCCGGCTCATGCGCCCGGTCGCGGCTGGCGATGGTTTCGGGAACCATGACCAGCGCCAGCGCGACAGCGGCGGGCGATGCGATGATCGAGACGGTGATGAGGTGGGCCAGCGCCGCCGGCATGACCGGCGCGAGAAACTGGGTGTAGATGACCAGCACCGATCCCGCGATGGTCGCGAAGCCGGTGACCATGATGATGAAGATTTCGGATCGCGTCATGCCGCGCAGATACGGTTTTATCAGCAGGGGCGCTTCGGTCTGGCCCATGAAGATGTTGGCGGCGACGGACAGGCTGGTGGCGCCGCCAAGGCCCATCGTGCGCTGGAAGACAAGCGCGAACGCCTTGGTGATCCACTTCAGCACGCCCCAGTGCCAGAGAATGGCCGACAGCGAACCGATGGTGATGATGAGCGGCAGCAACTGGAAGATGAAGATCGGACCAGGCTGGCCGACGATTGTTTCCCACACCGGCTGGTCGCCGAGCGCGCCGAAGACGAAGCGTGTGCCTTCGCGCGTTGCGGCCACCAGAACGTCGAGCGCGGCGTTAAGGCCCAGCAATGCGCGGCGGATCAGCGGCACGCCAAACAGCAGAAGGGTGAAACCATACATGACCGCGATGGAGCCCAGCACGAGCTTCCACGGGAACAGACGGCGGTTTTCGGACAGGGCCCACACCAGCAGGACGATGACGGCCATGCCGATCACCGCGCGGGCGTTATCCCAGCCCCACTCCAGATTATCCAACATGCACCACGCCTGCCCCGAACTGATACGGGATCATGAACCGCCCGCCAGCTCATCCGCAAGCCGCGCCGAGCCATAAACCTTGCGCAATGCTTCAAGAATGATCTGCGTGGACACTGAAACGGTGCGATTGAGGCTGGCGTCGAAACCATAGGCGCCGCCGAGCGAATGGATGTTGCCGTCGAACACCAGACCGACGACTCGCGCCTGCCGGTCCAGCACGGGCGATCCGGAGTTGCCGCCGATGACGTCATTGGTCGACACGAAATTGAACTGGGTCTGCGGCGAGATCGCCTCTCGCGCTGAGGACCAGCGGTGGGCGAGGATATAGGGGATCGCGCCGGTCGCGCGTTCCCACAGGCCGGCGGCGACGGTGAAGGCGGGGACCGGGCCATGCACCGGATCGTCCCATCCCTTCACCGATCCATAGGACAGGCGCAGCGAGAAGGTGGCGTCGGGATAGACGCTGTCGCCCAGCACTTCGAATCTTAGCGCTGCGATGCGGCTGGCGGCGTCCGACGAGGGGCCGCTGACGACGCCTTCATAGCTGGATCGCGCCGCGCGTGCGGCGGCGTCGGCCTGACGGGTGAGCACGATCGCGGGATCGGTGGACGATGCGATCAGCGACGGGTTTTCCCAGAGGCGCTTGCGGAAGACCGGGTTGGAGAGCTGGGATCTTTCCACGATCTCCTGCGCGATCTGATCCGCCGAGCGCGCGCCGAACAACGCCTTTACAGCGGGGTGACCGGCGCCGAGATATTCGCGCGTCTTGTTGAGCCAGAACGCGATCTCCAGCTTTTCCAGCACCGGGTTCACCGTCGCCTCGGCCAGCAACGTACGCTCCAGCGTGGCGCGGCGCGAAGTTGTGAATTCTGGCAGACGCTGATTGTCCGGCTTGCCCTGCTCCGCCGCCGCCCGCACCAGCCGGCGCGCATCGAGCAGCAGCACCGAGCCCGCGCCATAGCGCGCCTCCAGCATTTCGTAGGGCAGCCAGAGGCGTGATTGATCCCCCATCACCTTCTGCATGTCGGCGAACGGGTCGCCGAAGCGGGCGCGCAGGCGGGCGTCCGAGGCGAGCTTGTCGCGCAGGATTTTCTCATCCGCCACTTTGGAGGCGAAGAAGGCGGGTTCGGCCAAGGCGGCGCGGCGGCCCTTGAACACCTTGGTGGAGTTCTCGACGCCGAAAAGAGCGTTGGCGACCTGGCGGGCCTCTTCCTCGCCCTTGGTGGATTCCGCGAGCAGGTGTCCGCGAAGCTGGGCCTGATACTCCACACGCCATGGCAGGAAATGATCGCGCTGGAATTCGAGTTGCGCCACGGTGAGCAGGCGCTCGGTCGAGCCCGGATGGCCCGTCACGAACACCGCCTCGCCCGCTTCGGGCCCCGAGGGGTCCAGTTTCAGCGGCGCGTCGAACGTGGCGGGGCGGCCGTCGCGATAGAGGCGCAGGAGCGCCATGTCGAAAGCGTAGCGCGGGAAGTTGAAATTGTCGGGATCGCCGCCGAAGGAGGCGGCCCGGCTCTCCGGTGCGAAGGCGATGCGGACGTCGCCATAACGGTCATACTCGTAGAGGGCGTAGCGGCCGCCACGATAGAGATCGACGACTTCGCAGCGGCGGTTGCGATCATCGCCGCAACGCTCGCTTTCGATTGCGGCGATCACGGCTGCGCGCGCGGCGGAAACCTGTGCGCCAGTGACTTCGGCGGTCGCGGCTTTCACGCGATCCGTCACGTCGGTGATGGACTGAAGGATGGAGGTTTCGGCGCCTGGACAGATGCGTTCATCCTCGCGTCGCGGGCTGACGAAGCCGCCGTCGAGCAGATCGTTTCCCGGGCTGGAGAGCGCCTGGAGGCAGCCGGAGATGCAGTGGTGATTGGTGAGGACCAGCCCGTTGCGCGAGACGACCGAACCGGAACAGCCACGATCGAGGCGGACGACGCTCTTCTGCACCTTGTCGAGCCAGGCCTGGTCCGGAGCGAAGCCGAGAGAGGCGCGGATGCGGTCTGCCGGGATGGCGTTGAAGGGCCACATGCCCTCGTCCGCAATGGCCGCGCCGGAACCTGCGGCCAGTGCCGCAAGAGAAGCGATGGCGAGGCGTAGCCGCATGAGCATTCCCGGTTCCTGTCCGACCGGGGCCGACCTTAACAGGTGAAGGACATGGCTCAAGGCCGGGCGGCGGCCGGGAACATCAAGGGGAACTCACAGGCGGGCGCGCGAACCATCTCCCTGCCGGGCTTCATCAGACCGGGCTGGAATCCGCGCGCAGATAGATGGATTGTTTCGGGCGTTCCATCACGCGCTGGACCATCGGCTCGAACGCCTCCAGCGGCATGGAGTCGTAGGCCGTGTCGAAGGCTGGCTGGTCGAACAGGTGGCAGAACTGGGCCGTGTATTCAAAGTGCTCATGGCCCCGGAACTGGTCGCGCATGTCGCGGTCGAGGCCGATGTGGTGGAAGAAATAGTAGCCCTGGAATATCCCGTGCTTCTCCACCATCCAGAGATTGGCGTCCGACACGAAGGGTTTGAGGATCGCCGCCGCGATATCCGGATGGTTGTTCACACCCAGCGTGTCGCCGATGTCGTGCAGCAGGGCGCAGACGACATACTCCTCATCCTTGCCCGCGCGGTGCGCCATGGTGGCCGTTTGCAGGGAGTGTTCGAGGCGGGAAACCGGGAAGCCGCCGCAGTCGCCATCAAGCAGTTTCAGATGCGTGAGGATGCGGTCTGCGTGGCCGCGCTTGAAGACCTCGTTGGCCGCGCCGATCTTGCGCCAGTCATCCGGCGTCGAATCCTGGAACGACTTGAACGACGCCTGCCCCAGCGGCTGGCGAGCATCCTTCAGGGGGGATTGATCGTCCGGCATGGGCGACTCCACTTCCCGCTGAAAGCTAGCGGAACCAGTTCCACTGGCAAGGTCCGGGTGTGCATCAAGACAGCGTTACGACGGCGCCATGAACTGGATGGTGAGCGTGTAGTTCTGCCGCTCAAGCGTGCAGGCGTTATCCCATACCTTGCCTTTGCTGAACCGGATGTCGTCCAGATAGTTTATCATTTTGGGGCTCGCGGCGGCTTCGGGGATAGACGCGATAACGCGATGATTCTTAGTTCGGCCGCGTTTGTCGACATCCATCTCGACGACGATCGCGCCAAGAAAATTTCCGTAGCGGGCGCTGGGTTTCCCGATGAGATAGGGAAAAGTCGACATCACCGGAGCGAATTGGCAGCGAGCCGGATCGTGTTGGGACAACAGGCGCGCAGACCGCAGCGAGGGATCAAACGGTTTCTTCTCTCCAGGTTGTTCGTCCTGCGCTTTATCATCGGCCTCCTTTTTATCAGAAGACGAATCGGGCCGTTGCCTGGCCGTGATGCCGTCAATCGCCACCCACCATGCCTGCCCTTCCCAGTAGGTATCAACGTAGGCCTGCCCCAACTCATCGGACGGCGCGGCGTTGATGTCGTCTTTGATCATTTCAAAGAAGTTGCGAAACGCGCTCCTGGGCGGCGCCTGCTGTGTTGCGAGATAATCCGCAACCAGCGTCCGCAATTGAAATTTCCGGTTCACGACAGTGAAATTAAAATTGCCGTCGCGCGTGAAGCGTTCGGCCAGCCGGGCGCTGGCGGCCATGTCGCCAAAGTCGCCTTTTGTGGAATCGTATTCGACCAGCGCTCTCGCCGCGACCACCGAGATCAGATCAGCGCTTGGAAACTTCGTCCGCTCCTCCAGCGCCTTGTAGAGAAAATCGCGCGTGAACTTCGCGGGCTCGACGGCAAGCTCCGCAGCGCGCAGCAGCACCACGGACGTTGCGTGTTCAGCCTCGGTGGGCGTCTCGGCGCAGGCGGCGTCAGCAGCAGCGGAAGCGTACTTTTTCGCGGCCTCCATATCGCCCGCGCGATAGGCGGCATAGCCAAACTCTTTCGCGATCAGGGGATAGTCGTCGCGCGTGGGATCAAGCGATGACCAAGCGCCAGCGGCGGCGGCGGTTGCGGCCTTCACATCTCCGGCGAGGATCGCCTCGTTGAACTTTGCGATGGTTTCCGCGCTTGCGGGCGCGGTTGCGCCCAGAGCGACTGCTGCAATTATGCTGGCTAAACGCATCAGGCGTTCCCCCGTGCTCAACACCATTCCAACCGGGGGGATATATATCATCGCGCCGGGCCGGATGTAAGTTCACGCAAGGGGCACGGCCGGATTTGGCGGCCGGCCTCCAGACCGGGTTTTGGACTCTCGCCGGTCAGCGATATTTTTCGGCGAAGGCCAGCATTCTGGCTTTGTCGTAGCTGTCGCCCTGCTCCAGCTCTGCCGTGCTTTCGGAGCTGACGAAGGAGCCATCCCCGGCCAGCACGAAGAAATGGGGGTAGCCTGGAATCTTCGGGTAGCCGGACAGGAAGGCTTCGTTCTTGTTGTCGTCGCTCCAGTTGACCTTCATCACGACGAAGGATCCGGCGAAGGCTGTGCGCACGTCGGCGTTGGCTTCCAGATAACCGTCGAGGATGTGGCACCAGCTGCACCACTCGCCGCCGACGTCGAGCAGGATGCGCTTCCCCTCCGTGGACGCCTTCGTCACGGCGAGTTGCAGGTCGGCGGATGGATCGCGCGCAGGATCATAAACGCCGACCAGGAAGAGGTCCTGCATCGTCGCGACGGCGGCGGCGCTCGGCGATGGCGGGGCATCGCCGGGCTGACAGGCCGCGAGCATGAGAGCGGCAATCATCGCCAAGTATTTCATGATCGCTCTCCGCCTTGTCTGTCCTTTGTTGGCGTCGTCCGGCTTGTCCTGCGCTCCGGGCGTTCGCCGTTCCTCACCCAGCCATGATCATCTGCGCCATGATGTTACGCTGGATCTCGTTGGAGCCGGCGTAGATCGAGGTTTTGCGGTTGTTGAAATAGGAGCCCGCCGACGGAATGTGCATTTCGGGCGCGGGCAACGGCTCATTGGTCTGGCCGTCGAGGTGAGCGTAAACATCCTGCACGAACGGGAAAGCGTAGGTTCCGGCGACTTCCATCACCAGTTCCGTCACCTTCTGGCCGATCTCCGAGCCGCGCGTCTTCATAAGCGACGACATGGCGCCGACCGACTGACCCGCGGCGAGTTGTGAGAAGATGCGGCGCTCGGTGAAGTCGAGCGCGTCGATCTGGATTTCGAGTTCCGCCATCTTGCGCGCAAATTCCGGATCGTCGGCCAGCGGGCGGCCGTTATAGCTTTCCTTGGTCGCGATTTCGCGCGCCTTGCGCAGCGCGTTCTTGCAGCCGGGCGCATAGGCCGATCCGCGCTCGAACGTCAGCAGATATTTGGCGCAGGTCCAGCCTTCGCCTTCGGCGCCGATGCGGTTGTCGACGGGGACTTTCACGTTGTCGAAGAAGACCGAGTTGATCTCCTGCGCGCCGGGCGGCGTGTCGTCCAGCGTGTTGATCGGCGTGATCGTGACGCCGGGCGATTTCATGTCGATCAGCAGGAAGGAGATACCGAGCTGTTTCTTCGGCTCCTTCGATGTGCGGACGAGACAGAAAATCCAGTCCGCCCACTGGGCGTAGGTGGTCCACGTTTTCGTGCCGTTGACGATGTAGTGGTCGCCCTCGCGCGTGGCCGTCATGGAGAGGCCTGCGAGGTCCGATCCCGCGCCCGGTTCGGAATAGCCCTGGCACCACCAGACATCCGAATTGCGGATCGGCGGAAGGAATTTGTCCTTCTGTTCCTGCGTGCCGAACTTCATGATGACGGGCGCGCACATGCGAACGCCCATGGAGCCGTTGCGCGGCGTGCCGGCGAGCGCACATTCCATCTCGAAAATGTATTTCTGGTTCTGGGTCCAGCCGGGGCCGCCGTATTCGGACGGCCAGTTGGGGACGAGCCAGCCTTTTTTCGCCAGTTCCTTCAACCAGGACTTCTGGTGCTGTTCATCCAGCGAGTGGTTCTTGGAAAGCTCGATGCGCTTCTTGTAGTCCCCGGTGAACACCTGCTTGATCCAGGCGCGGACTTCGTCGCGGAACTTGATGTCTTCGGCGGTGAATTCGAGATCCATGACGTGTTCCTACTTCACCTTGTCCATGCGGATAATCTTCGGCGGGCCGTCCATGTGGGCGCCCATCAGCTTGCCGATGCGCTTGAAGTGTTCAGCCGCCCGGTGGGCCTCGACGGCGGCGGCGTCCTTGTACTGTTCCATGAAGATGTACTTCGTGGTTTCGTCACGGACCTTGAACAGGCGGTAGAAGACGATCCCCGGCTCGTTGGCGTTCACCGCCTCTTCCATCTCCAGCGCGAGTTTTTCAAACTCGGCCTGGCTGCCTTCCTTAACCGTGATTTCCGCGACTGCGCCCGGCATCGTTTTCTCCTGATCTGCCGGGCATAATAGTGTCTTGAGCGGGGTTGTCATCTGCGGTCCGGCCAACCGGCCGAAAATGACGCGCGGGTTGGTACGGGCGCCAGCCTGTCCTGTGACCGCGATTGATCTGGCGGGCTTCGCCGCGCGTACATCGCGCGGAGGATTCCCATGACCGCGCGCCGCCGTTTCGTGACAGTCCATGACCAGATGCAGGACGGGTATCGCTATGAGCTGACGGCGCGGCCGGGCCAGGGCTTTGATCCGGACTTCAAGCCGCAACTGACGCCGGCGGAGATGCTGCGGCTGGGCGTCTTTGGCGGGAAATACATGCGCGATTGCCGGAGGGAGTTTCCGGCCAGCTGGTTCAGGAGCGCAAAACTGGCCAAGGGAGATCATGCCGATGACGCGTTGAACTATTTCGGCGTGGATGCGTCGAAGCCCCTCTCCTACTGGAAGCAGAAGGGCTGGCTCCACCCCGACGATCCGCGCGGATGGTTCCAGTGGTATTGCCGGTACTACATGGGCAGGCGAATGGATGACGACAAGCGGCAGATCAAACGATGGAAAGCGTTCACCCGTCATGCGCGGCAGGTGTGCGCCAATTGCGATACGGGCGACGTGTTCTGCCGGCCCAGGCAGCGGCAGGCGCTGCTGCACTGGGCATATGACAGCAGGAAGCTCTGAGCGTTATTCGCCTTCGGCCGCGTAGGTCTTGATGCCGAGGCGGTCGTCCTTGCGGGCGCCTTCGAGGATGCCCGGGAGCGAATAATTCCCCTCGTGGCAGGCGTATTCGTAGGGTGGCGCGCCGGTGCGTTTGAACGGCATCTCCGCGCGCCAGGGCTGGGTGTAGATTTTCGGGTCGGTGACTTCGAACTCATAGAGCATCTGATCGTCCGACACGCGGGTGAACTTCTCGACCACCTTGCCATCCGGGGACAGGTAGAAGGAATTGGCGAAGAAGGTGCGCAGCGACTCGCCGGGGTGGAAGTTCGTTGTGGTCACCACGAAGGTGTCGCCCTGCCACTGGCCGATGCTGTCGCCCAGCCAGCGTGCGTTGGGCTGGTGGCTGTCGTTGATGCGGACGATGCGCGCATCGTGGTTCATCTCCACGAGGATCATCATGTTCTGCGGCGTCTGCACGAACTGATAGGTGTTGTTGTACATGACGTTGATCATCGGCGGGCCGCCGGTGGAGCCGAAGCCGACCATGCAGCGCTCCGCCATCGGACGCGATTCAGGACCGTCGAACGTGTTGCGGACGAAGTGGAGTTCGTCGTCGAACTTCTTCCGGCCCGCAGTGCTGTAGGGCAGCTTGCCGTCGGCGGGATCAACGATCCAGGACGAGCGGATCTCGCCGCCGATCTGCGCGTATTCGGTGCCCGCGTCGGCCCAGAAGGAGTTGTAGCCGCCAACATCGCGGCCAGCCACCGGCGCGCCGGAATCGGGATCGGTGCGCTGGTTGTCGCGAGCGGCGCGTTCGGCGCGCATCTTCTCGATCTGCGCAGCCTGCTCCGGCGAGATCGCCAGCGACTTGAACTGGGCCGGACGCTCCAGCGAGGTGAGAGAGACGTTGGTCCAATAGCCGTGGAAATCGGGTTTTCCTTCAGAGGTGCGCGGCGGTTGGTACGTTTCCTGCGCGAAGGACGGCGCGGCGGCCAGGGCGGCCAAGAGCGCCAGCGCCGAAATGGCGGTTTTCATTGGGGCCTCCGATATGCTGCGGGTGCAAGCTACTGTCCGAGTCCGCTTCGCGCAAATGACCCCACGTAACGCTGGCGTGAGGGGCGGGCGCCGGAAGGGATATCGCGTGTGCGGCTTTTCGGCTCACGGGCTCGGATACCGCATTTCGGGACGCCGTTGATGCCTGAGGGCGAACGGCTCCGGCCGGAGGCGATCCGGGACAGGATTGCGCTGGTCAATTCATGGCCTCGCCTCCGGGGGGGGGCCATGGCCAGCGGTGATCTCGCTTCGCAACCGTATCGCGCACGGTCTGGCAGATCG
>CAZJZQ010000091.1:0-12926 GCA_964550535.1 uncultured Rhizobium sp.
CCGAGAATTTTGCCAGCTTGAAGCCTTCGCCGCGATCAAGGCCGCGCCGCACGATCACGACATTCTTCTCCGGAATGATCATGGCGTACTGGCCCAGCGCCCCGCCGGGGCTGTAGGCGACATCGGGCAGGCCTTCCATGCCGCCATAGATCCAGAACTGCGCGCCATAGCCCGCGCCGCCGCGCGCCCGTGATGCAGGCTGCGCCTTCGCCAGCGTCGAGACATAGGTGGACCATCCTTTGGGCAGGATGCGCTTGCCGTTCCACACGCCGTCCGCGAGGTAGAACATGCCGAAGCGACCGAAGTCGCGCGCCGTGCTCCAGCACTGGCCGGACGTGATGAAGTCGCCGGTCCAGTCCGTCTCCACGATGGTGCGCGTCATGCCGAGCTTCCAGAGAAGCTCCTTGTGCGGATAGCTCACCCACTTGGTGTCATTGTTCACCGCTTCGCGCATCGCGCGGGTGGCGAGAATGGTGTCGGAGCCGGCATAGACATAGCGTTCGCCCGGCTTCGCATCGAGCACGTTCAGCAGCGCCACTTCCGAGGCGGGCGCTCCCGATCCGTAGATCTCACCCTGCGGGTTGCGGCCGCCTTCGGTAAACAGGCCGCTTGCCATGTTGAGCAGGTTGGCCAGCGTAATCTCGCCACGCGGATCGCCCGGCTTGCGCCATGCCTTCAGCGGCGCCTTCCTGTTCACGTCCAGCATGCCCTTGTGCACGCCGATGCCGGCCAGCGTGGAGCTGAGGCTCTTGCACATCGAGTTCGTGCGATGCGACGTGTGAACGCCAAAGCCGGGCGCGTAGCGTTCGGCGACGATCTTGCCGTCCTTGATGACGACGACGCCCCACGTATTGCCCTTGTACGTGCCTTCCTGATCCTTGAAGGCGTCATCCAGCAAAGCGGACACGGCGGCCTTCTGCGAGGCTGGCAGTTCCGCCGTCGCATTCGCGTCCCCCATCGGCCACGCCTGCGCGTCATAGTTCGGGATCTTCACCGATGCGGGCATACGCGGCAGGTGTTTCACCATGTCCATCGTCGCGCCGATGGGCAGCTGCGTGCAGCCGAGGGCAGGACGCCACGCCGCGATGCGCGGCTCCATGTCGTCCGCGAATTTCACGGTCACGGTTTTGTTGGCTTCGTCGATCACCGTTTCATTGTTGCGTGCGGTCAGGCCGCTGCCGGTGCGGTCGATGATGTCTTTCGGCAAGCCGGAAGAGAACGTCCCCGTGCACAGGTGCAGCGCGCGATAGCCCGCAGCCTGCGCAGCCGCGTGGCGCGGCGGTGTTTGTGATGCGCCGCCTTCCCCGGCTGCGGCTGTCGCGGCGCGGGCCGGGCCTGTCGCGGCCTCCTGCGCCATCGCGGGCGCGAAACCTGCGGCTGCGGACAACGCTGCGAGGCTGGCGAAAACATACTTTGCGCGCCGGTTGAGTCGCATCCGTTTTATCCTTCCCGAGAAATTGCCGCGTGTCGGCTATCGTTGGATAAACCACGCAACGCAGCGGCGCGATTGTCAATCCGGCTGGACGGCCAATCTCAACTCGTCCACTGATAGGTGACGATGACGGCGGCCCCGCCGCTGCGATGGGGAGAAACACAATGTCCAGATCTGAAGGCAAAAGCCGGCGTGAGGCGCTGTCGGCGGCTCTGATGGCGCCGGCCGCGATCGCGCTCGCCGGTTGTGCGACGCAGCAAGGCGCCGCCCAGACGGCGCAGGCTTCACAGGACGCGGTTGCGCCTGCCGCGCCGCCCGCTGCGCCGCGCCCGATGCGCGGCGACGGCCGCTTGCTCACGCCAACGATCAGCGAATACATCGCCAATATCCGCACGGCGCAGGTGAACCCCGAATTTCTCGAACTCGGAAAGCGTCACATTCTGGATACGCTCGCCGCCGCGGTATCCTGCAAGGATCTCGAACCGGCGATGCTGGGCCGCAAATACGCGCTGGCGAAATCGGGGGACGCGAAGAACGCCGCCACCATGTTGGCCACGAAGGAGCGCGTCGGGCTTGTCGACGCCGCCTATGGCAGCGCGATGATCGTCCACGGGTCCGAGATCAACGATTTCATTCCCTCCGCCTTCGTGCAGCCGGGCCCCGCCGTGGTCGGCGTGGCCTTTGCTTTGGCCGAGAATCGCGGCGGATCGGGCAGCGACCTGTTGCGCGCGTGTGTCGCCGGATACGAGATGTGCGGGCGAGTTCCCAAGGCGATGGGCGTGCGGACGCTTTACGATTCGGGCCTCGCGAACCACGGCATCGGCCCATGCTTCGGCGCGGCGGCGACGGCGTCGTCCATGCTGCGCCTGACGCCGAAGCAGATCGCGCTCGTCATGTCCTACGCCTGCCAGCAGGCGTCCGGGTCATGGCAATGGCTGCTCGACGACGATCACGTCGAGAAGACGTTCGTGTTCGCCGGCGTGGGCGCGCGTAACGGCATTGAGGCCGCGCTGCTGGTTGAGGCAGGCTATACCGGCGTTCCGGACTGCTTCGACAACCCCGGCGGATTCCTGAAACAGAAATCCTTCAGCCTCGGCGCGGACCATGATCCATACTACCTGATCGAAGATCTCGATACGCGGTCCGAATTCCACCACACCGCCTACAAACGCTATCCGGTGGGCGGTCCAACGCAGCCAGCCGTCCAGGCGTTGCTCGAACTCCTGCCAAAGACGTCGCCGGATACGGTTGAGAGCATCGTCATGGAGATGCCGGGCCGCTGGGAAGCGTTCCGCAATGCGGAGATGCCGGCGCTCAACCTGCGCTATCTCGCGTCCATCATCCTGATCGACGGCCGCCTCGATCTGGTGGCCGCGCAGGATCGCAATCGTTTCAACAGCGACGCGCGCGTCCGCGCGTTGATGGAGAAGATGGATGTCGTCCACGCGCCCGATCTCGAAGTCGCGGCGGGCGAGGTGCGTACTGAGCCGGCGCGCGTCACGTTGATCGACAAACGCACCGGCCGTCACAACCTCTTCGTGCCCTATGTGCGCGGCTTCCCCTCCCACCCGATGACGCGCGAGGACGTGACAGACAAGGCGATGGAACTGATGTGGCCTGTCCTCGGCCGCCCACGCGCCCAGCAGGTGATCGACGCGACGATGAATATCGAGCGCCTCGAAAGAGCGGCCGAGATCGTCGGCATGATCGCGACCTGACACCGGCAAAGCGAAAGCGGGCCGCTGCGTTCACCCAATGCCGGAAGCGGCCAGCCGGCCGGATGATGTCGTCGCCCTCCGGGCGGCGATACGCATTGTTGCGCCCGGCAGGAGGCCATCCCGGCCTGCGATGTTTGCGGGCCACACAGACCGTAAAAATCTCGTGTTCTGGCGAAACCGTCTTTACAGACGCAAGGGAAGGGTCGAATTAGCAGGCCATAAAGACGGCATATAGCTGATTCAGCCGCCGCACACTGGGAGACAACAAACATCGCCGGACGCCGCCACGCGGGCGGAGTTTGTACGCGCAAATGCGCCGTGTACGCCGGCTGACGCGCTCGCCTCATCATCCTGACGCCGCCTTCTGACGAGGGAGTGAGCGCATCGATGAAGGGCGGTTTCACCGCGGCAGGCGGCTCCGAAGCAGGGCGGCCATCCACATTTTCAGCGCCTGACCAATCGCCGCCTTGCGCGCGCGAAAGCGGCGCTTCGTGCCTGAAGCCAGCATTTTAAGACTCAGAGGGAAGGAAGACTACATGTCGGGACGGATTTTCGGGGCCACTGGTTCGAGGCTCGCTTTGTCAGCGGCGCTCGCCGCCACGGCCTGGCAAGCAGGCGGCGCCGCCATGGCGCAAGCTATCACCACCAACGATCCGCAGAACGTTGAACCAGAAGCGGCGGCGCCTTCAACGGACCGCGTCGTGGTCACCGGTTCGTTCATCTCCGGTACGCCGGAAGACGCAGCCGTTCCTGTTCAGGTCGTGACGCTTGAGGATCTCGAAAACCTCGGCTCGCCGACCGGCATGGATCTGGTGAAAACCTTCACGACCGTCGGCGGCGTCGTCGCCGGTGAAACCAACCGCTTCAACTCCTACCCACAGAACTACGCCACCGTGAACCTGCGCGGTCTGGGCGCCAGCCGCAGCCTCGTTCTGTTCAACGGCCGCCGCTTCGCCGAGCAATTCGGCTACGCCACGGGCCGCGCCGTGAACATCAACCAGATCCCGATGGCCGCGATTGGCCGCGTGGAGACCGTCACCGATGGCGGCGCGACCACTTATGGCGCGGACGCCGTGGGCGGCGTCGTCAACTACGTCACCCGCACGGACTTTGACGGCTTTCAGGCCTCCGTGGACTACCGCTATGTTGAAGACGCCGATGGCGACTACGGCCTCGACCTGCTGTGGGGCAAGGATTTTGACAACGGCAATATCCTGCTCTCCGCCAGCTACGATCATCGCAGCGCGCTGGACGCCCGTGACCGGGACTTCGCCGCCTCGCACTACCTGCTGAACCCCACCTTCCTTTCGGGCAGCGTGTTCTCCAGCGCGGGCAACCCGGGGTCCTACTACTTCTCGACCTCGCAGCTTCCCGGCGGCGCCATCACCAACCTGGTTGGCGGCGCCAACAATTATCTCGGCGACTACCAGATGGGAATCAACGGCACGGTTCGCGATCCGGCCTGTACAGATCTCGGCGGTTTCGCCGGCTGGAGCGTGACGGCCAGCGCCGCCTGCTTCTTCAGCCTCGACACCACCTTCGATCACCTCGCTGAAGAGAGCGACACGATCAACGTCTATGGCGAAGTGAATGTGGACTTCAGCGATTCGCTGCGTTTCCACGGCGAGGTGAACTACTACGACGCCTTCACCAACGCGACGACGCACCCGTCCGACGCCATCGTCACCGGCCGCGGCTTCTCCATCTACTCGACCTCGGGCGCCAACCCCGCCGTGGCCGACATGCTGGCCCGCATCCAGAGTTCGGACGGCACGACCGCCTACACGTCCGCGCAGATCGCGGCGATCACGGACACGGGCCGCGCCTTCCTCACCAACTGGCGTCCCTTCGCCCAGGGCGGTCACCCGCTGCAAGGCGAGACCGGCTATCACCGTATCGCGCAGAAACAGGCCCGCGTGTCGGGCGAGTTCAGCGGCGACCTGCCGGAGTTCTGGGGCACGAGCCTCGAATGGTCGACGGCGCTCACCTACACGCGCACGTTGTATAACCAGAAAGCCACCGATATCCGCTCCGATCGCATGGTCGCCGCGCTCAACGGTCTGGGCGGCGCAAACTGCGTGGGCGCCACGCCGGGCCTGAACGGTTGCCAATGGTTCAACCCGTTCTCGTCAGCCGTCGCCTCGAACATGTACACGGGCGACCAGAATTCCACGACCTTCGTGGGCACGGGCAGCTATGCCGGCTACATGCCGGGGCAGGGCCTGCAGAACGATCCGGACCTCATCCGCTGGATGACGGTCCCGATCTGGAACCAGCGCACGTATGACCAACTCGCCATCGATTTCGTCGTCAACGGCGAAATCGGCATCGAGCTGCCGGGCGGTCCGATTGAGGCCGCGGCGGGTGGTCAGTACCGCTTCAACCGCTCCGACGACCAACTCGATCCGCTCAGCGATCTGGACCAGACGCCTTGCGCCGAAGGTCCGGGCTTTGGCCTGTCGTCATGCCCCACGGCTCCGGGCTCGTTGATGTTCGGCCGCCAGTCGACCGTGCTCGGCCCAAGCCGCGAAATCACGCGCCGTTATCCAGTGCTGGCCGGTTTCTACGAGATCAACTTCCCCATCCTCGACCGCTGGTCAGTCTCGACCTCCGGCCGCTGGGAGAAGTTCTTCTCCGACCTGTCGGATACGGATCAGGATACCTTCGTGCCGCAGATCGCGACGAAATTTGAAATCACCGACTGGCTCTCGCTGCGGGGCACGGCGGGCAAGACGTTCTCCTACGTCTCGCCTCCCGCCAATGACGGCCCGACGGTCGGCACCGTCTCCGGCACCACCGCTATCAGCGGCGTCAACGGCTCGTTCGGCATCGGCACCGCCGCCGCGCCGTTCGTGTCGGCGAACTACGACAACACCGGCGTCCGGCCGGAAGACGGCACCAGCTACAATGTCGGCGCGCTGTTCAAGTTCCTCGAAGGCGATCTGACGACCCGGATCGATTACTACAACATCGAGCTGGACGATTACGTGCGCACCGTCACCACGGGCGCGCTGATCCAGGCGCTGGTGGAGCCCGGCCAGATCAACGGCGCCACCAACCTCATCAACTGCTCCAGCCCGCTGCTGAGCGACAATGATCCGGTGAAGGGCGGCCGCCCCACGGTCGAACTCAACGGCGCGTGCGTGCAGGGCGTCTCGACGCTGGCAAATGCGCTCGCGACTTCGGGCAATATGGGACGCGTGAACTTCTTCGGTGGCACGCGCCAAACCAATGGCGGCACGTTCAACACGTCCGGCATCGATTTCGCGACCCGCTATCGCCTGCGCGACGTGCTGGGCGGCGACATGACCTTCTCTCTCGAAGGCACCCGCGTTCTGGAGTTTGGCCTCGAAGACTTCATGATCGGCGGCGCCAAGATCGCGAACGGTTTCGACGGCGTGGGATTCATGAACTCGTCGGCGAACAATTCGGGTCTTGGTCCGGTGTCGGAATGGCGCGCCAATTTTGGCGTGAACTACACTTACGACATCCACAACCTGAACCTGGCTGTCCGCTACGCGTCGGGCCTCACCAATGAGGACGCGCCGCAGTTCACCGAATATCCCGCCAACAACCCGAACATCGGCGACGTCAACGGCTACGTCACCTGCCCGGGTTCGGACCAGAACCCAATCCTTTCCGGCGCGGGTGACATTCCGGCTGGCGCGGGTTCGGGCATGTATGGCTCGGACGCTGGCGGCCTGACGGGCTACTGCTCGCAGCTCAACTACCGCAACTTCGCGGGCATGAGCCTCGATGACATGTTCACCGTCGATCTGGTGTACCGTCTGTCCCTGCCGTCCGATCTGACGGTGGCGATGTCGGTGTTCAACCTGCTGGATCAGGAGCCCGAATTCTCGCGCGAGAAGTTCAGCTACAACACGTCGCTGGGCAGCCCGTTGGGCCGCTCGCTGAAGCTCGAAATCAAGAAACTGTTCTAGAACCGCCTATTGCGCCCGCCCCCAGCCATGCAGCTGCGGGCGGCGCATAAGTCGAAGCGAGCGTATCCTCCCCATGGAAGTCTCGTGAACCTGCGCCGGCCCCTCAAAGGCCGGCGCATTTCTTTTGGGCGACGGACAAGCGGCGACCGCTGGCGTGCTGGCGCAGCGAGCTGTGAGAGGGCCATGAATCAAATCCGCCCGAAACCGGCCAAGGCTTCGGGCGGCTATGATGGTCAACGAGTGTAGAGCTGCGAGATCTAGGGGCGCTGCGCCGGACGTTGGTACAGCTCGATCATGTAGCCGTCCGGGTCCCTGACGAAGTTCGTGCCGTCCACGATGGGACGCGCCGTCTGATAACCAGCGGCGACGACGCGCTCGGCCATGGCCCGGCCATCGGGCACGACCAGCACGATGTTGCCGAACTCGGTCGCGCCCGGCTTCACCTCACCCTTGCGGATGACGACCAGCGTATCCGCGCGGATGTCGCCTGTCAGGCCGAGAAGATATTCATGCGGCTCGCCCTGGGCGGGCACGCGCGCACCGATCTTCATGCCCAGAACTTCGGTGTAGAACTTGAGCGACTTGTCGAGATCGCTGACACGAACGCCAAGCCCGGAGACGCGTATCGGACGCTCCGCATCGGTCAGCGCGGGCGGGCTCGCCATCTGCGCCATTGCCGCGGGCGAAGCGAGAAAAGCCGTGGCCGCGAGCGCCAGGATAAGGGGAATATGTTTCATGCTGTCCCTCGATTGATCTATTCGGCGCCGGGAACGCCATAACCGGCCGGAACATTCAGCGGTGTGGTGGGGCTGGCCTGCTGTCGCGCCACGGGATCGGGGATCACGCCGCCCGAATCCCACACATTCCAGCGTTGCAATTGTTTCGTCTCCGCACCGGCAATCGCCTTGTAGGATACAACAGCCGTCGCTTCGCCGCTCAGGTCGGGCGTCGAAACAAAGGCGGGCAGGGCGTCGATACGCATCGCATAGGAGATATGCGTCTTCTCGCCTTTCTTGCCCGCCGGGCTGAAGTCGGCGTTGCGCCGCAGCGCGTAATAGACGCCCGGCAGCTCAACCCATGTCAGCGCCTCGATCACCGGCCCGCGCGCATTGACCCAGCCCTTGTACACCGGCTCCCACGGCCGGTAGCCGCCAAGATGGCCTTTCAGCGAACCGTCTTCCTGCATGGTCAGCCGGATCTGCGCGCGCAGCAGTTCGAGATCCTGCGTGTAGCCCGCATCGCGGATCATCACGTCCGAAGGCTTCTTGGACGTCACCACGCCGTTCTTGATCTTGGCGTCGAACAGAGCCTCGTAGCGCGCGTGAGGTTTGATGCGGAAGGTATAGTCTCGGGCGATCTCGCCATTGCCGTCCTTCACCATCTTGTCGGCGCTGGTGTAGAATCCGACTTTCACATTGTTGTCGTTGCGCGGGTCCTTGCCCTTGCCGGAGATGACGATCACCGTCGTCCAGCCGCCATTGCGCATGGCGTCGTTGAACTGCAACGCGCCGCTGGAGAGACGCGGCGGCGCCCGGTACGTCTTCCAGCATCCCAGCGTGCGATAGAACATGTTGTCCACGCCGGTGACCTGGCCGTCCGGGCTGGTGAATCCGTTGCGCTTGTCGCCGTCGAGATCCAGCCCCTCGCCAATCGTGCCGGATACGGGCGTGAGGCCGGGGTCAGGCGTCGATGTCGGATGGAGATAGACGTTCTGGCGGTCCTTGCCGCGGAACGCCATCTGGTTCTGGCCATGCACCGGGCTGCGCGTGGCGTTGGCCGGATCGCGCAGCCACTTCGCTTCAGCCTCGGTATAGCCCGCCTTCGTCATCACCCCGATCCAGTCGATCTCGGGGTTTGTGCCTGCGGGGCAGTCCGTCCCCGGATCGATGACGCCGTCCTTGGCGCCAAAGTACATCGCAGGTTCATTCCACTCGATGACGTAAGACTGGGTCCATTCCGCCATCGCGGCCGGAGCCATCGCCATCGTCCCGGCGGCGGCGAGGAAGGTGGAGATGATCGCGCGGCGCATGGTGTCTCCTCAGGCCATGACTTCAGTGATCGTGCGCGACGTTTTCATCGTGCCCGAGCCGAACTCGCCAACCGGCGCGCCCGCCAACTGCATCGCGGTGAGCGACAGGCGCGTCACGGATTCGCCCTTGGTCGCGACGTGCTGGCCGGCCTTGTGCCGTCCGCCTGCGCCGCCGGCGAAAAACACAGGAATGTTCTCGATCGAGTGGATCTTGGCATAGCCCGTGTCGCTGAACGCCATGATCAGCGTGTTGTCCAGCAGCGTCCCCGGGCCTTCCGGGATTGCGTCCATCTCGTTCAGGAAGTCTCCCAGCCCCTGCATCACCACGCCGGCAATCTTGCTGGTGACCGGCTGATAGCCGAGCTGTCCGTCCGTCGGTTCGTCGTGCGTGATCTGGTGATAGATCTTGCTGTCGCCCGGCAGATAGGTTTCCGACGTGCCGGATGTGTGGACGAAGTTGAACACGCGCGTCTGGTTGCACGCCATCGCCATGGCCAGCAGGCGGCCCATGACCTTGGTGTTGCTGTTCACGACATCGACGGACGCCGCGCGCTTGGGTTCTCCCGGCGCGCCCGGAATGACGCACGACTCGCATTTTTCGGGCTGCTGCAACTGCACCGCCAGCTGGTTTTCCATGTCGCGCAGCGACGTGAAATACTGGTCCAGCTTCACCTGGTCCGCCCGGCCCACATTGGTCATCAACGCCTGACGCTGTTCGGTGATGGCCGAAAGCACGCTCTGGCGCAGCATGATGCTGGGATCGGGCGTCCAGTTGTCGCTGTTCGGGTCCTGGAAGCCTTCGCCGAAGATGCGCTGATACAGCGATGTGGGCGTTGTCTCCGGCGTGGAAAATGCGCCGCCCGTGCGCGACGAATAGCTGATCCCCTTGCGCGACATCGAAGCATCGACGTCGAGCACGCGGAAGCGCGACGACGCGCCGATCGACTCGGCGATCTTGGTGTCGAAGGTTGGCCCGTCGAAGCGGGTGGAGGTCGCCGGCGCAACGCCGGAGAGGATGGAGGCGTGGCCGCTCCAGTGCACGATGTTCGGCCGCCCGTCGCCAATGGCGCGGAAGCCGGAGAACACGGAAACCTTGTCCTTCACCTTCGCCAGCGATTCCAGCTCGGGCGTGATCTCATAGCCATGGCCCGTCTTCGTTGGCACCCAGCGCGTGCCGCCCGTCGGCGTATCGGTGAGGCCAAGGCCCCAGAAATAGGTGCCGAAGCGCACCGGCAGTTTCGCGCCATCGGCCCATGCGGTGCCGTTGGTGTTGAGGAACTGGTCCAGCATCGGAATGCCGACGCACACACCCGCGCCGCCAAGCAGGCCGCGCAGCATTGAACGGCGATTGAAGGGAAGGCTCATCAAAGGCTCCTTCGTCAGGACGGTTTTGCAGCGGTCGCGGCGGCTGTGGGCCGCGCGCCGGAGGGGATGACGGCTTTCAGAAATTCAGGGCTGGATGCGACCTGCACCATAAGATCAGGCAGACGATAGCCATTGGCGGCGAAGGCTTCCGCCTGGTCGGCGAGATAGTCCTCGTCCCGCTCGTCCGTCATGCGGCCAACGCCATAGGCGAAGACGTTGCGCACCAGACATGCGGGAATTTTCGGATCGTTGCGCAGATAGCTGGCGAGGCCCTGCGCGCCGGTGAACGACTTTCCGTCCAGTTCGGCGGTCACGTCGATAAGCTTGCCGTTCTCGGTCTTGCGCAGTTGCCCCAGCCCGTCGAAATGCTCCAGCGCAAGGCCGGGCGGATCGCTGCGGCGGTGACAGGAGGTGCAGCCGGTATTCTCCATGTGGTCGAGCAGGCGCTCGCGCACCGTGCCGTTCGCCATCGCCTGCACGCCGGAGAAATCGACATCCGCCGGCGGTTCCGGCGTCGGCTCGCACATGAATATCTCGTGCATCTTCACGCCGCGCCGCGTGGGCGAGGAGCTGCCCGGATGCGCGAACAGCGACAGGAAGCTGACCTGCGTGAGAATGCCCGCGCGCTCGGCGCTGGGCGAGAAGGTATAAGGCGCCCACTCTGCTTCCGAGACGTAGGGCACTTTATAGACCGAGGCGAGATAGCGGTTCAGGAACGTCTCGTTCGACGTGAACAGCTCGCGGTAATCGCGCTGCTTGGTCACCAGAAGGTCGATCGTCGTCTTCAGCGTCTGTTCCTTGGCGCTATCCGACACCGACTGGTTGAACTTCGGATAGACGGCGGCGTCCTTGATGAGGTTATCAAAACCGTCGAGTTGCAGCATGTCGGTGAAGAACGCGCGCATGCCCTGTTCAAAGCGCGGCGCTTTCGTCATGCGCGCCAGATGCTGTTGAACCACGGCGCTGGAATGGATCGTCCCGTCAGCCGCCGCCTGGGTCAGTTCGGCGTCAGGCGCCGAGTCCCACAGCAGGAAAGAGATGCGCGCCGCCTTGCTGTAGCCGTCCAGCCGGTAGGCCCCGGCCTTCGCCGGATCGGCCTCGGCCGTCTCGACACGGAACAGATATTCCGGCGCCATGAGCAGGCTGACGAGCGCCAGCTTCAGGCCGGCGTCGAAATTGCCGGACTTGGCGGCGCCGTCCGCGGCGGTCTTCACGCGTGTCTGGATTTCGGCCTGCGTCAGCGGGCGGCGGAACAGCCCCGCGCCGATCCTGGTGATGAACGCCGTCGCGCACGCATTGTCGGCCTTGGCCGGATCGGCGGGCGTGCATCCGACAATGGCGGCGCGCCGCTTTTGATCGAACGCCTGGTCGGCGATGGCGCTGGCCATCGCGAAATACTGCTCGAAGCCGGATGACGTGAGAGAAAGGTGCGCGCTGCCGATGGCGAGCAGTCCCTCTTCACGCCGTTCCGGCTCGAAGCGGGCGCTCAGCTGTATGTCGGAGCCAAACACGTCCGCGATGGCGTGCCGGTATTGCGTTTCGGTGATGCGCCGCGCGCTGACCTTGATCGGTTGGGCCTGAGCCGTCGTCTGCGCCCAGGCGGCAGGGGATTGGGATGAGAACAAAGCCGCCCCGCCAACAAGGCCAAGGCACAAGGCGCCTGTCAGCGCACCTGCGAGCACTCGCTTCAATGTTCCCTCCACGCTGTACGATCTTGTGGCGCCGCGTTTCAAGTCCGACTAGACTGCAAGGGGTGAATGCGGTCAATCTGAATATCGCACCACTTTGTGGTGAAGCCAGTTTTCCCAATACGTCAGGCAAGCAAGACATGCGACAATCCACGATCCGCGGCGCCCTTATGAAAATCGCGCCTTTTGTCGTGTTTTCAGCGCTGTCGGCGCAGGCGCAGACGATCTCCGCGTCGGGAGATGCGGACGCCGGAGCGGAGCTGTACCTCACCGAATGCCGGGGCTGCCATGCCGTCTCGATCGCCCCCAGCCTGCGCGGCGTCATCGGCCGCCCGGCGGCTAAGCTTGAGTCGTTTCCGGGTTACAGCGAAGCCCTGAGGGCCAAGGAGGGGCTGGTCTGGACGGAAGAGAATATCGACGCGTTCATTTCCAACCCCCAGGTCTTCGCGCCCGGCTCCCTGATGACCAAGTCGATCACCGGCGCCCAGCAACGCGCCGACATCATCGCCTACGTCGCCTCCCTCCCACCGCCCCGCTAACGGGCGCCTTCTCGTCCACCGCCCCAACTCCTCCCCCGCAAAGCGATAGGGTGAGCCGCATCGCGGCGAACATCCGAAGGACAGACCGGAGCCCCCAAATTTTCTTCGCGAACGATTTCAATCTCTTCGCAGCGAACCTCGCACAAAAATCGCAGAATTGAGCCTCATTTCTCCGGCGGAGACTCCAACAGCCCCATACTGGCCTCGCCCTGAT
>CAZJZQ010000092.1:0-12466 GCA_964550535.1 uncultured Rhizobium sp.
CGACGAGGCAGGGCGGGCCCGCGATGATGGTGAGCCGCCCGGCCTGCGCCTGCGGAATCTGCGCCTGCGTGAACGGTCCGAGCGCCTGCGTCAGCAGTTCGGAGAGCGGCAGCGGCGAACTCCATTCGCGATTGGTGAGCAGGCTGTAGGCGGATGACAGGGCGCGCACGCGTTCGGTGAGGGCGTTGCGATAGGATTCGACGCTGTCGGCGCCGCGTGCGGACTGCGTGGCGATGGCGTTGAGCACGCTGAATGTGTTGCGTGCGCGGTGCTGCAACTCACGCACGACGAAGTCGAGCTGGGTGCGCGCCACCTCCGCCTGGTCGCGTTGCGCGCGCAAGGCCTGAACCAGTCCGCGCACGGCGGAGGCGGTAACCGCTATGGCGGACGACATGAGGAGCCACATGATGGTCGTGGCGGCGGGATAGGCCCCGCCGAACGCGCCCTGGGCCAGCGGCGCGCCGAGAATCACGATGATCGCGCCGGCACGGACGCCGCCGAACAATGATCCCGCGAGGACGGCCGGGAAGAAGGTGACGAACGGAATCTGGCGGTGAAGAAATGGCTCAAGCGGCAAGCGGATGAGGACGGCGAGCAGCAGCGCGGCGGCGGCGATGAGGATTGCGCGAGGCCATCTCGTCTCCCGGTTGGAGACGAAGCCGAACACCCTCTCCCAAGACCAGAGGCCCTGTCCCATATTTCCTTTCCTGACTCCGCAACGGAACACAAACATGAGAAAGGCGTGATTAACGCGCAGATGGAGAATTCGCCATGTTCGCAGTGCTGTATCGCTGGCGCATCATACCTGGAAAAGAGGCGTCCTTTGAGAAGGGCTGGCGTGCGGGAACGCGGGCGATATCGAAGGAATTCGGCGGCTGGGGCTCGCGTCTGCACCGTGGCGAGGACGGATGCTTCTACGCCTATGCGCAGTGGCCGGATCGCATGACCTGGGAGAAAGCGATGGAATCCCGCATGCGCCACTCGGATGATGCGGCGCGCGAGAAATACCGCGCCGCCATCGCGCCGGACGGTTTTGAAACCATCTGGTCCGGTGAGGTGATCGCGGATCTGCTGGAGTTGAGGCGGGGGTGAGGTTGGCGCGTTTGTGGGGCGCTCCTCCCCTGCGAAGCGGCGGAGGCGGCCCGAAGGGCCGGAGGGGGCGGGTCAAACGCATGCGTTTGACCGCCGTACTTCCCTCGTAAACGGGGGAGGAGTTTAAAGTAGCGTCTGGCCGGTGTGGCGGCGCTCATGGTCCAGCAGCCATTGCTTGCGCCAGAGGCCGCCGGCGTAGCCGGTGAGCGTTCCGTCGGCACCGATGACGCGATGGCAGGGCAGGATGATGGCGCACCGGTTGAGGCGGTTGGCGTTGGCGACGGCGCGCATGGCGGTAGGCCGTCCGATGCGCGTGGCGAGTTCGCCATAAGAGCGCGTCTCCCCCGGCGGGATGCGGCGCAGCTCGTCCCAAACGATTTTCTGGAAGTCCGTGCCCGCGCCCGCGATCTTCGATTTGAAGTCGAGCGTCTTGCCCGCGAAGTAGTCGCGTATCTCCCGCCGGATCAGGTTCAGCGCGGGCGTTTCGCCGGGCAGGACGGTGGCGTTGAAGGCCGCGCGGTATTTCTCGACATGGCCCTCCAGCTTCTTGCGCTCGACAAACTCCAGCATG
Organism: uncultured Rhizobium sp.; assembly: GCA_964550535.1. Taxonomy (GTDB): domain Bacteria; phylum Pseudomonadota; class Alphaproteobacteria; order Caulobacterales; family Hyphomonadaceae; genus UBA7672. The sequence goes on from CAZJZQ010000092.1 coordinate 1,664, forward strand.
TGAAGGTGCGTGTCGTCGGCGATGGCGAGCATCGGGCCGAGAGGGCTGTCGATCCAGTCCATCGCGAAGGCCTGCGCCTTGCGCGCCTTGTTGGGCGCTTCGCCAAACTGGCGGGCGAAGGCCTCGCGAAATCCGGAGGATGAATCGAAACCGGCGTCGAGCTGGGCGTCGATCACGGGATCTCCCTTTCTGATCGTGGCGTGGGCGTGGCCCAGCCTGCGGGCGCGCGCATACTGCGAGAAGCTCATGTCGAAGCGGCGCTGGAAATGGCGGCGCGCGGTGGCGGGTTCGATGCCCATGTCGCGCAGATCTTCTTCGCTCCAGCGGCGCGAAGGGTCGGCCTCCACCAGTTGCAGCAGCCGGTCGATCAGAACGCCGGGCGCATCCGGATGATCGGTGGGGCGGCAACGTTTGCAGGGGCGGAACCCCGCCTCCATCGCCTCGGACGCCGAGCCCATGAAGATAATGTTGTGGGCGTGCGGCGTACGGGCAGGGCAGACAGGACGGCAGAAAATCCCGGTCGTTTTCACGGCGACGTAAACCACGCCATCCAGCTCCGGGTCGCGGCGCTGGAGGGCCTGGTAAAGCGCGTCGTGAGAGGGCAGGCGGTCGAGCATGAGCCCAATATAGTGCGCCCGGGCGCGCGTGGGACCGGAAAAACGACAGCATCATCGGGCCGTCGCGGGGCTTTCCAGGCCGGTGCGTCAGGAGCGTCCTTGACTTCCGGTCGCGGCGGGCATTCTTCGGCTGGATGAAATCGACGTCACACAAAATGCCTTCGCAACGCCAGCTTCGCGCGGGGGAGCTGATCCGCCATGCGCTGATGGATATTTTCGCGCGCGAAGAGTTCGCAGACCCCGACCTGCATGGGAAATCCATCACCGTTTCGGAGGTGCGGATTTCGCCTGACCTGAAGCACGCCACGGCGTTCTGCGCACCGCTGGGCGGGGAAGAGATGGACAAAACGGCGGCGGCGCTCAACCGGGCGCAGGGGTTCATTCGCGGGCGTCTGGCGCGCGAGGTTGAACTGCGCACGATCCCGACGCTGCGGTTCGTGCCTGACGACAGCTATGACGAGGCGCGGCGCATCGACCAGCTTCTGGCTTCGCCGCAGGTGCGGCGCGATCTTGTGCGCGACGACGAGGACTAGGGCCGATGGCCGCCTTCATGATCGCGATCACGGGCGGTTCCGGCTCCGGCAAGACGACGCTGGCGCGCGAGCTGTTCGGGCGGCTGGGCGAGGCGCGCTGCGCGCTGGTGACCGAGGATAACTATTACCTGCCGCGCATGCGTCACACGCCGCCCGTGGTGGGGTGGTCGAACGAAGAGGTCGAGAAGATCATCGACTTCGACAATCCCGCGGCCAAGGACATGGCGCTGTTCCGCGAGCATCTGGCCGCGTTGAAACGGGGCGAGGATATCGAGCAGCCGGTTTACAGCTTCGCGGAGCATGAGCGTGTGGCGGGCGAGGTCTATCGTGTCGCCGCGCGGGATGTGGTGATTGTCGAGGGCGTGCACGTGCTGGCCGACCCCGGCTTTGCGGCGCTGTTCAACCTCACCGTCTATGTGGACACCAGCACGGATCTGCGCCTGATCCGCCGCATCCGGCGCGATACCGACCCGAAGGGGCGCAACCGGCCGATGGAGCGGGTGATCGACCAGTATATCCGTTTTGTCCGGCCCTCTCACCAGCGCTTCACCGAGCCTGCGAAATACGTGTGCGATCTGGTGGTGGCGGACGAGGGCGCGCCGGCATGGCGCAATGCGCTGCCCGACGCGGATGCCGTCGAACGCCTCGCCGCGCCTGTGTGGTCGCGGTTGAAGGCCATGAAGGTGGCTTGAGTTAAGCTGCGCGCTGCTCAGGCCGCCATATAGGCGAGCATCGTGTCGATCATCTCCCGCACCGGCGCGGCCCAGCGGGTGCGGAGGAACACCATCGTCGCGCACGTGCCGAGCAGGAACACCCATGACAGGGCGAACATGCCGGGGAGTTGCACCTCCATCCAGTGGCGGGTCTGCTGTTTGCGGTTTGGCTTGAGGTCTTTCAGCTTGATCTGGTTCTGCTCCGCCTCGAACGCTGCGAGAGGCGCGATGACGGGGGCGCCAGCTTCGGCGCGCTTGATCATGCGCTTTGCGATGTTGACGCATTCGCTGCGGATGCGTGTGAAGGTCGTCCACTTTGTCATCACGAACACGCCCGGAATGGCGATGACGAAAGCGAGCAGGGGCGCGCCTTCTGCGGTTACGGCGACGGCGATCGACAACAGGATCGACTGCACCGTGATGAACAACATGCGATAATTCTGGAGCAGGGCGTCCTGGATGCTCCACAGCGCGTAGAGTTCGGCGATCTCTCCGGGCGGCGGGGGATTTTGCGCGGCGGCGGCCGCCTCCGCGCCAACCGTTAACCCGCTCATCCGCCCCTCCGTTAATTTCTCCTGAGAGGCGCAATGTAGCGGACGTGAAAGCCTTGTCATCTCGCGGGTGCGAGCGGAACGGGCTGTGCGCTCGCGGCGTTGTGATCCCAGATGGTTTGTCGTATAAGGGACATACAGAGCCGGAAGGCGCGTGAACAACGCGAGACGCCAAGCGGCCGCCTCCCCAAGTTTCTTCCCCGGTACGGCGGGTTTTTGCCCGTGTCGCGACTTTGCGTGCGCTTTGGTTTGAAGCGTGGCGTTCGGTTGGATGCGTCGTGTTGAGGAGAAACTGATGACGAGCAAAACGGCATTCGGCCCGATCACTGGCGTCAAAAACAATCCGCGTGCTGCCCGGCCAAAGTTGAACGACAACATGCGCGGGCTTGTGGTGCTGATCGCCGCTTCGGTCGCCCTTGTCGCAATTGCTTACGGAGCGATGGTGGCGCTTACGTCTCCCGGCGGATGGGCCATGAAGGTCGCGGGCGACGCCATGGCGGGCGAGGCGGCCACGCTCACCTCATTCGTCGAGCTCGGCGCCGCCCAGTAACAGCTGGCAGTAAGCGGTTGGCAGTAAGCGGCTGAGAGGCGGCTAACCCTCGGACGGAACGTCCGGCACGCCGACCACATGAAAGCCGGCATCGACGTGGATGACTTCGCCCGCGATGGAGCGGCCGATGGGCGACAACAGGTAAAGCGCGCAACCGGCGACGCCTTCCATCGAGGTTTCTTCCTTCAACAAAGACCATTCGCGGCCCGTGTTCATCAGCGCCTTGCCGCCCTTGATCCCGGCCATCGCCAGCGTGCGCATCGGACCGGCGGAGATCGCGTTCACGCGAATACCCTTGGGCCCCAGATCGCGCGCGGCATAGCGGGTGGCGGCTTCCAGGCCGGCTTTCGCCACGCCCATGACGTTGTAGGACGGCACGGTGCGCTCGGCGCCCAGATAGGTCAGCGTCACCATCGCGCCGCCATTCGGCATGATCGCGGCGGCGCGCTTGGCGGCGTCCACGAAAGAGAACACCGAAATATCCATGGCGCGGCGGAAGCCCTCGCGCGTGGTGTTCTCGACGAAGGAGCCCTGAAGCTCCTCCTTGCCCGCGAAGGCGATGGCGTGGACGAGGAAATCAATCGTTCCGAAGGTGGATTGCAGCTCGGCGAAGGCGCGGTCCATGTCGGCGTCGCTGGTGACGTCGCAGGAGATCATCGTCTTCATGCCGACGCTCTCGATCAGCGGCCGCACGCGGCGCTCCAGCACCTCGCCCTGATAGGTGAAGGCGATCTCCGCTCCCTGTGCGGCGAGCTGCTGGGAAATGCCCCAGGCGATGGACTTGTCGTTCGCGACGCCCATGACGAGGCCGCGCTTGCCCTTCATAAGGTCGCCTTTGGGGAAGGACGTGTCGGTCATGGGATGGCTCCTGATCTGGTCGCGGGGTAGGGGAGCGCCACTGGCGCGTCAAGGTAGGGATCGCAAGCGCCATTGCTCCGGTCGCGCCAGCCCTTAAGATCGGCCGCTGGACCGGAGCGGGGACACCGAAGTTGAGCGAACTCAGCGACCTGATCGAGGCGGCGGAAGCTGCGCCGGGCAAGAGCGGCCTGCTGCGGGCCGTCCTGCGCGCGGCGGACGAGGCGCTGGACCCGGACGAGGCTGTTGATTGGCTGGGCCAGATCGACCCGCGCCCCTATGACGACGACGCGCGCATTCAGGCCGCCCATTACCTGTCCGATGCCGGACCGCCGGGGGCTGCGTTGCGCTGGGTGGAAGGGACGTCTCCGCGTGTCTGCTTCACCCGCGCGCAGATCCTGCGTGATGAGGACCGGCTGGGCGAGGCGGCGGAGGCGTATCGTGATGCGGTGGCTGGCGACCCCTCGCTGAAGGATGCGGACCTGGAGGCGGCGCTGGCCCCGCGACAGGCGGCGGCGGGCGGTAATGTGTTCAACCTGCGCGGCCGTCCGGTCGATGCGCAGGAGGCGCCGCCGAACCGCACGACGCGCGAGACGAAGACGTTCGCGGACGTCGGCGGGCTGGACGAGGTGAAGCGCGATATCTCGCGCAAGATCATCCTGCCGTTCAAGAAACCGGGACTGTTCGACAAGTTCAAGCGCAAGGCAGGGGGCGGCGTGCTGCTCTATGGCCCTCCCGGCTGCGGCAAGACGATGATGGCGCGCGCCACGGCGGGCGAGGTGGGCGCGAGCTTCATCTCCATCGAGATTTCCGAAGTGCTCGACATGTATATCGGTCAGTCGGAAAAACGGCTGGCGGCGGCGTTCGACAATGCGCGCCGGTCCAAGCCCACAGTTCTGTTCTTCGACGAGATCGAGGCGCTGGCGGCGCGGCGCAGGTTCGGCCACGCCGATAATGGCGCCAGTCTCGTCTCCACCTTCCTGAACGAGATGGACGGCGTGAACGCCAACAATGAGGGCATGTTGATCCTTGCGGCCACCAACGTGCCGTGGGCGATCGATACGGCGTTCCGGCGCCCCGGGCGGTTCGACCGCGTGATCTTCATTCCACCGCCGGATCGCGAGGCGCGCCTCGCCATTCTCGATCTGGCGCTGAAGGAACGGCCGAATGAGGGCGTCAATCTGGAACCTATCGTCAACGCCACATCCGGCTTCTCCGGGGCGGATCTTGTGGGGCTGATCGAGGCGGCGTGCGATTTCGCCATCGAGGAAAGCCTTGAGGGAGACAAGGTGGTGCCGGTGAAGCAGAAACACCTCAACGAGGCCGCGAAGACAATGAAGCCGACGACGTTGGAATGGCTGTCGCAGGCGCGTAATTTCGCGAAGTACGCCAATGAGGGCGGCCTTTACGACGATGTGACCGCCTTCCTGGACAAGCACGGCAAATAGGGGCGGGGCATGGACGCGTTCGAACGCGCGGCCAGTGAAAGCGCGGCGATCGCCCTGATGCGCGCGGGCAATGTGCGCGGGGCGGAAGCGCGGCTGCGCACCATGCTGGCGCGCAATCCCGAGGACGCGCGCGCCATGGCGCTGCTGGCGCATTGCCGGTTCACCGAGAAGAAAAGGAAGGAAGCGCTGGAGATCGCCCGCGCCGCGGCGGCGATCGATCCTGACGATCATCTGGTGCGCCATACGCTGTCGCACGCCATGCTGATGGCGGGCGGCAAGAAAGCGATGCGGCAGGAAGCCGAGCGCATCGCCGAGGATATCGCCTCAGAAGACCCGGAGGATGCGGGCAATCTGTTCCAGCTGGCGGTGGCGCGTTTCAACAATGGCGACCATCTGGGCGCACGGGCGCTGTTCGATGATGCGGAGCGCCACGCGTCCGACGTGCATGATCTGGTGAACCTCGCTCTCCTGCGCGTGGACGAGTGGAATTACGATGCGGCGGAAGGCCTGGCGCAGCGTGCGATGATGCTGGACCCGAGCCGTCCCGATATCTTCCGCGTGCTGGCGGAATGCGCGCTGGCGCGAAAACAACCTCTGGATGCATATGAACTGGGGCTGGAAGCCTTGCGGCTGGAGCCGGGCGAAAAGCAGACGATGCGTTTGCTTACGCGCGCGCGGGCGCGGTCGAACGGGTTGCTGAAACCGTTTCTTACCGGCGTGGACTGGATTGTGGAGATGGACCGCACGGGACTGGTGGTGGTGCCGCTGTTGATGCTGGTGCTGGGCTGCATGTTCGCGGTGTCGGCGGTGTATGATCTGGCGCGGATGGCGGCGGGACTGGACCCGGCGGTGATTTTCAGCGTGGGGCTCGGCGGGCTGCTGCTCTATGCGGTGGTGTGTTATGCAGCGGCGATTGCGGCGCGTCTGCGCATCCGCCGCGACCTGCGCAAGGTGCAGCTGCCGGATTTCTGAGCCACTGACGGAGGCCCCCCATGACCGAAAACACGCCTCCCGGCATCCCTCCAGATGACAGGCACGTCGATCCCGCGCGCGCGTTGTTCGATGCGTTCAAGGCGCTGCCGCGCGATCAACCGGTGTGGATGCTGAACATGGTGCGCTTTCGCGAGCGTGCGGAGTATCCGGCGGATCATGCTGATGCGGGCAAGGCCCGCACGGGCGCCGAGGCGTATGCGGAATACGGGCGGCTAAGTTATCCCGTCTTCGCGCGCGCCGGAGGCAGCATGATATGGCGCGGCGCAATGCAGACGATGCTGATCGGGCCCGCCGCAAACTGGTGGGACACGATCTTTATCGCGCACTATCCGAAGGCGGCCGCGTTCCTGGAGATGGTGACAGACCCGGCATACAAGTTGGCTGTCGTTCACCGCCAGGCGGCGGTGCTGACCAGCCGGCTGATCCGGTGTCAGGAAGGCGATGTGTCGGGCGGGTTCGCCTGAGCCGCGCCGCCTTGAGATGTCGCGTGGCGATGCGCTCCGGGAATATGGATGCTCGAACTCTCGCAATCGCCGGTGAACGCGTCGCCGGCCTGTAGTTCCGACACCATCTGACGGATGCGGCTCTGGCGCGTCGCGTCCAGTTTCGCGGACAGGATCCAGCCGAGATAATCGCTGCGCTGATAATAGGGACGGGCGCGATACTCGTGCTCCATGCCCCCATCCCTCAACGCTTTGCGAACGTCGGCGGGCATGTGGTGTTGTGCGCGATTGCTCATTTCCCTCCAACGCCGGTGCTGGCGTTGTGGTTGCAGGCGCGACTGCGGCTAACTGGCGGGGGCGATCGCGATGCTGTCGCGTATGGCGATGAAATCCGTGGCGTTGCCCGTCCAGAGATAGCGGGCGTCCGCCTCGTTGCGCACGGTGATAGAGCACGACAGGTCATAGCCATGCGAGCCCACCGCGAACAACGTCTGCTGTGTTACGACATAGGGGTAATCGCCTGCGCCCGTGCTGTAGGCCGCGACGCAGGTTTCGCTGAGACCCAGCGGCGTTGTGTTCAACTGCACGCCGTAGAATGATTTTTCGCTGGCGCCGTCACGGTAGATGCTGCCTTCGCAACGCTCCTGTCCCAGAGCCTTGCCGCCGTCCACCATTGCGTGCGCCTGAGCCAGGACGGAGCGCAACGCCGGACCCTGATCGGGAAAGCTGCGCCGCACCATGCACAGCGCGTCGCCGCGCTCGATGACGATGCCGGCGCTGCTCTGGTTCAGCAGCACCCGGCGCGTGAACGCCAGCGTGGAAGAATCCTCAATGCCGGTCAGCCGCGTAAAGCCGAGGGTCGGGTGATCCACGGGAAATGCGATGGACACGCCGGCGGCCTCATCGACCCAGAACCGCTTGAGCGGAGCGCCGCCATTTTGCGCGAAGGCGCTGACAAAAGACCCGCAAACGACCAGCGATATCGCGCTGGCTGTCCTCCGCACGCGCCTAGACCTTCGCGACCGCGATGGAGCCGTTGGTGCCGCCAAAGCCGAACGAGTTCGACATGATGAGGTTGAGCACCGCCTCGCGCGCTTCGCGGATGATGTTCACGCCATAGGCCAGCGGATCGAGGTTCTCGATGTTGATCGAGGGCGCCACGAATTTCTCCTTCATCATGATGAGGGAGTAGATCAGCTCCTGCACGCCGGCGCCGCCGAGGCTGTGACCGGTCATCGACTTGGTGGCGGAGATCATCGGTTGGTCGGCCGCCTGCTGGCCGAATACTTCGCGCACGGCCTCCAGCTCCTTCTGGTCGCCAACGGGCGTGGAGGTGGCGTGCGGGTTGAGATAGTCCGGCGCCCGGCCGGCGGTGGCGAGCGCGAGCTGCATGGCGCGCACCGCGCCTTCGCCCGAGGGCGCCACCATGTCGTGACCGTCCGACGTCGCGCCATAGCCGACGACTTCGCCATAGATGGTCGCGCTGCGGCGCCTGGCGTGTTCATATTCTTCCAGCACCACCATTCCGGCGCCGCCGGCGATGACGAAACCGTCGCGATCAACGTCAAACGCGCGCGAAGCGCGCGACGGGTCGGCGTTGAATTTGGAAGACATGGCGCCCAGGCCGTCGAACAGGGCGGAGAGCGTCCAGTCGAGTTCTTCGCCGCCGCCGGCGAACATCACGTCCTGCTTGCCCCACTGGATCTGTTCAGCCGCCGCGCCCACGCAGTGCAGCGACGTCGTGCAGGCCGACGAGATCGAATAGTTTACGCCAAGAATGCGGAAGAGGGTGGCGAGCGTGGCCGAGGCGGTGGAGCTCATCGCTTTGGGTACGGCGAACGGCCCGATGCGGCGGGGCGAGCCTTTCTCGCGAACCGAGTCGGCGGCGGCCACGATGGCGCGGGTGGACGGTCCGCCCGTGCCGACGATCAGGCCGGTGCGCGGATTGGTGATGAGCTTCTCGTCGAGGCCCGCATCGGCGATCGCCTGCGTCATCGCCATGTGGCACCAGCCGGCGCCGTCGCCCATGAAGCGCATGGCGCGCTTGTCGACATGATCGGCCGGGTTGGCGCGCGGTTGCCCGAAGACCTGCGACTTGAAGCCCTTCTCGGCGTATTCCTCGGCGAAGGTGATGCCGGAGACGCCGTTCTTCAGGCTGTCGGTTACTTCCCTGATCGTGTCGCCGATCGATGACACAATGCCCATGCCGGTGATGACGACGCGGCGCAGGTCGGGCGCGCGGAAGTCGGGTGTAGTCATGGACGCGAAACTCCCAGAGCAGTCTTGTCACGAGCCGCAAGGCGGCCCGGACCCGTTCTCCCGGATATTACTCCGTGGGGCGGAACAATCCAACTTTCAGGTCTTTCGCCTGATAAATAGTTTCACCATCGACGGACACAGTTCCGTCAGCAATGCCCATCACCAGCTTGGCCCGGATCGCCCGGCGGATGTTGATTTCATAGCGGACCAGCTTCGCCTCCGGCATCACCTGGCCGGCGAGTTTCAGCTCGCCCACGCCCAGCGCCCGGCCCCGGCCTGGTGAGCCTGACCAGCCCAGCCAGAAGCCCACCAGCTGCCACATGGCGTCCAGGCCCAGGCAGCCCGGCATAACGGGATCGCCCGGAAAATGGCACTGGAAGAACCAGAGGTCAGGGCGAACGTCGAGTTCCGCCACGATCTGCCCGCGTTTATGGGGGCCGCCGTCCAGATCGATCTGGGTGATCCGGTCCAGCATCAGCATGGGCGGAACGGGAAGCTGGGCGTTGCCCGGCCCGAAAAGCTGGCCGCTGCCGCTCTTCAGCAGGTCCTCATAGCTGTAGGACGACTGGGGCGTATGGAATTCGTGGGGAGAACCCGACATTTGGTAACGCTCCTGCGCCCCGCCGATGTTGCGGAAAGCAGGCCCGTTAACACGGCCCGGCAAGCAGGCTCAAGGCCATTGGACCGTGAAGTCAGCGGCCGGCGGACGGCAGGTCCTCGGCGCCCCACAGGTGACCCCGGGGGGCCCAGCCCGCCACGCCGGCGGTTTCGACCCGGCACCAGCCTGATTCGCAGGAAACCAGCTTCATGACGACGCCTGGCGCATAACGCGCCGAAGCCTGCGCCGCATGGTCCGGCCGCAGACGCAGCGCGCCGTCGCCGGTGGTGATCGCCGTCCGTTCCCCGGCCAGCAGGCGCGAGCGGACCCAGACCTCATCGCCCTGAGGATCGCGGATTTTCCGCCAGTCCTGGCTTTCCCGGACAATGACCACGGGCAGGCCGGCGCGCTCATAGGTCCACAGTACCGGATAGTCCGCGCTCGGCCCAGCGCGGCCGTTGACCTTGTCGTAGCGCAGGCTGGAATAGCGCGGCACGGGCAGGCCGGAGAAATCGCTGACCCGGGGCTCGACCCCCTCCGTCGCATAGGCCTTGAAGCTGCCAGGCGTGAGAGCTTGCTGCGCCGCAGCAGGGGCTTGCAGCAAAATCGCGGCGCCGAAAATCTGTGCAACCAGACGCAAAACAGAGTGGCGGGTGCGGTTTTCGCTCACGGGGCACCATCTCTCATGTCTCATGCAGGAGGCAGGTAGAAGAAAGACCCAACCACAAGTGGGTGAAAACCCGCTTAACCGTAATTGCTGAATCCGGCCTGAGCCCCCCTGAAACTCCGCGGGCGAGGTTGGCCCCGGGCGGGCGCTTTGCTACACCGCCCGCACGCGGCCGGAAGCAAGCTCCGGCGCTGGGGGCGTGGGCAGGGCGGGAGACGCCGGCGCGCTGATCCCCCGGCTTCCGGATTGCGTGAAAGCAGAACACGGCCCCGCAAGGGCCAACAGGGAACCCAAATGCCCCGCACCAAGATCAAGGTCATCGTGACGCGCCGGCTGCCGGAGCCGGTCGAAACGCGGATGAGCGAACTCTTCGACGTGGAGCTGAACGAGTCCGATACGCCGATGACGATCGAGCAGCTTGGCGACGCCGCCTCGCGTTGCGACGTGCTGGTGCCGACCGTCACCGACCGGATCGACGGCCGCATGCTGGCGCGCGCCGGAGACCGCCTGCGCCTGATCGCACAGTTCGGCGCCGGGGTGGACAATATCGATGTGCAGGCCTGCGTCTCGCGCGGC
>CAZJZQ010000092.1:12476-12916 GCA_964550535.1 uncultured Rhizobium sp.
GGTTGGTCGCCGACCTGGATGCTGGGCCGCCGCATCTTCGGCAAGCGCCTGGGCATTGTCGGCATGGGCCGCATCGGCACCGCCGTGGCCAGGCGCGCCAAGGCGTTCGGGTTGCAGATCCACTATCACAACCGCAAGCCGGTGCGGCAGCAGGTGGCGGACGAGCTTGAGGCGACCTACTGGGAAAGCCTCGATCAGATGCTGGCGCGCATGGACATCGTGTCCATCAACTGCCCGCATACGCCCGCAACCTTCCATCTGATTTCCGCGCGCCGGATCAAGCTGATGAAGCCCGACGCTTATCTGGTGAACACGGCGCGCGGCGAGGTGATCGACGAGGCCGCCCTGATCCGTTCGCTGGAAGCCGGAGAGATTGCGGGCGCCGGCCTCGACGTGTTCGAGAACGAGCCCAATCTCAATCCGCGTCTCAAGGCGCTGCG
>CAZJZQ010000093.1:0-12897 GCA_964550535.1 uncultured Rhizobium sp.
GCGGCCACACGCGACATGCGTGTGCGCAGCGCCTCGGCCGTCGCGCCGCCGATCACCGAGTCCTTGTCGCCCGCAATGAAGGCAGCGGGGATCGTTATGCGCGCGCCCGCCAGTTGCGGCGTGGTTTCCCAGTTGCGGTCCATGTTGCGATAATAGTTCACGCCGCCCCGGAAGCCCGCGTGCTCGAACTCCGAAACAAAATAGTCCATGTCCGCCTGCGTCAGCCACGGCGGCAATTCAGTCGGCACGCCCCGGCGCGGCAGGTAGCCGCCCGCCGAGCGTTTCGGGTCGGTGATCTCCGGCGCCGTGCGCGGCGTATCCGGCGAGACATAGAGCGAGGACAACATGCGGCGCGGATCGGAATCATATTCCGCCTCCGCCACGCCCGGCTCCTGATGATAGAGGATATAGTAGAAGTTCTCGCCATAGCCCGCCTTCATCGACGCCACCGGCGCCGCCGCCGAACGGCCCCCGTTCGGCACGCTCATCGCGATCATCGCGGAGAAACGCTGGGGGTGAAGCTGCACCGTGTTCCAGGTGACGATGGCGCCCCAGTCATGCCCGATGATCACCGCCTTCTCGGCGCCATACGCATCGAGCAGGCCCGTGAGGTCGGCGCTGAGGTTGTGGATGTCATAGGCTTCGACCGCTTCGGGAGCATCCGACCGGCCATAGCCGCGCATGTCCGGCGCAATCACGCGATAGCCGGCGTTGGCGATGACCGGAATCTGATGCCGCCAGGAATACCAGCTCTCCGGCCAGCCATGAACGAGCAGCACCAGCGGCGCAGTCTTGTCTTCGATGGCGCCCGCTTCGGCCACACGCAGCGTGATCCCGTTGGTCTCCACCATGCGGAGCCGCACCCCATCAACCGGGCTGGGCGAGGTGGCGGCCTGTGTGGCGCAGGCGGCGAGCAGAAGGCCCAGCGCGCCGGTCATCAACAGACGCCACCCGGCGATCACAGAACGAAGCATGACGCAACTCCTCATCCGGACCGCTCCGGGCCCTTTGCGGGCGCAACCTTCCAGACATGGGCCCGGATCACAAGCCGCCGCAATTTATCCCCGCCGGACGCGACGCGGGATGACAGCGCCGGACGTGTCCGCTAAGCCAACCGGGAAATCGACCTGCCAATGCCGACCTGCGGAGACGTCACTCATGAAAGCCCTTCTCTCCAAGGCCCCGGGCCTTCCCGATACGCTGGTGGTGGAGGACGTGCCCTCGCCCAAGCCGAAGGCTGGCGAAGTGGTGGTGAGCGTGAAGGCCGTGGGCGTGAACTTCCCCGACTTCCTCATCATTCAGGACATGTACCAGTACAAACCCGCCCGTCCCTTCTCGCCCGGCGGCGAGATCGCGGGGGTGGTGAAGGAAGTGGGCGAAGGCGTCACCAATCTGAAGCCCGGCGACAAGGTGTTCGGCTCCATCGGCGCGGGCGGCATGGCTGAGGAAGTCCTCACCCAGGCCAGCCGCATGAACATCCTGCCGGACTTCATGCCGTTTGAAGAGGGCGCGGCCCTGCTGATGACCTACGGCACGTCGCAATACGCGCTGAAACAGCGCGGCAAGCTGCAACCGGGCGAGAAGCTGCTGGTTCTGGGCGCGGCGGGCGGCGTCGGCCTCGCCGCTGTCGAACTCGGCGTTGCGATGGGCGCCGAAGTGATCGCCGCAGCATCGACGCAGGAGAAGGTCGATTTCGCCATCTCCAAGGGTGCGCACAAGGGCTTCGTCTATCCCTCGAACCCGCTGTCGAAAGATCAGCAGAAAGCCTTCTCCGACCAGATCAAGGAAGTTTCGGGCGGCGGCGTGGACGTGATCTATGACGGCGTCGGCGGCGACTATGCCGAACCCGCCGTGCGCGCGCTGAACTGGGATGGCCGCTTCCTGGTGGTCGGTTTCCCGGCCGGCATTCCCAAACTGCCGCTGAATCTTACACTTCTGAAATCCTGCCAGATCGTGGGCGTGTTCTGGGGCGCGTTCGTGGCGCGGGACCCCAAAGCCCACCAGGAGAATCTGGCCGAACTGTTCGCGCTTTATCAGAAAAGCGCCATCCGGCCGCACATCTCCAACACCTATCCCCTTGAAAAAGCAGCCGACGCCATAAAGGAGCTGTCAGAGCGCCGCGCAAAGGGCAAAGTCGTCATCAAGATCTGACCGTCCCGACTCGTGATGAAGCCCGAACGTTCGTGAGGAAACCCATGTTGAACCGCCCATCGCTGAAGCTTATCGCTCTTGCCGCCGCCGGAACGCTGGCCGCCGCCTGCGCCTCCGATCCTGCGCCGGCAGGCGGGACAGCGGGACCGTCCTCCGCCGCCTCGGGCGAAGCGGCCGCCGCCCCGATTCCCGGAGCGATCAACATCGCCGCCACCACGCAATGGGTTTCCGACGAGCGCCTGATGCCGCAGCAACCGATTCTCGCTCTCGTGGGGGAGAACGGCCAGCTCTCCAGCCAGGCCGGCTTCTCGATGACCTGCAATCCCGACAACGGCACGATCACCGCACGCCTCGGCAAGCAGGACGGCAGCCGCATCGGCCAGAGCGCGACCTATCGCATCCGCCTCGGCGCCGAAGCGCGCCCGGTCGAAGGCCAGTTCGCCGCCAGCCCCGGTTCGACCGAAGCCGACTTCGTCTTCCCGATGGACTCGGTCGCCCTGCGCACCATCGCGCAGCTCGACATGGTGTCGATCGCCACTGACAGGGGCGACGTGCAATGGGCCCTGGTGCGCGACGCCAGCGTGCAGGTGCAGGCGAAATACGTCGCCTCGCTGCGCGGCATGGCCGTCGAGTCTCAGAACTTCCTAGTGTTCTGCAACCCGAAATAGATCTGGTTCACGCCACAACAGACAAGGCCCGGACCATCTGGTCCGGGCCTTTTTGTTTACGCGGCCTGCGCCGGGGCCAACGTAGAGTCCGGTTCAGGCGGAAGGCCGCCCTTGCCGCCCGCCTGCCCGCCATCCTGTGGATGCAGACTTTCATCGAAGACGCGGAGCGCGCCCGTCAACAAGCCGCCCCGCAAAGCCATGGTTCTATTGCGGCTGCTCCGGCGGCGCGTCCTCGTGCGCGCGGAAGATGATGTAGGCGCGGATCGCCTCCGCATCATCCGGCGTCAACGCCGCCGCGAAGCTCGCCATGCCGGCGGACGCATATGCGCCGTCCAGCACCACTTTGGCGAACGTCTCCTTCGTGCCCGGCGCCTGCGCCCAGCGCAAATCCTGAATCACGCCGCCCGACACCACGGCCTCGCCATGACAGACCATGCAGTTCTGATAATAGAGGCTCTTGCCATGACCGACCTGCTGCGCGTTGCCGAAATCCTCGGCTGCGGGAATCTGGTCCATCTCGAACAACTCATACGGCGGAAGTTCCGCCGCGCCGCCCAGCTTGTAAACGATCACGCGGCCCAGCTCGGCGGAACCGACCTTCGGCACACCAAAATCGCCCAGCAGCGGCAGCACCGTGCCCCACCCTGCGGTGGCCGCAATGTATTGCTCGCCGTCGATTTCATAACTCATCGGACCGGACAGCACGGGATAACCGCCGCCGATCTCCCACTTTTTCTCGCCCGTCGCTGCATCATAGGCGCGGAAGGCGGAATCGAGCCCGCCCTGAAAGACAAGACCGCCCGCCGTGGACAGCACGCCGCCATTCCATGGCGTGGGATAATCCACCGTCCAGCGCGGCTTGCGCGCCACCGGGTCCCACGCGACCAGCTGACCGCCCTGGCCGAGTTGCTGCATGACCGCCTTGCGCTCATCGATATTGCCCGGCAGCGCGCCGGGCAGAGAGTCCGTCCCCGTATTCCAGAAGCCGGGGCGATACACGAACGTCTCCATCTCCGCGTACAGCGCGGGAATGGTGAAAGCCGGAATATAGACGAGGCCCGTCTGCGGGCTGAACGACATCGGGTGCCAGTTGTGACTGCCCAGCGGCCCCGGATACGCCATGAAGGGTTCCGTCTCGTAGCGCGCGCCGGGCGTCTCCACCGGACGGCCCGTGGCCATGTCGATGGCCGACGCCCAGTTCACGTTCGACTGGTATTTGTCGCCCGAGAGCAGTTCGCCCGTCGCGCGGTCGAGCACATAGAAAAATCCGTTCTTGGGCGCCTGCATCGCCACCTTGCGCACCGCATCGCCGATCTTGATGTCGGCGAGGATGATGTGTTGCGTGGCGGTGTAGTCCCACGTCTCGCCCGGCGTGGTCTGATAGTGCCAGACATACTCGCCCGTATCCGGCTTCAGCGCGAGGATGGAGGAGAGGAACAGGTTGTCGCCGCCCGAAGGCGAACGCAGACGCTGGTTCCACGGGCTGCCATTTCCGACACCGAAATACATGATGTCCAGCTCGGGGTCATACGCCATCGCGTCCCACACCGTGCCGCCGCCGCCAGCATTGCGCCACTCGCCAAAATTGTCCCACGTCGCGTTGGCCTTCTCGGCGAACACCGCATCCGACGCCGCGCCGTCCGGCTGCTTGTCGGGATTGGGCACGGTATAGAAACGCCACGCCTGCTCGCCCGTGCTGGCGTCATAGGCGGTGATGTAGCCGCGCACGCCCAGTTCGGCGCCGCCATTGCCGATCATTACCTTGCCCTTCACCACACGCGGCGCGCCGGTGATGGTGTAGGGCTTCGATTGATCGACCGTCAGCTTCTCCCACGCCAGCGTTCCGTCCGCCGCGTTCAGCGCGATGAGGCGGCCGTCGATGGTTCCGAAATAGACCTTGCCTTCCCACACCGCGACGCCGCGGTTCACCACATCGCAGCACGCCAGAACACCGCGCGCCTTGTCGATGCCGGGATCGTATTCCCAGATGCGCTCGCCCGTCTTCGCGTCCAGCGCATAGACGACCGACCAGGCCGAGGTGACATACATCACGCCGCCCACAACGATGGGCGTTGCCTCCATCCCGCGCCCCATGTCGAGATCGGCGGACCAGGCAAGGCCGAGCCGCCCGACATTCTGCGCGTTGATCTGCGTCAGCGGCGAGAAGCGCTGTTCGGAATAGGTCCGCCCGTGCGAGAGCCACACGCCCGGCCGCTCATCAGCGGCGGTGATCGCCGCTGCGTTCACATCCGCCGCAGTGATCGGCGGCGGCGGTGTTTTCTGCGTGCAGGAAACCAGCGCGAGCAAGGCCGCGCCCACGAGCAGCGCCGAACCAATCCTCATATGACCCTCCCAATCGTCCTGTAACCGGACATACCCGATTTTCAGCACTCCTGCGGGCGTTTGGCAAAGGGAATTGAATGAGCGGGCGTCTTCACGCCTTGTAACGCCGCATCGCCCAGGCGGACGCCATGAAAGCCACGACAAGGAATACGACTCCGGCGGGCCCGAGCAGCTCCGGCCGGCCGCCGTCGATCAGCGCGCCGCCGGTCGCGGAGCCCATCGCCTGCCCGAGATAAAGCACCGACGTATTGAGCGCGACCGAGGCCGAGGCAAGCGGCGGCGCCACGGCGATCAGGCGCGCCTGCTGCATCGCAACGCCAGCACCGAAGCCAAGCCCCCAGATGAACATCGCAACCGCCGTCCATGGCAGCGACGCGGCGAACGCCGCCCATCCCGCCATGCCAGCGATCAGGCACGCCAGACACACCAGATGCGTGCGCGCAGTCCCCAGCGACGCCACCATGCGCGTCGCAATGATCGACCCGATCAATCCCGCCGCGCCATAGATGCCCAGCACCAGCGCAACGCCTCCGGCGTCCGCCTGCGTCACCCGCCGCAGTTCGGCGGCGAGATAGGGATACAGCACAAACTGCCCGCTCATCTGTAGCGACGTCGCGGCCAGCAGCAGCACGATCGGCGGCGTCGTCACCACCCCGCCCCACGCCGCCAGCGACAGCCGCGCGGGGATCAGCCCTCGCGGCACGCTTAGCATCACGCCCAAGCCCGCCAGCGCCGATCCAATTCCGAGCACGAGGTAGATGAAACGCCAGTCCAGCGTCTCGGCCAGGATGCTCATCACCGGCACCACCGCCGCGCCCGCGACCGCCCAGCCCATGAAGACCAGCGCCACCGCACTCGCCCGCCGCGCTTCGGGCATCATCAAGGCGACTGCGCTCGCGGCCTGCGGTGTGAAAATCGCCGCGCCGCCGATCATGACCAATCGCACATAGAGGAGTTCGTCATAGCCCGTGACGAACGCCGACATGACGTGTCCCGCCGCATACAGCGCCAGCGCCCCCGTCAACAACATGCGCCTGTCCCACTTGTTGGTCAGGAAGCTGAAGACAGGCGCGCCAATGCACAGGATCACCGCGCCCCACCCAACCAGCGCTCCGATATCGACCGTGGTTACGCCGAGGTCGGCCGTCATGCTGTTGGTCATCGCGGCGGGCGCCAGCACGCCCGATCCGATGAAGATGTTGCCCATGAACAGGAAAGTCAGCGCAGCACGCAGATTTCCCGAACGCGCGCCTTCGGACGGCGCATCAGCCTGCCGCGCCCGCACCTGCGTGGTCATGCCAGCCCTCGGGACTCAACGCCCCATCGGGCCGCAGATATACGTGCGCATCATTTCATGTATATACAAGTATTATATCGCACGCGCAGGCCGAGCGGTTCTAAAGAGTCCGGATAGGGAATGGCCGGGCGGCGGCTAAGCGTGCGCCGCCGCGACGAGTTCAGCCTGCGCGGCGGCGACAGCGCGATCGATCAACGCATCCCATTCCGCCGCGCTTGCCGCCTCCAGCGCGCCCCTGGGCGAAGCGACGGAGCGCGAGGCGCTCACCAACCCGCCTTCAAGCCCCGACGGCCCGCGCACGAAACCCGCCAGCGCCTCCGCCGCGCCCGCGCCCTGCGCGCCATAGCCCGGCACGAGGAACATCGCATCCGGCGCCGCCGCCCGCAGACGCGCTGCTTCCTGCGGCCCCGTGGCGCCCGCCACCAGCATCAGACCCGACCAGTGCGTGTCCTTGCCTTTCAGCCGCGCGATCATCGGCGCCAGCGCCCGCGCGACATGCAGGTAGAGCGGATCGCCATCTATCATCCTGGACTGAAAATCGGCCGAGCCTGGATTGGACGTGCGCGCCAGCACCACCACGCCCTTGCCTTCCCGTTCCGCCACCGCAACGAACGGCTCGATCGTGTCGACGCCCATATAGGGGTTCACCGTGATCGCGTCGCACTTACACCCCGCATCGGCGCCGAGATAGCCTTCGGCATAACCTTCCGCCGTCGTGCCGATGTCGCCGCGTTTGGCGTCGAGCAGAACAATCAGCCCCGCTTTCGCCGCCGCGCCGCACACATCTTCCAGCGCCGCCATGCCCTTCGCGCCCCAACGCTCGAACAGGCCCGCCTGAGGCTTCACTACCGCGACCTTGCCCGCGAAGCGCGCAACCAGCGCAAGCCCCCATGCGCGCGCCGCATCCGGCCCCGGCGCGCCGAACAGCTTCGGCAACAGCGACGAATGCGGGTCAATCCCCGCGCACAACGGACCGTGCGCCTTCACACTCGCGACCACTCTGTCGGCGAAACGCGGCGCGCTCATGCGCCACCGACGCGGCAGACGACCTTCACGACAGACAGTTCACGGCGCATGCGATCGGCCTCGTCCGAATAGGTGGCGGCGGCCAGGGGGCGCGCCCCGCCAGCCAGCGAGACAAGGCCCTGCTCTTCCATGAAGCGCAACACCGAATCCGGCGCCGCGGAATAGATACGCCCCCGGCGCGGACTTTCGGCCACCGTCAGCCCCACCACCGCGCCCGTTTCATCGAACACAGGCCCGCCGCTCATGCCCGACAACGTGCCGTCTATGCCATTCGACCGCCCGGTCTCGACCCAGGCGAGCACCGGCTCCTCCATCGCATAACGCCCGCGCGTCACCAGACGCGAACGCGCCAGAAGCTGCGACGACGCCTCGCCCGAGCGTCCCTGCGGATAACCGAAATGATAGCCTGCATCCCCGATTCTCAACTCACGGTGGAGGGCCAGCGGAACCGTGGCCGGCGCGCGGTCGGTGACGAGCAGCGCGATATCCGAATCCACCGATGTCCGCACTTCCTGCACCGGCACAAGACGGCCATCGCCCACCGACAGGCCCACACGCGTGCAGCCGTCCACCACATGGCGCGCCGTCAGCCACAGGCCGGAACGGTTGATGGCGAAGGCGGTGCCGATGCCGCTCTCGATCGCGCCGACCTGCACCATCACGCGCTCATCGAACGGATCGGGAGCCGGCAGCAGAGGACCGGACTCGATCCCCGGCGGCCGCATATCCGCCTCGGGCAGATAGTCGTAGGGCGTCGGCCCCTCGATCTCCAGCGGCTCGGGCATGACGGCGTGAGAGCCGTCGCCCTGCGCGAACAGGGTCGCCACGATCACACCAAGCACGACCGCATAGACGAGCCAGTCGGGCAGACGCATCAGACCCTCCCTTTCTGTCTATCCGTCACCTTCTATATTCGTCCGAGGTTGGGGTCCCACAAGGCCGCCGCCATCACCATTGCAGCACCCAGCTTGACAGCGACCAGAACCAGCGCCGCGCCCATCTCGTCGCGCTCGATCCGCCTGGGCAGTTCATGCAGCAGCAGATCGGCGGCCCGGAAGGCCAGAAGCTGGAGCAGGGTCGCCACCACGCCCCAGATCAGCAGGTCCCAGATCGAGGTGGCGGAAGCGAGGCACGCCGCCATGGGCAGGGCCAACCCCACAATCACCCCCGCGACGCTGACGCCGGCGGAGGCGTTGCCCTCCTGGATCAGCTTCATTTCCTTCATCGGCGTCAGCAGGATGTGGATCGTGCACCCCGCCGCCACCAGCAGGACGGTGATCCCCGCATGCATCATGAAGTCCGGAAAACCCCGGACAAAAGCATTTATGGCGACATCCATGTAAAGATTCTCCTGTCTTAGCGTCATTCCGCCAACGGAAAGATTTTATGCGCAATTTCTTGCCCGAAATGTTTGACTTCGCGGCCAGAGAGGAGCCTCCTTTCAATACCGGACACATCAAAGATCCGGAGAAAGGGGAGTGTCGATGAAACATCATGTTTCACTAGTAGCGTCCCTGGCCCTCGCTACGCTTCTTGCCGCCGGTTGCAGCAAGGTCCAAGCGGGAAAAGCGGAACTCGCCGATATCTGTCTCGACCGCTATGGCGCCTCGCAGGCGAAGTGCGAATGCTATGTCGGAACGCTGGAGGCGGGTCTGTCGCCTGAACTGTTCCAGACTGTCGCGCAGGGCGCATATGACAACCGCGACTATGCGAACAAGGACTGGCTGCCGGTGTCGTTGAAAGAACAGCCGGTTATCGCCGCCACATTGAGCGACGCGATGTCCATATGCTTCGCACAGGCCACCATAGCCCAGCGCTGAACGGCGCTGGGCCTGCCAGTCCGCAACGAACCGCGCCCCGCAGTGGATCACGGAGTGGTTCTCTCGCGCTGCGGCCCGGTCATGACGGATTGAGCCTTCAACGCCTGAAACCAGTGGTTTCAGGCGGATGGCGCGGGGTTGTTGCTAAATACCGGCGATCGCCAGAACAGCGGCCGTCAGCGCGGCCACCATGAAGATCAGCGTCAGCGAAACGGCCAGCGTGCGCTGCGAGGACGTGCGCTTGCGCGCGCCCGGCAGAGCCTTTTCCTTGCGCGGCGAGAGCGTCCAGATATTCGACAGGAAGCCCAGCGCCGTCAGCGCGGCCGTGATCGCCGCCGCCCGCGCGCCCGCAAACAGCGCGGCGCCCGCCGCAATGCCGAGCAGCGCGGCCTGGAATCCCGCCGCCGAGGCGATCACCCGCCGCAACTGCCTGTCCGCCCGGCCGGCATCCAGCCCGTCAAACGCCGCATTGGCGACAATCACCCCCGCCGTCCATGCCGAGGACGCCGCCGCCGCCGCACACGCAGCGGTCGTCGCGGCGAAAATCTCCGAAATCTCCATCATGCGCCCTCGTTAGAGGGATTCGCGCCTGCGCAGCAGGCGCTATCCCACCACCGTCGCCGCCCCTACCCACGCGGCTGGGGATTGCCAGCCGCCCCGCACGGCCCGACTGTGCCGCCGTTGGGTAACGAAGGACGGATCCCCATGAACATATCAAAACTGGCAGGCGCTCTTGGCGCAGCCGCCCTGCTGGCGCTTGCCGCCTGCGAGCAGAAGGAAGCCGATGTGGCCCAGCCCGATCAATCTCCCGCCGGCGCCCCGGCGCCTGACGAACGCTTCGCCACCGCCGCCATCTATGACTGCGCCGACGGACGCGAACTGCAAGTCGTTTTCAGACAGGGCGAGGCGCTGGCGCGCATCGGCGCGGCCGAGGCCGTGACGCTCACCATGCCAGCCGGCTCCACAGAGCAGAAATGGTCTGACGGCGCGTTCACATTCACCGACATGGGCGGACAGGCGACCTGGCAGGAAAACGGCGGCGACCCCATCGCCTGCACCGGCGCCTCGCGTCCCCTGCCGCCGCCCGCCGCCGAAGGCGTGGCGCGCAACCTCACCTCCGAAGACGCGGGCGCGACCGTGGAGCTGAAAGTCGGCGAGAAATTCTCGATCTCGCTCTCCGACGTGCCCACCGCCGGCTATGCGTGGGCGCCCGTCGCCCTGCCCGCCTTCCTCTCAAAGGCCGGCGAACACGGCGGCGCGACCACGACCGCGCAATTCCTGCCCGGCTATGCCGGCGGCAATCACTGGCTGGTGCTTGTGTTTGAAGCCACCGCCACCGGCGAAGGCGAACTGGAGCTGGCGCAGAAACGGCCGTGGGAAGACGCGCCCTCGCCGGATGACGCGCGCTTCAAGGTGAATGTGAGCGTGAAATAGACGTGCACCGCTGTTTTCTGATCGCCGCCGCGCTGCTCGGCGCGGCGGCGTGCGGCCCCCGCGTCGAAGAACCTGATCCGGCCGACCTTCAGGCCGCACGGCAGGCCGCACTGATTTTTGACGTACGCCTCAAGCAGGCCGTGCTCGACAGGCTGGACCGCGACGAAGACCCCGTCGCCGTCTATCTCGGCTATCGCGACGCCGCGCCAAAGCTGATCGCGGACGCCAGCCAGCAATCCGGCGTGACGCTGAAACGCACCGCCCTGCGCGTGCGCGACCCGAAGAACGCACCCGACGACTGGGAGATGGAAAAGCTTCAGGAACTCGATTTCCTGATGCAGGCCGGTCTCGATCCCGAGACATTGGGAATGACCGAGATCGTGGAAGAAGACGGCCAGCGCGTCTTTCGCTGGATCAGACCGCTCGTGATGGGCGAGACCTGCCTCGTCTGCCACGGCGAGAATGTCTCCACCCGCATTCTCGACCTTCTCGACCAGGAATTTCCCGGCGACGAAGGCATCGGCTATTTCGCCAACGAACCCGGCGGCGCCTACTCAGTCCGCAAAGTGTTGGAGTAGGCCGCACATCGCGCGCGCCTTCACCCCGGCATATCAATCACGCCAAACAGGATCAGGAACATCATGCCAGCGAAGCCGAGCAGTATGACGGCCCCGAGGATTCGCATCAGATAGAAGAACCAGGTCACGCTTTCGCGCCCTTCTTGCCCCCGCCGAACACTGGCTCGGATGCGCCGTCCAGCGGCCAGCGGGCGCGCGCCGCGACTTCCATGGAATCAGAAAATCCCGCGCGCAGCCGCTCTGCTCCCGCCAGCGCGATCATCGCGGCGTTGTCGGTGCACCACCGCATCGGCGGCGCGAGGAACCCATACCCCTTCGCCGCAGCCTCGGTTTCCAATCGCGCGCGCAATGTCTGGTTCGCCGCCACTCCGCCCGCGACCACCAGCGTCAGCGCGCCGTCGCGGCCTTCGGCGAACAGGTCCATCGCCCGCGCCGCCTTCTCGCCCAGCACGTCGGCCACGGCCGCCTGGAAGCTGGCGCAGATATCGGCGACGCGCCTGTGCGTCAGCGGCTCCCCCTCCGCCGCGCGCCGCACGGCCGTCTTGAGGCCCGAGAATGACATGTCGAGTTTGTCGCGATCCAGCAGCGGACGCGGAAAATCGATGGCGCGCGGATCACCCGCCTTCGCCGCCTGCTCCACCGACGGCCCGCCCGGGCCGCTGAGTCCCAGCAGCTTGGCCGTCTTGTCGAACGCTTCGCCCGCCGCGTCGTCGATCGTGGTGCCCATCCGGCGATACCGGCCCAGCCCCTCCACCGCGATGAACTGGCAATGTCCGCCCGACACCAGCAGCAACAGATATGGAAACGCCAGCGGCCCGCCGAGGCGCGGCGACAGCGCGTGTCCCTCCAGATGATTCACCGCCACCAGAGGCTTGCCCGTAGCCAGCGCCATGCCCTTGGCCGCCGACAGCCCCGCCATCACGCCGCCGATCAGACCCGGGCCCGCCGTGGCCGCAATCCCGTCCAGATCCGCAAATCTCAACCCCGCATCCTGCATCGCGCCCGCGACCAGCCCGTCCAGCCTGTCGACATGGGCCCTCGCCGCCACTTCCGGCACCACCCCGCCATAGGGGGCGTGCTCCTCCACCTGGCTGGCCACCCTGTCAGACAGCACCTCCGCCTTGCCCGATGCGTGCAGGCGCACCACCGCGGCGGCGGTCTCGTCGCAGCTGGTCTCGATTCCCAGGACGGTCAGGCTGGCTTGCATCATCGCGGCGGCGCTTGTACGCCGCTCGCGCCTGTGGGCCAAGTTTCCCCCGCAGGAGAAAAGGCCGGCAAATCGTGGCGAAAGCAGACCCGACCAAGCAGACAGCGGCAAAAACCGCCCCGAAAGCGGCATCCGCGCCCCTGCCGGCGGCCAGTTCTCGCGGTGTCGTGAAGTCAAAACCCCGGATTGTCCGCATCGGCGCGCGCAACTCCCCGCTGGCCATCGCGCAGGCGGAGATGTTCGGCAAACGTCTGGTCGAGATGTCGGGCGGCTCGCTCGCCTACACGCTGCATACCTTCACCACCACCGGCGACCGCATCCTCGACCGTCCGCTTCAGGAAGCCGGCGGCAAAGGCCTGTTCACCAAGGAGCT
>CAZJZQ010000094.1:0-12793 GCA_964550535.1 uncultured Rhizobium sp.
GCTCTGGCGGGGACCGTGGTCCTCATCATCTGGCGCCCACCTGGCTTGCTGGGTCAAACGGGAATGAAAAACTCCGCACGGCGCATGCGGCGCCGCCACCTATACTTGGCCTTCTTTGAGG
The DNA here is from genome assembly GCA_964550535.1 of uncultured Rhizobium sp. Taxonomy (GTDB): domain Bacteria; phylum Pseudomonadota; class Alphaproteobacteria; order Caulobacterales; family Hyphomonadaceae; genus UBA7672. The sequence goes on from CAZJZQ010000094.1 coordinate 122, forward strand.
GGCCCTACGCTTTCCGGCCCGCCAGAAAATCCCGGACAGTCTGAACGGCTGCGATAGCGAAAGTTCCGAATCCGAAACCGGCCAGTGCGCCAACAAGACTGGCCGACAGGTCATCGACGGACGCTTGCCGGTGCGCCGAAAATGGACCCTGCAGAACTTCGAAGCCGAGCGCGAAGGCGAAGACGAACACCATCGCGCCGGTGCGCAACGGCGCCTGGCGCACGAATGCTGCAACAAAGCCGAGCACGCCAAACCCCAGCAGGTGGCGGTCGCCATCGTCGGTGACATAGCGGGTCAGCGGGTCCTCATCCGACAAGCCGCCCCAGAGAAGCAGGACGAGCAGAGCGAACACCACGACCAGCCACACTCTCACTTTCAGCTTTCCAGCCACAATGGACTCCGTTCCGGCGGTTCAAGCGTCTTAGCTGCGTGACGCTGCAACGCCAACCGCGCGGGGCTGGACGAATGGGCCCGGCGCGGGCACAGAAAAAACACATGAGCGATCTTGCCGACCAGAAATCCATCCTTCGCGGCCACATGCGCGAAATCCGGGCAGAAGCCGCCGCCCGTGACCCCGACGCGGCCGGGCGTCTGGCCGGGCGCTTTCCGATGAAATTGTTCGATCGCTATGGTCCTGTCGTGTCCGGCTATGTCGCGATCGGCGAGGAGCTTGATCCGGCGCCGCTGCTGGAAAGGCTGGCGGCCAATGGCGCGAAGGTCGCCTTGCCCCGCATAGAGAGCGATGGCCGCATGACATTCCGCGATGCGAACGAGGCGCTCCGCGAGAAGGGGCCCTTTGGTCTGACCCAGCCCTCGGACAAAGCTGTCGAACTCACACCCAGCCTTATCCTCGCGCCGCTGCTGGCGTTCGATGCGCGGGGCGCCCGGCTTGGCTATGGCAAGGGTCACTATGATCGCGCCATCGCACGTCTGCGGGCGCAGGGACGTGTCTTCTACCTCGGTCTGGCCTATGCTCAGCAGCAGGCCGACGTCGTACCCGCCGAACGGCACGACATCCCGCTCGACTGGGTCGAAACCCCGCTCAATTCCATCCCGCTATTCCTGGGCCGGGCCATGGCGCGATAGCGCTGTTCGCGCTTGCCCAAGGCGGGCGACGGGTTCAGCATCCTTTGCTTGGGAGATTCGCTCAGGCGATGGGGAAATCAGCATGTCGAACGCCGGCCACGGCGCGGATAGCCTGTTGGGCAAGCCCGGAACGGTGGTTCGCGCAGCGCTTTTGATTTCGTTGACAGCGGCCTCGCTGACGGCTTGCGCCAGCGGCGGGGGAGGTGGTGATCCACCACCTCCGCCATCGCCCATTGGTCCGCCGCCGCCGCCTCCACCGCCGCCATCCCTGCTGCCGCCGTTCCCGCCGCCTGTGGGTGTGGCGGCGCAGTTCGAGACTGCCGAGTATTTCGGATCGGAATTTAGGACCGACAATCGCAGCGGTCTTGGCGTTATCGGGGCCTCTTCGGCCTATGCCCGTGGGGCGACCGGACAGGGGATTGTGGTCGCTGTCATCGATACAGGGGTGGACGCGGACACGCGCGAACTGGCGGGCCAGTTCGCCGGAGTGCACGATGTTGTACCCGGACGCAGCGCGACCGACATTGACGACGGCTATCACGGCACGCTGGTCAGCAGCGTCATCGTTGCCAAGAAGGACGGTACGGGCATTCACGGCGTCGCTTACGAGGCCAAAGTTCTCTCTATCCGCGCCGATACGCCGGGCTCCTGCCAGACAACAGGCGAGGACGAAGGCTGCTCCTTCGGCGAGGCCAATGTGGCTGCGGCGATCAACTACGCCGTGGCGAACGGCGCGCGGGTCATCAACATGTCCCTTGGCGGCGAGCCGGATAACGATCCCCGTATGGAGAACGCCATACGCGCCGCCGTCGCAGCCGGCGTGCTGGTGGTGATCTCGGCTGGCAATGATGGTGAGCTGCCGACCGCTACCGAGGCTGCAAAGGGAACCTCGCCGTCCGAACCGGCGAATATCGCGGGGACCACGGATGCGCTCGGCCGCGTCGTGGCCGTGGGCGCCATTGACCGCAACCGCAAGATTACCGATTTTTCCAATCGTGCGGCGCAAACGAAGACGCACTATCTTCTTGCGCCCGGTCAATCGGTTATCACCGCAGGCGAGGACGACAATTATTACAGTGTTTCTGGCACGTCGTTCGCTGCGCCTCATGTCGCGGGGGCTCTCGCGCTCATGCTTGACCTGTTTCCCAACATTGCGCCGGAAAACGCGCTGAAGGCGTTATTGATTACGGCTGACGATTATGTCGACGCCGCGCTGGATCCAATCCTCGGTATCCAGGCAGGCGCCGGGGCCGACGATGTGTCGGGAATGGGCATTCTCAACCTTGCGCGCGCCTTCAATCCTATCGGCGCCACGACAATGAGTTTCGACGGCGTGTCCGTGCCGCTCAATCAAGCTCTGGGTCCGGCGCAAGGCGCAACAGGCGACTGGGTGCAGGCCTCCGGCGCCTTCGACGGTCTTGTCTTTCAGGACGTGTTTGAGCGCGGATTCAGAATCGGGCAGGCTGGCTTGACCGCTGCACGCGCGCCCTTCTCCGATTTTGCGGTGCGCGCGGATTACGCACGCGGTCAGGCGCGCGCCTTTACAATTGGGCCCGCTCAGCTCGCATGGTTCAATGCGCCGCCTGAATCCTATGACCCGCGCAAGCCGTGGGCTGAAGCGCCGGATCCGGCCTTCACCCTGCGTTACAGCCTGGGCGGTACGGAGTTCGCTGGCGGCCAGGGCGGCGGGCCTGACCGCATCGCGACCGGCATGATGCTGGTCGATGACCGCTCCGGATCGTCCGTGCTCGGCTCAGGCGACCAGTGGGCCAGTTTCAGCCACGCGGCCGGCCCGGTGACATTCGACCTGCGCACATCGTCAGGTTCGGGCCGTTCCGCCTCCGGCGCCGGCATTTCGCGTACAGGCGAGGGCTGGGGGATGCGGCTTGGATATGCATCTTATACCGACGAGGTCACAGCGCTTGGCGGTTCCCTGCAAAGCCGGTTCGGCGGTGATGACGCATCGCGCCTCTCCGCCATCAGCTTCGAGGCGGCGCGCGAAATTGGCGGCTGGCGCCTCAGCGGCGCCGTCGAGGGCGCCACGGCGGATATTCCCATGGTGAACGCGGCGGGTGTCTGGACCAGCGCTTGGCTGGTCAGCGCCGAGCATCCGTTCGCGGGCGGTGATCTGCGCTTCAGCGCCGCCCAACCCCGCCGCGCCGAGGGCGGTGAACTGTCGTTCAGCGCTCCTGTCGAAGTGCTGAAATCAGGTGCGCTTCGCTTCGAGGATCGCGTGGCAACGCTCACCCCCAGCGGTCGCGAAGTTGACTTGGAAACGTCATGGCGCACATGGCTTGACGACGGCACCAGCTTTGAGACGGCGGCGGTGCTGTCGATGCAGGCGAACCACATCGCATCGGCTGATCCCGAAACTGCCGTCTGGGCCGGTCTGCGCCGCAGGTGGTAGGCGTTACGACCCTGGCCCCAGGCGTTCGATGAAGAATTCCATCATGCGGAGCTGGTCCATCGATGTGTGGCCGCGGTCGGGGCCGACCATGACCTCGAAGCTCTTGCCCGCCCCCTGAAGCGCGCGGATCAGTTGCAGCGCGTTCTTGGGGTGAACATTGTCGTCGGACGTGCCGTAGAAAATCATCAAGTCGCCCTTCAGCCCCTCAACGTACGTCAATGCGGCTGCGCGGTCATACGCATCGGGGTTGGTCTGGGGCAGGCCGAGATAGCGTTCCGAATAAACAGTGTCGTAAAGGCGATAATCGCTGACCGGTGAGTTGCTCACCGCCGCCTGCACAACATCCGGATGCCGCATCAGCGTCAGAGCCGACACCGATCCGCCATACGACGTTCCGAACATGCCGACGCGGTCCGCATCGAACCATGGCCTGTCGCGCAGCGATTTGAGGCCTGCCGCGAAATCGTCGATCTCCGCCACGCCGAGCTGCTGATAGACTGTATCCATCAGCTCGCGCCCGTAGCCCGGGGCCGTACGCGCGTCCATGCGCACGATAACGAATCCGAACTCCGCCAGTGAATGCGGCGCATAGAAAGTCTCCGCCGCACCCGCCGATCCCGGGCCGCCATAGACTGTGGCGAGCGCGGGATATTTCTTCGCCGGGTCGAAATCTGATGGAAATTGTAGCACTCCGTGCAGGCGTGTCTGTCCATCCGCCGACAGGAAAGAGAAAGCCTCGGCGCGACCGAACCGGGCCTTGGTCATCTCGCTCGTGTCCGCGCGCGCGATCTCGGCCAGGACTTTCCCGCTGGCGTCGAGCAGGCGGGAAACCGGCGCGCTGTTGTGCGTTTGCGCCGTGTCCACAACATAGCGCCCATCGGGCGACAGCGAAGCCCGGTGATGAAACGCCGGATCGGTGATGCGCCGGTCATCGCTCCCGTCCAGCTTCACGCGATGAAGCTGCGTCTTCATGTGGTTGTCGCCGGAGCGCGCCGTGTACCACAGCACGCCGTCCTTTTCGTCCACGCGCTGGACCTCGATCACATCGAAGGCGTGGCTTGTCAGTGTGGCGAGCTGCCGGCCATCGAGATGGTAGAGGTAGAAATTGCGATAGCCATTGCGTTCGGAAGTCCAGACGAAACGCTTGCCGTCGTTCAGGAAGACCGGCTGCGATCCGCTGGCCCAGCTCTGCGATCGCTCCTCGCGAACCACGCTGCGGCAGGCGCCGGTTTCGGCGGAGCATGCGGCAAGGTCGAACACCTTCTGCAACCTGTCAGCGCGCCGGATCAGAAGTTCTGAACCATCCTTCGTCCAGTCGCCGGACCACGCATAATGTCCAATGACTTCATTGCTGAATGGCTGCCCGCCGCGCACGTCGAGCGAGATCGTCTTGCCCGATCTGACATCGTAAATGCGGTAGTCAGGCACGGGATTGTCCGCGCCCGGATGCGGATAGGCCTGCGTCAGCACCGTGGATTGCGTTTTCGTCTGATCGAGTTGCAGGAAATAATCCTGCACCTTCGTTTCATCGAACCGCATCCACGCGACCTTGCGGCTGTCCGGCGACCACCACACAGGGGACCGGACATTGAATTCCTCAAGATACACATAGCTGCCCACGCCATTGCGTATGCGGGCCGCCGCGCCGCCATCCGTGGACAGCGCGATGGGAGAGCCACTGCCGTCGCGCGGCGTCAGCCACATATTGTAGTCGCCCGAATAGGCGCGCCACTTCCCGTCCGGCGATGTGACGTCGGCCTCTGCGCCGCGCCCGCGCGCCAGCACCAGCGGCGTTTCAGACGGCGATCCCGTAGTCCCGAAGGCGGGACGCGGAGTCATGGACGCGGGCCCAATGTCTTTGGTCCGGCGGCGGCGGACGTCATAGCGCCACTTGCTGCCATCGAATGTGTATTCAAAGGATCGTGAGTCGGACGCCCATACGGGCGTGATGGCGGCGAAGTCGCTGGCCGGCGGGATCTTGGGCGACATTTCGGCCCAGTTGGCGTATCCCGGCATCTCCTTGATGCGAGATTGCGCTGTCGCGGGTGAGAGGGCGGCGCCCATCGCAACCGCGAGAACCGCAGCAAAAGCAGCCGCGAGATGCCTGTGCCGGGGGCGACGGAGCGATGAACCAGAGATCGGCGTACGGTCGTTCATATGTCCTCCCGGTCCCGTTTCTGCGCCGGGTCCTGATCATTATTGTGCGGGCAGTTTGACCACAGGTCGAGCCCCGGATGACCTTGGGGACGGTCATCGCGGCGGCTTGCGGCGAATCCGGCGCGGTCCTATCCGGGAATGATGAACACCACGCCGCCGCTGCATACGCCTCGTCCGGACCGCCGCGGCGCTTTCCTGCTTCTGTTTTTCTGTCTTCTGGCGGTTGGCGCCGGCAACACGATGCTTACGGCTGCGGTCCTGCCGCCTCTGACGCGCGAACTTGGTCTGCCGGACTGGACGGCGGGCGCGATCTTCTCGCTGTCCGCCGCTATCTGGGTTCTGACGGCGCCGTATTGGGGGGCGCAGTCCAACACATGGGGCCGGCGGCCGGTGACGGCCACCGGCATGTTCGGCTTCGCGGCGTCCATGCTGCTGTTTGCTCTGGCGTCGGTGGCGGCGCTGCTCGGGTGGATCAGCGGCTGGATCCTGATTTTCGTCCTGTTGCTTGGCGCACGCACCCTGTTCGGCGTGTTTGGCTCGGCCACCAATCCCGCCGCGCAGGCCTATGTCGCCGACCGCACCACGCGTGAGGAGCGGACGGATGAGATTGCGACTCTCACGTCCGGCTTCACCCTGGGCCAGATCGCCGGACCGGCTGCGGCGGCCGTGCTGATCACCATCGGCGGCATGCTGTCGCCGACCATCGGTCTGGTCGCTCCGGTGGTGGTCATCACGATTATTGCAGCCGTCATCGGCGTGCTGGTGCTGAAGACCCTGCCCGAAAATCGTCCGCCGCAGTCGGATGCCGGCCTGGCGCGATCCGGCGCAAAAGGGTTGTGGCGCTCGCCCGGCGTGTTTCCCTTCCTGCTTTATGCTGTGGGATTGTCTCTGGCGACAGGCGTTCTCTCGCAGACCTTTCCCTATGCGATCATGGATCGCATGGGCGTCTCGGGCGCAGCCTCCGCGCAATACACAGGTCCGGCGATGACCATGGGCGCCATGGCTACGCTGATAGCGCAGCTGGTCCTGATCCCGCGCCTCAAACTGCCTGTGCGGTCGCTGATGGTATATGGCGCGCTGCTGCTGGCGATGTCGTCGCTGTTCATGGTGTGGGCGCAGGATTTTGCACTGTTCGCCTTCGCGCAGATCCTGTTCGGCTTCGGGCAGGGCCTGTCGCGCCCCGGTTTTTCTGCGGGCGCTTCGCTGGCGGCGACGCACGAACAGCAGGGCGATGTGGCAGGCCTCGTGACCGCCGCCAACGGCATGGGGTTTGTCGTTTCACCGCTGTTCGGGTTGTGGATGTATGAGAACGTTTCCCCGTCATCGCCCTTTATTTTTACGGCGGTGTTGGTCGCTGTGATGGCTATCTACGCCTATTTCGCCGCGAAAGCGGGCAGCGTGATCCGCGAAAGCCCGCCAGACCAGTGATCGGAGCCACTGTTCCAGCGGGCCGCGCAGCTGCTCTAGGCGCTGCGATGCGGATCTTTCGGCAGTTTATTGCACGGGCTGGCTGGGTTGAGGTTGCGGAACCTGATCTGCCGCGTCCTGGACTGTATCGGTGATTTCGCGCGCCGCATCGCCGATTGCGTCAGCCGATCGCTCGATCGCCGCTTCCTCGCGTGACTGGCCGAGGTCGCCCTGAAAGTACATATATCCCAGTACGGCCACGGCGACGACAAGCGCGCCGACAATGAAGAAAATGAAGCCGTTGGAGCCCCCCGGCGAGTTCCCTGAAGTCCCGTTGGCGGCCATGGCGAAGTCTCCTTACCGTTCGCACGGTTGAACGTGCGCCCGGTTACAGAGGTTCCGCTTTCGATGCTGGACTAGGCGCCGACCGGATCAGCCCAGAGGTCGCACTGTTCCGCTTCCGTCACGCGCGCCTTCACGCGCTGACCGGGCGCGAGGTCTTCGGCGCTGGACAGAAATACTGCGCCGTCGATCTCCGGCGCGTCAGCCTTCGAGCGGCCGATGGCTCCCCCGTCCTCCTCGTCGATCTCGTCGACAATGACGTCAATCACCTTGCCGATTTGCGCCTGCGCGTGAACGTCAGCGATCTCCGCCTGCACCTCCATGAAGCGATGCCAGCGTTCTTCCTTCACCTCTTCCGGCACATGGCCGGGCAGGGCGGCGGAGGGGGCCCCGGTGACATTCTCGTACTTGAAACACCCCGCGCGTTCGATACGCGCCTCTTTCAACCAGTCGAGCAGGATCTGGAAATCCTCTTCCGTCTCGCCCGGGAAGCCGACGATGAAGGTGGAACGAAGCACGAGGCCGGGAGCCTGACGCCGCCAGTTGGCGATCCGGTCCAGCACCTTTTCCTGATTGGCAGGGCGGCGCATTGCGCGCAGCACATTCGGGCTGGCGTGCTGGAACGGGATGTCGAGGTACGGAAGAATACGCCCGTCCGCCATCAACGGCATCACCGCATCCACGTGCGGATAAGGATAGACATAGTGCAGGCGCACCCACGCATCGCTGGCCTGCGCAATCTCGCCGAGGCCCTCACACAGGTCGATGAATTTCGTCGCGCGTTCTTTATCGCGCCATTTGTAGGGCGCGTATTTCACATCGACGCCATAGGCCGACGTGTCCTGGCTGATCACCATGATCTCTTTGACGCCGGCGGCGGTCAGCTGCTCGGCCTCGCGCAGTACTGCGTCAATGCGGCGGGAGACGAGATCACCACGCAGGCCGGGAATGATGCAGAACGAGCAGCGATTGTTGCAGCCCTCGGAAATTTTCAGATACGCATAGTGGCGCGGCGTCAGGCGGATGCCGCTCTCCGGCACCAGTGAAACGAATGGATGATCCGGCGCGGGCAGGTGCGTGTGCACCGCTTCCATGACCTGCTCATACTGGTGCGGTCCGGTGACGGCGAGAACGTTGGGATGCTGTCTGGTGATGACGTCCTTTTCGGCGCCAAGGCAGCCTGTAACGATCACCTTGCCGTTTTCGTTCAGCGCTTCGCCAATGGCGTCGAGGCTCTCGGCGCGCGCGCTGTCGAGGAAGCCGCAAGTGTTCACCAGAACGAGGTCGGCGCCCTTATAGTCCGGAGCGATCTGATACCCCTCAGCCCGCAGGCGGGTGATGATCCGTTCGGAATCCACCAGCGCCTTGGGACAGCCCAGCGAGACGATGCCGACCTTGGGCTGGCTGAAGGTGGTGGTCATGACGGAGTTCCGGGAGCGGCGCCTGCCTGTGGGCCGGGCCTATAGCGCTGATCCGTCCGGGATGCCAGCAGGCACGGCGCCGTCACGACGAGGGGCCTGATGCTTGTGGACGCTACGTTAACATACCTTGTTTTCAAAGAAGATTCGACACGGTGTCCCTCGACCGGCATTTATCGCCTAACGCAGGCGACAGGGGGCGTGGAACGCCTGAGGGGAGAATAATTGATGTCTGTTCTGAACGTCGAGTGTCCCGATTTCATGGCGGAGGAAGACATCCGCATGTTCGAGGACATGACGGCCAAATTCTTCGAGCAGAGCGCGCCGCCCGAACGCGTCGAGAAATGGCGGAAGGACAAGGTCGTCGAGCGCGCCATGTGGGAAGAGGCGGCGCAAGCCGGTCTTCTGGGCCTGTCGACGCCGGAGGAATACGGCGGAATGGGCGGCGACTACCGCCATGAAGTTATCCTGATGGAGCAGCTTGGCCTCAAGGGCGTGGATGGCTTCGGCGCCTCGCTGCACAACGCCATCGTGATGCCGTACATCATCCACTACGGCACGGAGGAGCAGAAGAAGCGCTGGTTGCCGCGCATGGCGTCAGGCGATCTGATCTCCGCGATCGCCATGACAGAGCCGGGCGCTGGATCGGACCTCCAGGGCATTCGCACGACTGCGAAAAAGTCCGGCAATGGCTATGTCATCAACGGATCGAAGACGTTCATCACCAATGGCCAGTTGGCCAACCTGATCTGCGTGGTGGCGAAGACGGACCCGTCGCAAGGCGCGCGCGGAACCTCCCTGTTGTTTGTCGAGACGGATGGCGCCGAAGGCTTTGAACGCGGCCGCAACCTCAACAAGCTGGGCCAACCCGCGCAGGATACGTCCGAGCTGTTCTTCAACGAGGTGAAAGTTCCGGCGGAAAACCTGCTGGGGGTCGATGAGGGGCAGGGTTTCTTCCAACTGATGGGCCAGTTGCCGCAAGAGCGCCTGAACATTGCGGTTCAGGGAATCGCAACAATCGAGCGCGCGCTTGAGCTGACCATCGACTATGTGAAACAGCGGCAGGCGTTCGGAAAGCGCATCCTCGATTTCCAGAACACCCAATTCGTGCTGGCCGAATGCAAGACAGAAGCGACTGTCGCGCGCGTGTTCGTGAACCATTGCATCGGCGCGCACCTGCACGGCAAGCTGGACGCCGCGACGGCGTCGATGGCGAAATACTGGGTCTCAGATCTTGAGGGGTCGATCATCGACCGCTGTCTTCAACTCTTCGGCGGATATGGTTTCATGGACGAGTATCCGATCAGCCGCATGTACCGCGATAGCCGCATTCAGCGCATCTATGGCGGCACAAACGAGATCATGAAAATCCTGATCGCGCGCACTCTGTAGAGCATACCATCGTCCCCCCGAAATCATTATCCCCTCAACCAGAAAATGACTCCGCCGGACACCGGACATAGACTGCGCATATGGAAAAAGCGCTTCCCCCATTCGACCGCCGTGACCTGGCCGGGCCTTTCGACATCGTGGGCGACGTCCACGGCTGCGCGGACGAGTTGGAAACGCTGCTCGAAAAGCTGGGTTACGATGTCGAATGGTCCGGCGCAGATGTGAGCGTTGCGCCGCCGCCGGGCCGCACGCTGGTGTTTGTGGGCGACCTCATGGATCGCGGCCCGAGGACGCCTGACGTGCTGCGTATCGCCATGGCCATGGCGGAGCAGGGCGCTGCGCTCGCCGTGGAAGGCAATCACGATAACAAGTTCCTGCGCTGGCTCAATGGCGCAAAGGTGAAGACCGGCCACGGCCTTCAATCCTCGATCGATCAGATGGCGGCGGAGGATTCAGCATTTCATGCGCGCGTCCGCAAGTTTCTTGCCGAACTGCCGCCCTATCTGATCCTGGATGGCGGGCGGCTGGTCGTCGCCCATGCGGGGCTGAAGGAGGAGATGATCGGTCAGACCGGCGGAAAGGTCCGTTCCTTTGCGCTCTATGGCGCCACCACGGGTGAAACCGACGGCTATGGTTCGCCCGTGCGGCTCAACTGGGCGCTGGAATACAAAGGCGAAGCGGCGGTGGTTTACGGCCATGTGGCCGCCCCCGAAGTCCTGGCCGTCAATAACACCTGGTGTCTCGATACCGGTTGCTGCTTCGGCGGCAGTCTTACTGCCTTGCGCTGGCCCGAGCGCGAGCTGGTCAGCACTCCCGCCAGGCGTGTCTGGTTCGAGGCGTCGCGCCCCCTCGACCAGCGCACGCGTTGATCTTGCGAACGGGCTTGACGGACGGCCCGGGTGGGCATCCTTTGCCACCCGGTTCATCACACGCGAGGCTCCTATGAAAACCCGGATCACCGAGCTCTTCGGCATCGAGCACCCGATCATCCAGGGCGGCATGCACTATGTCGGTTTCGCCGAGATGGCGGCGGCCGTCTCCAATGCGGGCGGTCTCGGTATCATTACCGGCCTGACACAGCGTACGCCGGACGGGCTGCGCGCCGAAATCCGCCGCTGCCGCGAGATGACGTCGAAGCCTTTCGGCGTGAACCTCACTTTCCTCCCCGCGATCACGCCGCCGGATTATCCCGGCTTCGTCCGCACCATCATTGAGGAAGGAATCAAGATCGTCGAGACGGCGGGCAACAATCCGGCGCAGGTCATGCCCTTCTTCAAGGAAGCGGGCGTGAAGGTGATCCACAAGTGCACATCGGTCCGCCACTCCAAGAAAGCGGAGGCCATCGGTTGCGATGCTGTGTCAGTCGATGGTTTCGAGTGCGGCGGACATCCCGGTGAAGACGATGTGCCGAACTTCATTCTGCTCCCGCGTGCAGCCGAGGAGCTTAAAATCCCGTTCGTGGCGTCGGGCGGCATGGCGGATGGCCGCTCGCTGGTGGCCGCGCTGTCGCTGGGCGCGGAAGGCATGAACATGGGCACGCGCTTCATGGCGACGAAGGATGCGCCCATCCACCAGAACGTGAAGGACGCGCTGGTGAAGGCAACCGAACTCGACACGCGCCTCGTCATGCGCCCCCTGCGCAACACCGAACGCGTGCTGAACAATGCGGGCGTCCAGAAGATCCTTGAAATGGAAGCGGCCAAGGGCAAGGACGTCAAATTCGAGGATATCATCGCCCAGGTCGGCGGCGTTTATCCGAAGATCATGAAGGACGGCGACATGGACGCCGGCGCGTTCTCGTGCGGCATGGTTGCGGGCCTCATTCACGATATCCCGACGGTGCAAGAGTTGATCGACCGCATCATGCACGAAGCGGACGAGATCATCACGAAACGCCTCGCCGGCATGTTGCGGGTCTGAGATGAGCGGCGCTATACCCGAAACGATCCAGCGCTGGCACAAGGTGGCGCTGAACCTTCAACCCGACGGCATCGCGCCCTTGCTGGCCGACGACGTGGTGTTCGAATCGCCCGTCGTCTTCACGCCCCAGCGTGGCAAGGCGATCACCGAGAAATACCTCCGCGGTGCGCTGGCCGTCCTGAACGGGCCGAAATTCCGCTATCGCGATGAATGGTTCGCGGAGCGTTCAGCGGTGCTGGAGTTCGATACGGAGATCGACGGGATCGCGATCAATGGCATCGATATCATTCACTGGAACGATGCTGGCCTGATCACGAATTTTCGTGTGATGGTGCGCCCGCTGAAAGCAATCAACATCCTTCACCAGAAGATGGGCGAGTATCTGACGAAAGGCGGCTGATCCCGCCTGTTCGGTAAGCCAGGGCAACCATACAGGACGAGCTTTCAGCAACAGGGGCCGGGCCGCCGGGAGCGCTTCGGTCACGCGGCTAGAGCGTTTCATGTTTTGGCGGAAGCGTATCCTGCGCCGCGGAAGTAGTTTTG
>CAZJZQ010000095.1:0-12730 GCA_964550535.1 uncultured Rhizobium sp.
CGCCAGCGCGCGGAGTTTCAGGACCTCCTGTACCAGAACATCGAACGGATGGGCGTCACCTCCTCCGACGCCGGCACCATCGTGCCGACAGGCGTGCAGGTGGGCGTCGGCGTGAAGGCCGGATCCGTCTATCGGGTGACGGAACAGGGCAACATCAACCAGACCGGCAACGCCTACGATCTCGCCGTTCAGGGTGAAGGTTATTACATCATCCAGCTTCCCGACGGCCGCGACGCCTATACCCGCGCGGGCAATTTCTCGATGAACGCCGATGGCCAGCTGGTGACCGACGACGGTTATCTCGTGGCACCGGGAATCAACGTGCCTGCGGATGCAGCGGGCGTGTCGATCAACCGGGAAGGCGTGGTGCAGGCCATTATGTCGGATGGCGGCGCGCCGCAGGATGTAGGCGCGCTGGAGCTTGCGCGCTTCATCAACCCGGCGGGTCTTGAAGCGGTTGGCGACAACCTGTTCCTTGAAACGCCGGCTTCGGGGGCCGCCGATCGCGGACAACCCGGAACGGTCGGATTCGGCACGATCATGCAGGGCTTCCTGGAAACGTCGAACGTCAACGCGGTGACTGAAATCTCCGCGCTGATCTCGGCCCAGCGCGCTTACGAGATGAACTCCAAGGTGATCACCACCACCGACGAGATGCTGCGCGCCACAAGCAACCTGCGCTGACGACAGGGAGCTGACTGATGACCGCGCTGTTTCGCACCGCTCTCCTCGCCGCCATGCTGGCCGCAACGCCTCTGGCGCATGCGCAGGTGATGGTGAAGGGCGACTGGATCGCGCTGTCGGACGTGGCGCCCGTCACCGGACAGGCGGCCGGCATTCTGCTCGCGCCCTCGCCCCCGCCGGGACAGATTCTGGCGCTCGACCCCGCCTTCGTCATCTCGGTGGCGCGCGGTGCGGGCGTGGACCTCCTGCTGCCGCCGGACAAGCCGATCATGGTCTCGCGCTCTGGCGTGACCAGCGCTGCGGCGGCGCGCCAGGCGCCGTCCGCGCCCATTGCGCGACAACCCGCGAGCGCCACCCTGCCCGGCGCTCAGATTCCCGGAAGCATTCTTGTGCTGGCGCGCGACGTGAAACGCGGCGACCGCATCACTCAGGACGATCTGGCGTGGGAACAACCTTCATCGTCTCGCACCGTTCGCGGCAGCCCCGCCGACATGAGCGACGCCATCGGCCTTGAGGCGAAACGCGCGTTGAAGGCCGGCGCCGCCGTCGCGATGACCGACCTGAAAACGCCCAACGTGATCCGCAAGGGAGAAACCGTGAAACTGGTTTACGCCTCGCGCGGCCTTCGACTGACCGTGGATGGACAGGCGCAGGCCGACGCGGCGGCCGGTGAACCCGTGCGCGTGCTGAACACCTATTCCCGCCGAACAATCGACGCCGTGGCCGCCGCAAACGGCGAAGCCCACGTCATGTCCCGATAGGAGCCGCCGATGGCGAACGACACGATGAAACTGGCAAGCTTCGCCGCCCTGGGCGCCGCCCTGCTCTCCGGTTGCAGCAGCGTGGGCGAGACGATGGCGTCCCCGAAACTGTCGCCGATCTCCAACCCCGCGACCGTGGCGGGGGGCCAGCGCATTTCCATGCCGCTGCCCGCGCCGCGTCTCGAACCGGCCGCAGCGAACTCGCTGTGGCGCGCGGGCGCCCGCTCCTTCTTCGGCGACCAGCGCGCCAACTCCATCGGCGACATCCTGACGGTGAATATCGAGATCGCCGACCGCGCGCAGGTGAACAACTCGACCCAGCGCAGCCGTTCAGCGACGCGCGAGGCAGGCATCGAAGCCCTGCTCGGCCTTGAGAATACGATCCAGCGCGCCCTGCCCGGCGACCCGTCGCTGAACCCGGCCGTCGGATTCGACTCATCCTCCGCCTCCAACGGATCGGGCAGCGTGAACCGCGCCGAATCCGTGAGCCTGACCGTGGCGGCGGTGATCATCGACAAACTGCCCAACGGCAATCTGGTGATCGGCGGCAGTCAGGAAGTGAAGATCAACAACGAGCTGCGCGAGCTTCTGGTGTCCGGCGTGATCCGGCCGGAAGACATCGAGGCGGACAACACCATCGCCCACACCAAGATCGCCGAGGCGCGCATCGCCTATGGCGGACGCGGCGATATCAGCCAGGCCCAACGCGACGGCTATGGAGCGCGCTTCTACGACGCCATTACGCCATTCTAGAGAGCGCTCAGCTTTCGGCGGTATTCTGGGGACGGTCCTTCGGCCGTCCATCAAGGCGGCCTCCGCGCAACAGCTTGCCGCCGGCCAGCCAGACGCCGAACGCGCAGACAGCCGTGACCCCCAGCATCAGCGTCCACACCAGGATGTCCCAGAAGGGACGCACGCGCATCCATCCGAAGAAGTCCATGCGATGCAGCCCAAGGTGCAGCCAGCGGAACCCGCGCGCACCCGGATCGGCGATCGCGCGCACCTGGCCAGAAACAGGGTCGAGATAGAAGGCCGTATTTTCCATCGCGGGCACGACGACCTTCACCACCGGCAACCGCCCGGCCGCCGCGCCGTCATAGTAATAGGCGTCTTCCTTCTCCATCAGGCTTACATCGGCCGCGCCATAATCGCCCGCGAGAATCTCGGCCGCGCGTGACTGGCTGGCCGCGTCGAAGGGCGCAGGCGCGCCATCGGCGCCGAACCGCGTCCGCTCCCCGCCCGCTACCGTATGGATGAAGTGCGGCTGACCGTCGAAAGCCGTGAGCGTGACCTGGATCGTATCGGGCGCCGCCGCAGCGATCTGGCTGGCGAGCGCCGGACGCACCTGGGCCCACGCCGGCGTCTCACCCGAAAGACGGCCAGCGGCTGATCCAGCTTCCTGCCCGGTTTCCAGCCAACCCCAGGGTTGCATCGAGGCGAAACCCGAGAAGGTCCACGTCAGCACAAGAACGCCGAACACCAGACCGAACATGTGGTGCCAGAATTTCGCGCCGTGATACGGGCTGGCAAGTCGCCCCGTCGACTTGCGGCGGCGCAGCTGGCGCAAGCCGACAAACATGCCGAGCGCGACGAGGAAACATCCGCCCAGCGACGTCCAGATGACGATGTCCGTCCAGAGCCGGCCATCCTTGCGCAGTTCGGTGAAATAGAGCCAGTGCGGGATCGCGCCCAGCCAGCTCCAGAAGCGCAGCGAATCCGTGGTGCGCTGGCGGATCTCGCCCGTCGTCGACGACACGTAGAGCATCGTGCCATCGGCGTCGTTGAGGCGCACCTGCCAGTAGGGGCGGCCGGAATTGAAATAGCCGGCCACCACGAACTCGTCGCGCCCGGTCAGCGCCTTCACTTCCGGCGTCGCGGCAATGCCATGGCGGCCGGCATAGGTCTGCGCCACAGCCAGCGCGCCCGCTTCATCGACGCTATCAATCGGCTGGCCGTCGCTGAGATTGAACGCGCCCTGCCCGCCCTGCCATGCGAGAAACAGCACCGGCTCGCTGGCCGCCATCTCCACCCGCGCGGAGCGGATCGGCGTGTCGTCCGGAAGATGCATCGCGGCGAGCGCGTCAGGCGCATCCGGCGCCGCCAGCGGGGGCAACCCTTCCATCCGGTAGTCACGTCCATTCAGTGACGTCGCCGGGTAGGGTGAGTACATCATCACGAAGCCGGACAGGCACCATAACAACATCAGGGCGCCGAGGAGGACGCCGGCCCAGCGGTGGAGGCCGAAGAGGATGCGGATGATGCGGGCTTTCATGCGCGTTCTGCGTTCCTGTGCAGCGCGGGCGCCCGCGACGGCATGTCTGTATACAATCCACGTAATCGCGCAACGCACGCAAGGCGCCTAACGGAAGCCGCCGCCGCATCAGGGATGCGGCGGCGGCTGGAAGTTCAACTCATGAGTTCAGGCCAATCAGGTGGCTTTGCACTCGTTCTGGCTGCCGCCTTCGGACGAGTCCGAACCATCGCGCGGCGCGCCGGTGCCCGACGAACCCACGAACAGTTTGCAACCGTTCGGGAAGGTCACGTCACGGCCGTTGGCTTTGCAGGTCTTGGTGCGGGTCTTCGGGTGATTCTCGCACAGCGCGTCTTTCGACTGGTAGCCGCGAACCACGACTTCCGTGCCTTTCGGCAGCGACTGGCGGGTGATGCCCGTGCGCAGCAGCGTGTTCGGCGTACCACCTTCGATCGCCCAGTTGAAATTCGTGCCCACGGCGGCTTTGCCCTTGGCGTCCGTGTCCGGAACCTCGATGTGGATCCAGGTGTGCGGGTTCACCCACTCAACCACCACCACTTTGCCTTTCAGGAGAACCGGCGCGTTGGCGTCGAATTCAGCCGCGAAGGCGTGGTGAGCGTAGGCCGCCGTGCTGGCGCCGAGAGCCGCGATGGCGGCCGTGGCCGCGGCGGCAACCGCAAGACGCAAATGCTTCTTCATCTACTTCCTCCTGTAACCCGCGGCAGCTGCATGCCGCCAGGCATTCTTCAGGGGAACAGGCCGCCGCCTTTTGGCGGGCATCCCAGCCCCGGAACCTTGTTACCCATTAGAACGCAACATGCGTGTTCTACAAGGGTTTGACTGCTGTAACATCCGGCTGCGGCATTCACAGACACGCGACCGGGGAGTTAACAATCTCCTGGAATGACGGGGTGGTTTTCCCGCCCTTTCCGCCGCGCGGCCTGCGAAACATTCTCGCCAGACGCCACTCATCATACATTTTAACGCACAGACCCAACCGGCCCGTCGGCGTGACCAGCGTCCTGCGACAGCCAGTCACGCCATCAGGTTCGTCCAGACGATCCTTACTGGGGAGCTTTCCAGGGCTGGATCGTGTTGGGGTTCTCACCACGCTCGACCGCTTCGGCGCGGGCGCGTTCCAGCGCCGGACCTTCAAGCGGGTTCTTGCGCAGGTGGCCGTACATCATCTCTTCGACGAATTCGACGCACTTGAACTGCTGCAACTGGGCGTCTTCACCCGTCCGTTTGTACAGGTTGAAGGCGATCTTGAACGGCTTGGTGAGGTTCACCTCGTCCTCGATCGTGGCTTCGTAGCGCATGGTGTTCTCGCCCGTGCGCGTCCAGCGCTCGGTGACTTTCGCCATGTCGGACAGCTGGTTGCCAGCGCGGTCCATCCAGGTCTCGCCGCCCTGGCCGGTCACTTCGATGACGAAGGTGTCACCATCCCAGACGCCGTAGGACTGGCCCATCCAGCTCGGGATCGGAGCTTCGCCCGGATCGTCGAGGAACACGTTGCGCACGGCGCCCGCGTATTCATAGGCGAAGAAGAAAGCCTTGTCGGACTGGAAGATCTGGAAAGGCATGCTCATGTAGTTGGCGCGCGGGATGCCCGGCAGATAGCATTTCACTTCCGGATCGCGCTCAAGGTAGTTCGCGCGGTTTTCATCGCGTTGGGCCCGGGCGTCGTCGGTCCACGGAATCGTGCCGCCGATTTCGCCGGCGTCCGTCAGGACGATGCCCACGCCAGCCGGCACGGCGCCGACCGCGCCGAGCGCCACGACTTCAGCAGCCGGAACCGGAACATACGGACCAGGACGGAGTTGCAGCGCGGCTGAGGCGGGGTGCGCCTCGACGTTGTAGTTGGCGCTGTTCAACACCTGCCACACGCCATTCAGGTCCGGCTTGTCAGCACCGGGCAGACGCGGAGCGACATAGGCGCCGGCCTGGGCCGCCGCACCCGGCGTTCCGGTGGCTCCCGTCGATTGGCAAGCTGCGAGAGCGGGCGCCAATGCACACGCCAACGCAATGCTCGAAATAAGCTTCTTCATATCTCCTCCCGTGCGCCCGACCGTCAGACGCCCATCGCTTTGTAACGCGCCCCTTAGCAACCCCCGTCGCCTTGCCTCGCAAATTGCTTGGCGAAGCGCGAAGACCGTGGGACGCGCGCAGGGCTTGACGCTGCGCGGTGGAACATACCGACCTTCATGCTTAGCGCAAGACGCGGCCCGTCTGGCCCCGATACGCGCGGGCGGCTGTGGTTTCGCGGTTTGCCGTACGCGCGATAATTGCAAACAAACCAAATATCAGGCCTCCCTCTGCATCGCGGCGCGACAGGCGCACCTATGGACCCTTCACAATCGGGTGAGCATACGTGACCTACGAATCCGCCACGGCGGGCGACGCGCGGACGTGCGACACGCGCCGCCGCGTGTAACGGCGTTACACACCCCGGCGGCACGCGGCTGAAACGCTGCGGGAGCCGCCGGACGCATAACGAAGACGCCGGCCGCAAGCTGATCGTTCAGACTGATCGCTCAGGCGCCCGTCCCGGCAGGCGTTCGCCGGCGGGCCCTGATGGCGGCCATCACCTCTTCCGGCAGCAGCAGCGCGCCCGCCCCCGGCACGATGGCCGCGGGGCGCGCGAAGACCGGCTCGGGCATCTCCATCGCGCGCAGCAGGGTGGAGAAGAAGGAGTTGCTGTTCCGCCCGAACCCCATGAACGGGTAAGGCAGCCCAGCCCCGCCCTCCGGTCCGTCGCTCAGCGCATTGATCCGGGCAAGCGCGTCCAGCCCCGGCGCCAGCCTGGCCTCCACATCCTGGGCGGACAGCCCGTCCGCCAGCACGCGGGCCGCTCCGCTTTCGAGCGCCCGGACCATGCTGCGTTGTCCCTGCGGCGCCCCGTTCACCGGCAGGAAGGTGCGCGGGTGGACGCGGGTGTCGTAGCCGCGCAGACGGTCGGACGCGAGATAACCGATGGGCTTGTGCCGCCAGCAAGCGCCGCGCCGGTCGAACCAGCTGGCCAACCCGTTGATCTGGCGCACCGCATCACCCTTCGGGTCCGCCACCACGATCATGCGGTGGGCGGCGAAGGAGGTCTGGCGCGGGATGCGCAACTCGGCGGCGGCGATGATCCATCCGGTCATCGGATGAAGATGGCCTCTGGCGGGCGCCGGGGGAAGATGGGCGGAGGCGGATGCCTCGCCAGAGCAGTTGTCCCGGGCGGACGCGTGGGGCAAGCTGGCGAAGACGGGCCGCGTCCGGGGGGAAGGATGCGGAGCAAAATAAAAGGCGACGGCGCAAGGAACGCCCCGCCAAACGGGAGGACTTCAATGATGCTTCGCAAACAGGCCGCACGCGGCCGTTTCTGGCTGTGCGCCGCCGTGGCCGCTTCGGCCCTCATGCTGGCGGCCTGCCAGACGCAGGAAGCGCCCACGCAAACCGGCGACGCAGCCGTTACGGCGACAGCCGGGGCGTCTCACGATCTGGCGCCAACGCAGGTGGCGGCCGTATCGCCCCCAGGCGTCCACCCCGGCGAAGCCATCTACAAACAGTATTGCGGCGCCTGCCATGACCAGCCGGAAGCCACGCGCTCGCCCGCCAAGGACACGCTGAAGGCGATGAGCTTCCAGGTGCTCAACTTCGCCCTCACCGAGGGCAAGATGAAAACCCAGGGCGCGGCGCTCAACGCGGAACAGCGCGCGCAGGTCATCAGCTATCTCATCGGCCGCGACACCTCGAACCAGAACGCCTGGACGCAGGCGATGATGTGCCCGGACAACCGCCGCGGCTACAAGGCCGGCGCCGCCACGGTGGCGGGCTTCGGCTTCGGCCACACCAACACGCGCAGCATGACGGCGTCGCAGGCGAGCCTTTCCCGCGCGCAGATGTCGAACATGGAACTGGCCTGGTCGATGGCCTTCCCGGATGCGACGACGATGCGTTCGCAACCGGCGATCGTGGGCGACACGATGTACCTGCCCGTCGCCGATGCGGGCGCGATGTACGCCATCGATCTCAGCAATACCGGCTCGCCCTGCCTGAAGTGGGTCTATACCGCACCGGGCGACGCCCCTCTGCGCACCAGCGCCAGCTATGGCGTGACGGCGGACGGCACGCCGCTGCTCGTCTTCGGCGGACTCGATTCGACCGTGCATGCCGTGGATGCGCGCACCGGCAAGGCGGTGTGGACGAAAAGCGTCGCCGCCTATTCTCACACCATCACTACCGGCACGCCCGTGGTGCTGCGCGACCGCGTGATCGTTCCCGTGTCGCAGTTCGAGATCATGGCGGCGGCGGACAACAACCACGAATGCTGCACCAACCAGGGCCATATCCTTTCACTCGATCCGAAGACCGGCGCGGAACAGTGGCGTTACAACACGCTGCCGCCTGCCGCTCCGATCCGTGACCGGGGAGACGGCAAGATGCTGCTGGGGCCTTCGGGCGCGCCGATCTGGAACTCGCCCGCCGTCGATGAGAAGCGCGGACTGATTTTCTTCGGCACGGGCGAGAGCAACTCGCCGCCCGCGCACGCCAACACCAACGCGATCATCGCGATCGGCCTGAAGGACGGCAAACAGAAGTGGAGCCATCAGGCCACGCCGCGCGACATCTACAATGCGGGCTGTGGACTCAATCCGGCTGCCGACCGCCTTAACTGCGTCGGCTCCGATGAAACCGTCTATCGCGATGTCGATTTCGGCGCGTCGATGATCCTCGGCAAGCTGTCGAACGGCGCGGAGTATGTTTTTGCAGGCCAGAAATCCGGCTCGGCCTGGGCGCTGAACCCCGATACGGGCGCAGTCGTGTGGCGGCGCGCCATCGGCACGGGCGGCGCGTTGGGCGGCGTGCACTGGGGCATCGCGTATGACCGCGATCTCGTGTTCGTGCCGATCTCCAGCGTCGGCCGCCCGATCGCGGGCGAGTGGGACGGGACGCCAGCCTACAAGTCGGGCCTCTATGCTCTCGACGCCGCCACGGGCGAGGTGAAATGGTCGTTCACGCCGACGCCTGATTGCACCAGTGTTCCCGAGGCGCAGCGCCGGATATGCGGACGCGGCACGGCCTTCTCCGCTGCGCCGACTGTCATTGGCGATGTGGTGGTCGCCGCGTCGCTGAGCGGCGTGGTGCACATTCTGGACAGGGCCACAGGCGAGGAGCTGTGGTCGACAGGAACGGCTGGCGACTTCCAGACGGTCAACGGCGTCCCCGGCAAGGGCGGCGCGGTGGATGCGGGCTCGATGGTGGCGGGCAACGGCCTCCTGCTGGTGCAATCGGGCTACGGCATGTTCGGCCAGGCGCCGGGCAACGTGCTGCTGGCCTACAAGCCCAAGCCCAAGCGCTGACGCTGAGCCGCCGGGACGGCTTCTCCCGGAGCATGGCAGGGCAATGTGATGATCGCGTTCAAGCCGAAGAGTTGAGGCCCGGCCGCCCCGGCTTGCCTCACCTCCCGGCCGCGCTTAGTGACGAATCGCAAAAGGAAGCGTCATGCCCGATCCCGACGACAAGATTGTCCGTGACCAACCGCTGGAAATGCCCTCCGAACAAGGGCCGCTGGCCGTGTACAAGGGCGCGCAACCGCCGGCGCCGCAATGGTTCGAGACCGCTGTGAGCCAGCCCTATGAAACCGGCTGGACGACATCCGAAGGCGCCCGCATCCACTACCAGCGTTGGGGCGACAGGTCGAAGCCGCCGCTTCTTCTGGTGCATGGCAATGGCGCGCACGCGCACTGGTGGGATTTCATCGCCCCGTATCTGACGGATGATTACCACGTCGTCGCCATGACCTTCTCGGGCATGGGCGATTCAGACTGGCGTGAAAATTATTCGATGGATGTGTTCGCACGCGAACAACTCGCCGTGTGCGAAGCGGCGGGGCTTTTCCGTCACGAAGAAAAGCCGATCATCGTGTCGCATTCCTTCGGCGGCTTCGTCACCATTCTCGCCGCCGCCGATTACGGCGACCGTTTCACCGGCGTCGTCATCGTGGATACGCCCGTGAACCCGCCCGATCGTCCGCGCCGTGGACCGCCGCCGGTGCGCGGCGGCAAGGTCTATCCCACACTGGACGCCGCCCTCGCCCGCTTCCGTCTGGCCCCGCCGCAGCCGTGCGAGAACCACTACATCATGGATTATATCGCGCGCTGGTCGCTGGCGAAGAAGCCGGGGCCGGACGGCGCCGAGGGGTGGGGCTGGAAATTCGATCCCGCGATCTGGCAGCGTTTCTCCGTCTCGCGCCCGCCGGAGGAATTGCTGAAGGACGCCCGCTGCCGCATCGCGCTGATGAAGGGCGACAAGTCGGTGATCTGGGAAGACGATGTCGGCGACTACATGCGCGGACTTCTGAACCGGCAGGTGCCCTTCATCGAAATCCCCGAAGCACGCCACCACGTGATGCTCGACCAGCCGCTCGCCTTCGTCGCGGCGCTGCGTACATTGTTGCAGGAATGGCGCTACTCCGAATCCGTCCGCGTGATCGAGGCGCGGCCGGCGGGGCTTTAGCCCCCAATCCCGGCGCCGGGGATCTGATCCGGCTAGACTCTGTCAGGCAACGTATCTCAGGCGCTTTTCCGGCAAGGAAACGCCCCAGGCGGCTTGCCCTTTGGGCGGAAACGAAAGAAATAGCTCGTCTGACCAGCGCGGAATCCGGACAATGCGGCCTTGTGGGCGCTTTTCAAGCGCTCACGATCCGGTTACATGGCCACCGCCGGGGCATAGCCCCTCCACGTCACTCCGGGGAGATTCATCGACATGGCCCATGCCGAAACCGCACCCAAGGGTCCGATCGAGATTCCGCCCGCGCACACGCCCGCCTACATGGACATGGCCGCCCGCCGCGGCATGTGGAAGGGCTTCGGCGTGTTCTCCGCGTGGGGCAGCCTGCTGATGCTGCTCATTATCGGCTACGCCACCTTCACGCTGACGATGGGCGTTCCGTGGATCGGCGCGCTGATCGGATTTGCGGCGTTCGGCGTCATCGCCGGTCTGCTGATGAAATTGGGCGGCGCCTGGATCGCGACCGTGGTGGGGCTGTGCGTCGTCGCAGTGTTCCTCCAGGGGCTGATCTGGCTCGGCTCGGCCCTGCTCTAGCTCCCGTCACAGTTTCACATCATGCGCATAGCTGTCCTCAAGGAACGCCGGGCTGGCGACCGCCGTGTCGCGGCGACGCCTGACACGGTCAAGAAATTCATCGGCCTCGGCCACACCATCGCCATCGAGGCCGGAGCCGGCGTCACCGCCGGTATCCGCGACGCCGATTACACCGCCGCCGGCGCCGAGGTTTCCGCCTCCGCCGAGGGCGCGTTGAAAGGCGCCAATGTGGTGCTGAAGGTGCGCGCGCCGGACGACGCCGAACTGGCGCTGATCCCCAAAGGCGCGGCGCTCGTCGGCCTGCTGGAGCCCTACAACGCCAAGGCGGAAGCGAAGAAATGGGCCGCCGCCGGCCTTGTCGCCGTGGCCGTGGAAATGGTTCCCCGCATCACGCGCGCCCAGGTGATGGACGTGCTGTCGTCGCAGGCCAACCTCGCCGGCTATCGCGCCGTCGTCGAAGGCGCGAACCTCTATGGCCGCGTCCTTCCGATGATGATGACCGCCGCCGGCACCGTCGCCGCCGCGAAAGTCTTCATCATGGGCGCAGGCGTTGCGGGCTTGCAGGCCATCGCCACCGCGCGCCGCCTTGGCGCCGTGGTCACTGCAACGGACGTTCGTCCCGCCGCCAAGGAGCAGGTCGCCTCGCTGGGCGCGAAGTTCATCGCGGTCGAGGATGACGAGTTCAAGGCCGCCGAAACCGCCGCTGGCTACGCCAAGGCGATGAGCCCTGAATACCAGAAGAAACAGGCCGAACTGGTCGCCGCCCACATCGCCAGGCAGGACATCGTGGTCACCACCGCGCTGATCCCCGGCCGTGCGGCGCCCGTGCTGGTGACCGAGGACATGGTGAAGTCCATGCGCCCCGGCTCCGTGGTCGTGGACATGGCCGTCAGCCAGGGCGGCAACTGCCCCCTGTCGAAGCCGGACGAGATCATCGACGTGAACGGCGTGAAGGTGGCGGGCTATACCAACCTGCCCAGCCACGTCGCGGCCGACGCGTCCGCGCTCTACGCCAAGAACCTGCTTGCGCTGGTTCCCCTGCTCACGGGCGAGGGCGGCGTGTTGTCGCCGAAGTGGGACGACGAGATTGTGAAAGCCGCCGTGGTCACGCGCGACGGTGAAGTGGTGCACCCGGCGCTCAAGGACGGCTGAACCCCGTCCGCCGCGCCGGAGGATGAAGAACGAATTGGGCTGAAAGGCCGGACACCATGCTGAACCCCATGATGAAGATTGCAGGCTGCCTCGCTGTTGCGGCGCTTGCTCTCGCCGCACCGGCCTACGCCGCCGGCCCCGGAGGAGGCATCGGCGTCGATCCGCTGATCTTCCGCCTCGCCATCTTCGTGCTGGCGATCTTCGTCGGCTACTATGTCGTGTGGTCGGTTACGCCCGCGCTGCACACGCCGCTGATGGCCGTCACCAACGCGATCTCCTCGGTCATCATCGTTGGCGCGCTGGTCGCCGCCGCTGCCGGATCAGGCGATGTGATGACCACCGACCTCTGGATTTCCAAAGGCATGGGCGGTGTCGCCGTGGCGCTGGCCGCCGTGAACATCTTCGGCGGCTTCCTCGTCACCCAGCGCATGCTGGCCATGTACAAGAAAAAAGAAAAACCGGTGGCCAAGGCCGAAGCGAAGTAAGCCGCGCCCTGCGCCGACCTGACCCAATCCCTCGGGGGACGCCCACGCCATGACCGCCAATATCGCCGCCCTGCTCTATCTCGCCTCAGGCGTGCTGTTCATCCTCTCGCTGCGCGGGCTGTCCAGCCCTGAAACGTCCCGCAAGGGCGCGCGCAACGGCATGATCGGCATGGCCATCGCCATCCTCACCACGCTCTGGATGGCCTGGCCGCTGGACGGCGTGACGCTGGCCATCATCGCAGGCGGCCTTGTGGTGGGCGGCGGCGTGGGCGCGATGGTCGCCCGCAAGATCGCCGTCATGGCGATCT
>CAZJZQ010000096.1:0-12725 GCA_964550535.1 uncultured Rhizobium sp.
AAATCTGTCACCCATCTAACCGCGCGCTTCTGTAACCCCAATCATGGCTGGACACGCGCCTTCTTGGGCGCGAGACGGTGGGGGCCGCCGCTAGCGTGGCTTTACCAGCCGTATCTCGATCCCGCGCAATACGCCGTCGAGATTTTCGTAGATTTCCGCGTTCCAGAACCGCACGACGCTCCAGCCGTGCGTCTCCAGAAATGCGGTGCGCCGTGCGTCGTGGCGCCGTTCATCCGTGCTTGAATGTGTTTCGCCATCGATCTCGATAATCAGCATTGCTTCGCGGCAGGCGAAGTCTGTGATGTAGGGGCCGACGGGATGCTGGCGCCGGAATTTCCATCCGGCGAGTTTGCGTTTCTGTAGCCGCGACCACAGGATTGTCTCGGCGTTCGTCAGCGCTTGCCGAAGCTTGCGCGCGTGTTGCAGAGTCGTGCGATCCACTTTCACCGGCGGCCCCCACCGTCTCGCGCCCAAGCAGGCGCGATCCACCTCCCCCCACGCTACGCATGGGGGAGGAAAACGGCAACGCTGGTAAAGATAATCTACCGCTTCAACGCAGCCACCACCTCGATATGCGGCGACCAGAGGAACTGGTCGATGGGGGTGATTTGTGTGGGTTTGTAGCCGCCGTCGATGAGGATGCGGAGGTCGCGGGCGAAGGTGGTTGCGTTGCAGCTGACCATCGCAATGCGCGGGACGGATGAGGCGGCGAGCTGGCGGGTCTGATCCTCGGCGCCGGCGCGGGGCGGGTCGATCACCACGGCGTCGAAGCGTTTGAGTTCGGGCGGCGTGAGCGGGCGGCGGAAGAGGTCGCGGCGCTCTGTCGTCACGGGTTTGAGCGTGGGGGTGGCGCGGGCGGATTTTTCCAGCGCGGCGAGAGCGGGGGCGTCGCTTTCGACGGCGTGCACGGTGGCGCTGGCGGCGAGGCGCAATGAGAACGTGCCGGCGCCGGCGAAGAGATCGGCGACGCGACGCGCGGGGCCGATGGCTTCGGACACGAGTTGCGCCATGGCGGATTCGGAAGGCGCGCAGGCTTGCAGGAAGCCGCCAGGCGGAGGCGTGAGGAAGGCGGCGCCGGCGCGGATCACGGGCTGGCGCAGGGCGATCAGAAGCTCTCCGTTGAGCGAGAGGCGGGCGAGGCCGGCGGCCTGCGCCTCGGCGATGAGGCGCTGCTTGTCGTCGGCGGAGAGGCCCTTGCGTGCGCCGGTGATGGAGAGGTCGGCGCCGGTGTCCGTCTCGGTGACCCAGAGGGTGAGCGCGTCCTTTGGTTGGGCGGCGATGGCGGCGAGTGATTTCAGTTTCGGGATCAGCGCGAAGAGGCCGGGCGTGAGGACGGCGCAATCGGTGATGGGGGTGATCGTGTGGCTGCGGCGGCCGTGGAAGCCGGCGATAATCTCGCGCCCCTTGCGTGCGGCGGCGAAGGCGGCGCGGCGGCGGGTGCGCGGCGGGATGGCGATGACGGGAGCCACGGGCGCGCCGATGCGCTGGGCGGCGAGAGCGTCGATGACGAGCTGCCGCTTGAAGGCGAGGTAGGTTGCGGCGGACAGGTGCTGGAGCGTGCAGCCGCCGCAGCTTGCTTCTTTGGCTCCATAGTGCGCGCATTTGGGGGCGGCGCGATCCGGGCTGGGCGTGTCGATGGAGAGGAGGCGCGCGCGGGCGCCGTCGATCTCCGCCGTTATGGTTTCACCGGGGAGGGTCAGCGGCACGTGGATGGTGCGGCCCTCATGGCTGGCGGCGCCGTCGCCCTGCGCGCCGAGGGCGGTGATGTGGAGTTGGGCGGGCAATGTGGGCTCAGGCCGCGGGTTTGAAGGTGAGCTGGAGGCCGAGCGCCTTCGCGACTTTCATTACGGTGGCGAAGCTGGGGTCGCCCTCGCCGGACAGCGCTTTGTAGAGACCCTGCCGGGTGAGGCCGGAGTCGCGCGCGAGCTGGCTCATATTGCGCGCGCGGGCCACATCTCCAAGCGCGGCGGCGACGTAAGCGGGATCGTCGCCACCCTCTTCCATCACCGCTTCGAGATAGGCGGCGATATCCTCCTCGGTTTCGAGGTAATCGGCGGTGTCGTAGCGTTTGAACGTGACCTTAGCCGCCGTTTTCGTCTTTCCAGGCTTTTGCATAATCTTTGGCATTCTCGATGTCCTTGTCCTGCGTGGACTTGTCGCCGCCGCACAGCAGGATGACGAGCAACTCGCCGCGCTGCATGTAATAGACCCGGTAGCCGGGGCCGTAGTCGATCCGCATTTCCGAAATGCCGCCGCCAACCGGCTTCACGTCTCCCGGGTTGCCGAGAGTAAGACGCCGGACACGTGCGACGACCCTTGCCCTAGCGTTGCGGTCCCGCAGATGACCTATCCAGTCATCATAAGCGGATGTCGTGACGACTTCGATCATGTGACAACTACAGGATACATGTAGCGTGTGTCAACCGTGGTTGTCAAGCGACGCTTTGGAGCGGCGGCGGGCGAAGAGGATGGCGCAGGCGCCCCCCGCGATCGCTCCGGTCAGCACGCTCAGCCACAGGGGCGTGCCTTCGAGTTTCAGAGCGATTGCGAGGGCCGCGCCGCCCAGTCCTGTGAGGATCGCAATGCCGGTCATGAGCAGAATGATGCGGAGGATGCTCATTTCCTCGCGCTCCGGATTTTTCGATTGCATTTGTGGTGTCCCCTTCATGAACGGCGCACGAGACGCGGCCATACTCAACCCAACGCGCAGGATGATAGCGCAAGACGCCGCCAGCGTCAGCCGGGTGCGTATCTTGCCAGATCGGGCGCTATACGCGAAGAAAACCAACGGTGAAATGTGCAGGCGCGTTGATGCTGACGGCGGATGAGTTGACGGCGCTGATGACCAGCCTTGGCGTGGCCGGGCGGGCGGTGGCGTTTTCGTTGCCGGTGGCGGTGGCGTTTGCATGGGCGCTGTCGCGGCCGAGGTTTCCGGGCAAGAGCGTGCTGGATATGGTGGCGCACCTGCCTCTGGTGCTGCCGCCGGTGCTGGTGGGGTTTCTGCTGCTTCTTGCGTTCGGACGGCGCGGGCCGGTGGGGAGCTGGCTGGAGGAGACGTTCGGCGTGACGCTGGCCTTCACGGCGGAGGGCGCGGCGCTGGCGACGGCGGTGATGGCCTTCCCGCTGATGGTGCGCGCGATACGCATGTCGTTCGAGGCGACGGACCCGGGCCTGTTTCAGGCGGCGGCGGTGCTGCGCGCGGGGCCGTGGGACAGGTTCAGGTCGATCGCGTTGCCGCTGGCGTGGCCGGGCGTGCTGGCGGGGGCGGTGACGGCGTTCGCGGCGGGGCTGGGCGAGTTTGGCGCGGTCATCACCTTTGCGTCGAACGTGCCGGGCGAGACGCAGACCCTGCCGCTGGCGATCTATTCCGCGCTTCAGACGCCGGGCGGCGAGGAGCGCGCATTGCGGCTGGCGGGGATATCGCTGACGGCGGCGCTGGCCGGGCTGGCGGCGGCTGAGGGGTTGGCGCGCTGGTCGCGGCGCAGGCTGTTGGCATGAGCGAGCTTGTCGCCGAAGGCGTGAGTGTCCGGCGCGGCGCGTTCCGGTTGAGCGCGGATTTCCGTGCGCCTCTGGATGGCGTGAGCGTGGTGTTCGGGCCTTCGGGCGCGGGCAAGTCGATGTTGCTGGGCGCTCTGGCGGGGCTGAACCGGATCGAGAGCGGGCGCATCGTGATGGGCGGACGCGTGCTGGATGAGGGCAAGGCGCACGTGCCGCCGCATCTGCGCGGCGTGGGGCTGGTCTTTCAGGATGCGCGGTTGTTTCCGCATCTGAGCGTGCGCGGGAATCTGGCGTTCGCGGCGAAGCGGGCGATGAGGTCAGGCTCTACCTTCGCCGGGGATGCGGTTGAGAGGGTTGCGCGAAGCCTGGAAATTTTGGACCTGCTCGACCGGCCGGTGCGGAATCTTTCCGGGGGAGAGAAAAGCCGGGTGGCTCTGGCGCGGGCGGTGTTGTCGGCGCCGGAGTTGTTGTTGCTGGACGAGCCGTTCGCGGCGCTGGACGGGCGGCGGCGGAGGGCGTTCGTGCGGTTGCTGCGTGAGATGGCGCGCGAGCGCGGTCTGCCGATGATGGTGGTGACGCACCAGGTGGAGGAGGCGGCGGAACTAGCCGATCATCTGATCGCGGTGCGTGACGGTGCGGTTGTGGCGCACGGTCCTGCTGGTCAGGTGATGGCGTCGGCGGCGTTCGCGGGATTGCTGGACCGGCGGGACGCCGGGGCGCGTGTCGAGGCGGCTTCGATGGCCGGGCGCGAGGGCGCGGGCGCGTGGGTGCGGGCGGACAATGTGTTGCTGGCGGCGGAAGCGCCGCGCGGACTGTCGGCGCGCCATGTCTGGGAAGGGCGTGTCACCGGCATCGTTACGGAGGATGACGGGCCGGCTCTGGTTGCGTTGGAGACAGGCGTGGGCCGCATCCTGTCGCGCGTGACGCGGGAGGCGGTGAGCGAGCTGGCGCTGGCGCAGGGCAAAGCGGCGTGGGCGGTTGTGAAGACACATGCACTCTAGGTTGCGATTCGTCGCGGACATCGACAGGAGCATTTTATGCTGAGGAAACATTTCTCCGGCCGCGCCGCGGCCAGCCCCCTCCGTCTCGCCGCGAAGACGCGGCGATCCACCTCCCCCAGCTTCGCAGGGGGAGGACTGCGGATGGCGGTGATTGCGGCTTTCGGCCTGTTGCTGGCGGCGTGCGGCGGGCCGGCGGGGGAACAGGCGGCGCCGGAAACCGCGGAGCCTGTGCGGGTGTTTGCGGCGGCGAGCCTGACCGATGTGATGGGCGCGGTCGCTGACGCCTATGCGGCGACCGGCGAGCCCAGGCCGGTGCTGAATTTTGCGGCGAGTTCCGATCTGGCGCGCCAGATCGAGCAGGGCGCGGATGCAGATGTCTTCATGTCCGCTGACGAGGCGTGGATGGACTATCTCGACGAGCGCAAGCTGATCGATCCTGTGTCGCGGCGCTCGCTGCTGGGCAATACGCTGGTGATGATTGCGCCGGCGGATGCGGCCTTCACGCTGGAGCTGGCGCCGGGCGGCGATCTTGCGGGCGCGCTCAATGGCGGCACGCTCGCGCTGGCCGATCCCGACAGCGTGCCGGCGGGCCGGTACGCCAAGGAAGCGCTGACCTGGATGGGGGCGTGGGACAGTGTTGCGGGCAAGGTGGCGCGCACCGAGAGCGTGCGCGCGGCGCTGCGCTTTGTTGAAGCCGGCGAGGCCGCGGCGGGGATTGTCTATGGCACTGACGCCGCAGCGGCGGGCGACAAGGTTGCGGTCGTGGGGATATTCCCCGGCGAAAGCCACACGCCTGTCACCTATCCCGTTGCGCTGGTTCAGGGGGGCAACGAGAGCACCCCGGAGTTCGGCGTGTTCCTGGCGTCGGACGAGGCAGGCGTGATCTTCGAGGCCTTCGGCTTCGCGGTGATCCAGTAGTCCCTGTTACGCTCGCCATCATGTGAACGAATAAATCGGCGCTTGCCGCGAGGGCGCCTGCGGCAATACGCATTGCCGCGAAGGATAACCGGCACCATGCTCCGCAAAAATACCGGGAGGAGCATATGCAGCACCGCACGACTGGCATCGCCGCGTTGGGAGCGGCTTCGGCCGCCGCCATTGCATTCGCGCTCTGGTCTGGCGCCGCGATCTCCGCGCCGGCGGGCGCGCCGCAGCGCGCCGACAACTTCATGCTGCCCGACCAGAATGGCGTGGGCCATGAGCTGTATTATCACGCCGCCGCCCCCGCCATCGTGCTGGCCAGCGTGGCGACGAACGACAAGGCGTCGGAGAAGACCGTCGCCGCGTTGAAAGCGATGCAGGCCGAGTACGCCGCGAAGGGCGTGCAGTTCATGCTGATCGCCTCCAGCCTCGACGACACGCGCGAGAGCATCGAGAAGGCGTATGCCGGTCTTGATCTGCCGGTGCTTGATGACGAGTTGCAGCTTGTCGGCCGGTCGCTGGGCGTGAAGACGACGGGCGAGGTGTTCGTGGTGTCGCCGAAGCAGAACTGGGCGGTCGCCTATCACGGCCCGGTCGATGGTTCGATGGCGAAGGGGATGAAGTTCTCCGCGCGCGGCGATGCGAAGGCGGCGCTGGATTCGGTGCTGGCCGGCCAGCCGGTGAAAGTCGCCGCCGACGGCGTGAAGGGCGCGGCCCTGTCCTTTCCCGATCGCGCCAGGGCGAAGGAGTTCGCGAAGATCTCCTATGCGAAGGATGTCGCGCCGATCCTGGCCGAGAATTGCGTGGTCTGTCACACGGAGGGCGGCATGGGTCCGTTCGCCATGTCGAGCTATCAGGTGGTCAAGGGCTTTGCGCCGATGATCCGGGAGTCGCTGCGCACGAAGCGCATGCCGCCCTTCCATGCTGATGCGCATTACGGCGTGTGGTCCAACGACATGAACCTCGGCAAGGATGAGGTTCTGACGCTGGTGAACTGGATCGAAGCGGGTGCGCCGCGCGGCGAGGGCGGCGATCCGTTGGCCGAAAGGAAGTTCACGCCCCCGAAATGGCCGCTGGGCGAGCCGGACGTGGTGGTGAAAATCCCGGCGTATGACGTGCCTGCGTCCGGCATCATCGACTATCAGGACCGCTCGGTCGCGACGAATTTCGGCGAAGGCAAATGGCTGAAGGCGACGGCGTGGGCCAATGCTTCGGCGTCGGTTCACCACGCATTGGCTGGCTGGATCCCTGAAGTGCGCGAGGATGGCCGGGGCTTCTCGTGGAACACGTCGCTGGGCGGATATGGTCCGGGCGGCGAGGCGAACCTGACGCCGGCGGACACGGGCATCTACGTGCCGCCGAACGGATCGTTCGCATGGCAGATGCACTACACATCCACCGGCCAGGCCATCAAGGACGAGACGGAGGTTGGCTATTACTTCTACAAGGAGGAGCCGAAATACATCCTGCGGCAGATTTCGGTGACGGACTTCTCGCTGGAGATTCCGGCGGGCGCGGCGCGGCACCATGAAACGGCGTATCTGGAGTTCCCGCACGATGCGTTGATCTTCGGAACGCAGCCGCATTGTCACTCGCGCTGCTATTCCACCAAGCTGACGATCCGCTATCCGGACGGACGAGAGGAAATCCTGCTGAACCAGCCGCGTTATGATTTCGGCTGGCAGCGCGAATACCACTTCAAGCCGATGCTGGAGGTTCCGGCCGGTTCGCTGCTGATCGCGGACTATGTGTTCGACAATTCGGACGGCAACCGCGCCAACCCTGATCCGAAGATGAAGGTCACGTTCGGCGAGCAGACCTCGGAAGAGATGCTGTTCACCTTCATGCGCTTCCGCTGGAAGGACGAGACGGTGGAAGATCGCAAGGACGACTGGATGCGGCAGTTGCAGCAGAACGTCACCTTCGGCGCCTTCGATGATGATCGCGATGGCAAGCTGACGGCGGCGGAGTTCCGGAACGATCCGCGCTTTGCGCCGCTGAAGGGCTATATCTCCATGGTCGACGGCGACAAGGATGGCGCGCTGTCCAAGGCCGAGTTCGGACAGGCGATGCAGATCATGTCCAACATGCGCCGCACCGGCGCGATGCCTCAGGCGCCCAAGCCCGACGCGGGCGTCGCGGCGATGACGGGGCAGGAATAGTTCACCGTCTGATTGGACTGTGGAATTGGGCGCCGCCGCGCCATGGGAAGCTCCTTCTGGTCCCTGCCGGGAGAGCGTTTTCGCGGGCGGCGCTCGTTTCCGTGAAGCGTCGCCGGGTTGCGGGCCTGTCGCTGTCAGGAGTAGGTTGCCCGCGCAGAATCTGAAATGCCGGTATGGCGAATATGATAACTGGAGGTCCTCCCGTGCGAACCCGTCTGAAACTCGCGCTCGGCGCCGCGCTGGCCGCGGCGATGCTGGCTACGTCCGGCGCGTTCGTTGCGGCGGCGCAGACAGGCGGCGCCCAAGGCGCCTACACGCCGCCGAAGACCGCTTTCGGCGTGCCGGACATCCAGGGTTACTGGCACAACACCACGCTGACGCCGATCACGCGCCGCCCGAACCTGGGCGACCGTCTGGTCTTCACCGAGGAAGAAGTGGCGGAGATGGAGCGTGCCGTCGAGATCGAAGTCGAGGAAGGCAATCAGCCGACAGACCCCGACGCCCCGGCGGATTATGTCGCGCCGTCGAGCGTGTCGCGTCCGGAATTCCAGGCGGCGGGCGGCGAAGTCGGCGGATACAACCGCTTCTGGCTCGACCCCGGCAACCGTGTGATGCGCGTCGGCGGAGAGCCGCGCACGTCATTGATCACCACGCCGAACGGGCGTCCGCCCGCACGCAAGACCGGCGCCGCTGTTCCGCCGCGCGGCATCCCGCCTGTGGGATCGTTCAGCGATCCGGAGACGCGGTCGCTGGGCGAGCGCTGCATCATCGGCTTCGGCCGCAATGGCGGCCCGCCCATGTTCCACAACGGGTTCTACAACAACAACTACCATATCGTTCAGTCGCCCGAGGCGGTGATTATCGAGGTGGAGATGAACCATGATGCGCGCATCATCCGCCTCAACTCCAAGCACCGCACGGATGATGTGCGCCCGTATTTCGGCGACAGCATTGGCTGGTATGAAGGCGACACGCTGGTGGTCGAAACGACCCACCTGCCGGAATACCAGTCGTTCATGGGTTCGTGGAAGGACCTGAAGGTCGTGGAACGCTTCACGCGCGTCGGTGAACAGCGGCTGCACTACGCGTTTACCGTGGAAGATCCCACGATATGGGATGCGCCGTGGGGCGGCGAGTACGAGTTCGCGCCCATGGACGGCCAGATCTACGAATATGCCTGCCACGAGGGCAATTATGCGCTGCACGGCATCCTCGCTGGCGCGCGGGTGCAGGAACGTAGCGCGCCCGCGAAGAAGGCGGAGTAGTCCAGTAGGCATAGCGATTCTAATAACCCCGCCCGGCGCGAGCCGGGCGGGGTTTCATCTTCGCGATCCAGCGTGGATGCTGCATTGCCCACATCATGCCGCCTTGTTCGACCGGTAGGCGACAGACTATTTTGTAAGTTGCGCGCTTACGTGCAGGTAAGGGGGGCTAACAATGCGGTATATTCTCATGACGGCGTCGATCGCACTTTGCGGAAGTGCATCGGCGCAGGTCGCTGACTGGCAGGGCGTGCGGCAGACTACGGCGGCGGACGCCGTCAACATCGCGGCGACGCCGCCGATCTTCACCGATGCCGACGAGTTCAGAATGATGTTCCGGCTTACTTCTGCGGGTGACCGCGAGGTCGCCTATGCGGCCCTCAAGGCGCGAAGCGGCAGCGTGGTGGGGTGGCAGTCATTCTCGAACATGGGAGCCAAGTGCAATACCACGCACGGAAGGCTGAGCAATATTCCGGTTGAGCTATATGGCGGAAGCACCATGGGAGGGCGGCCCAAGGCGACCTACGATCTCGACAAGAACGACGGCACGGGCGCGACAGCTGGCGTCAATCGGCCCGCGATCGTCATTGCTGATTTCAAGTGCGACCGGCGGGTGGCGCGCGGCGATGAGGTGACCGTGCAGATCGAGTTGTGGCTGCGCGTCGCGGACGAGTGGAAACAGGCAAACTATGTGTTCGAGCGGAAGGTGATCGAATAGTGGCCGAGCGATCTTCAGGCCTGATGGTCTTTTTATCGGTCGTGGGCGTCATGTTGACGCTCGCTGGCGTGGTGTTCGCTGCGCTGAGCTATTTCCACGACCGTTCGCGCGATGAGCGCGAGGTGGCCCAACCGCGCGCCGCTGAGACGATCCATATTGCCGCGCCGCCAGTCGTGCCTGTGGAGCCTGTTGCTAGTGCAGATGGAGCTTTGACGAGCAGGGACGACGAGAAAAGCGCCAGCCCGGCGTCGCCTGCGGGAAACGCGATGGTTGAAACGCGGGCGCAGACGAAGACCGCGGGCCGCGTTGCGTCTGCTGCGCCCGCAGTAGATGAGTCTGAGGGGCAACGGCGCCGCTTCGAGTTTAGCGAGCAGCCCACGGCCCAGTGATTCCCGGGAAATATTTCTGCTCGACCGCGCTGGAACCGGTCGCGGTCCAGTGCGTTTATGCGTTGGTTCGGGGTGCGGGTGACATCAGCTTGTCGATAGAACCTTCTGTTGAAGACCTGCCGTTCCGGGAGTTGGCGCGGCGGTTGCCGACGCCTTGCTGGATATCCGACGCCGAGGGCGGGATCATCTGGGTTAACGAGGCGTGGCTGTCCTATACCGGCATGGACGTCGCGGAGATCGGCCGCGAAGGGCTGGAGAAAATCCACGATCCCGAGATTTTCCCGCTGGTGGCGGCGAAGTGGAAGGAAGTGAAGGCGCGCGGGGAAACCGATGAGATGGTGTTCCCGATGCGGGGCCGCGACGGCCTGTTGAAACCCTTCCTGACGCGCGTTGTGCCGTTGCGTGATCGCACGGGAACAATCACACGCTGGTTCGGCACCAACACCGACATCACCGGCATCCATTCCGTCGCTCAACGTCTGGAGGAGCGCAACCGTGACCTGCTGGAGCAGGCGGGGCTGGCGCTGGCCAAGGCGAAGGAGGCTGAGCGCCTGCGCGACCGGTTCTGGGAAACCTCGCAGGACCTGCTGGGCGTCATCTCCGTGATCGACGGCCGGTTGAGGATGCTCAACAGTCACGCCTGGCAGCGAACGCTTGGCTATCCCGATGAAGAGATCCAGTCGATCCGGTTGATCGACCTGATCCACCCGGATGATCGCAGCGCGGCGATGGATCTGAAGCCGCTGCTGGCCGAGGGCGGTACGGTGGTGGGGTTCGAGAACCGTTACCGCCACAAGGACGGGCATTGGGTATGGCTGTCGTGGAATGCGACGCGCGAGGGCGACAACAACTATGTCATCGCGCGCGACGTAACCGCCGACAAGGCGGCGCAGGTGCGCCTCTCCGAGAGCGAGCGGCAATTGCGCCTGATGGTGGCCAGCGTGATGGACTGTGCGCTGTTCATGCTGACCGCCGACGGCACGGTGGCGACGTGGAATGCGGGCGCCGAGCGTATCAAGGGGTATAGCGCCAACGAGATCATCGGGCGGCATATCTCGACCTTCCACACCGATGGCGACAAGGCGGCGGGCATGCCGCTGATCGCGCTGGAGACGGCGGCGAGGGAAGGCCGCTATGAGGCCGAGGCATGGCGCGTCCGCAAGAGCGGCGAATTGTTCTGGGCCAATGTGGTGATCGACGCGATCCATGATGATCGCGGTCACCTGATCGGTTTCGCAAAGATCACACGCGACTTCACCGAACGGCGCCGGGCGCAGATCGAACTGCAACAGGCGCAGGAGCAGGTCGCCCACATGCAGAAGATGGAGGCGCTGGGACGTCTCACCGGGGGCGTGGCGCACGACTTCAACAACCTGCTCGCCGTTGTTTCCGGCGGCGTGAAGATGCTGCAACGCACGGACGATCCCGAGCGCCGGGAGGCCTTGTACCAGTCGATGAACGAGGCGGTGGACAAGGGCGCGCGCCTTACGCGCCAGCTATTGATGTTCGCCCGTGGCCAGGCGTCCCAGAAAGAAACCTTCGACGCCGTCAGCCTCATCGGCTCCCTCCGCGAGATGATGACGCGCTCGATCGGCGAGGATATCGATATCGAAATCGACCTGCCGCAGGAGCGCTGGCTGGTCGATGCCGATGCGGGACAGTTCGAACTGGCGCTGCTGAATCTCGTGGTGAATGCGCGCGATGCGATGCCGGAGGGCGGGCAACTGTCGATCAGCGTGCAGAACGCGATCGTGCGCGGTGAAGCGACGGTGCGCGTCACCGTGGCGGACAACGGGCCCGGCATGCCGCCCGGTATAGCGGGCCGTGCGTTCGAGCCCTTCTTCACCACCAAGGAAGTGGGCAAGGGGTCGGGGCTGGGGCTCGCGCAGGTCTATGGCTTTGCGCAACAGGCGGGCGGAGCGGCCTATCTGCGCACGGCGCCCGGCGAGGGCGTCACGGTCATCATCGATCTGCCGCGCAGCACGCGCGCTCTGCCGGTGGCGCGCAGCGAGACATGGCGGGCGGACCCGAAGCTTACGCTGGCGCTGGCGGGCAAGAGGATTCTGCTGGTGGAGGACGATCCCAGCGTGGCGGGGATGACGCGCCTGCTGCTGGAGAATGCCGGCGTCACATGCCACCTCGCCGCCAATGCCCGCGAGGCGATGAGCCTGCTCGACGCGGAACGCTTTACCGCCGTGCTGTCGGACATCGTCATGCCGGGCGGGATAAGCGGGCTCGATCTCGCGCGCAGCGTGCGCCGGCGCTGGCCCTTGATGCCCGTCGTGCTGACCACCGGCTATTCCGGCAAGGCGGACATATCCAGCGCGGAATTCCCCGTCCTCCAGAAACCCTGCGACCCGGACGAGTTGCTCGCGACCATGGCCCGCGTGGTGGCCGGCGCGGGGTAGGTTGTCCAACGGGCGGACCCCGGCGGCAAGCGTCCATTCCTGAACCCTCCGCTATTGTTTACCTCTCGTTAACCCCGTTAGCGCATGGTGAATCTGTCTTCCCTTGAAGACACCCCACCATCACCCAAACGCCTTTGCGGGAGCCTCTGGCTCCCGCCTCCTTTCCTTTGGGTGTTGCGCGAACCGCCCCGCGATGCCCGGTATTTCGTTTGAATGTCAGCGTCTTCGCGAACCGGGAGCCCCGTGCGCGAAGGAGGGATTGCACCCCTACGCAGCGAGCGTTATACCCCGCCCTCCTACCGAGTTCCGCAGTAGCTCAGTGGTAGAGCAGCCGACTGTTAATCGGCTGGTCGTAGGTTCGAATCC
>CAZJZQ010000097.1:0-12601 GCA_964550535.1 uncultured Rhizobium sp.
CATTGATGACGGTGGGGTCGAGACCCACGCCGTCGAGCAGCGCGGCGACCATGGAGGTGGTTGTCGTCTTGCCGTGCGTGCCGGCGATGGCGACAGTCCATTTCAGGCGGATCAGTTCCGCCAGCATGTCGGCGCGGCGCACCACCGGGATGGCGCGGGCGCGGGCGGCGTCCACCTCCGGATTGCCGGATTTGATGGCGGAAGAAATCACCAGCGCGCCTGCGGCCTCCACATTCTCGGCCCGGTGACCGATCATGATCTTGGCGCCGCGCGCGGCGAGGCGCGCCGTGTTGGGGCCTTCCTTCACGTCGGAGCCGGAGACCTGATAGCCCAGGTTCAGTATCACCTCCGCGATACCGGACATGCCGATACCGCCGATGCCGACGAAATGAACGGGGCCAGTGTCAAACGGGAGAGTGCTGCGCATGGGGGATGAGTGACCGCGCCGGGGGCGAGGCGTCAAGCCCCGGTTTCCGCTACATCGCCGCTGCGATAGCGGGATTTGACCCTTGACCTGCGGCTGAGCTCAAGCCGACCTGAACGGCAGGCCCCGGCGCGGCGAGGAAGATGGACGTGTTCAGTCCCGCCATTCGCAATCAGCGGCGTAGCGCGCTCAGCTCCGGCTTGAAGATCGGCCTGTCGCTTCTTCCCGGCATTCTGGCGCCTCTGATGGCCCTCAACTTCTGGTGGGCGATGAAGATCTTCGCGGCGAACGCAGCTCTGGCGCACGACACGTATTTCTCACTGGCCAACAAAGGTTTCTACCGGTTCACCGGCGTGCGGATGATTTCG
Organism: uncultured Rhizobium sp.; assembly: GCA_964550535.1. Taxonomy (GTDB): domain Bacteria; phylum Pseudomonadota; class Alphaproteobacteria; order Caulobacterales; family Hyphomonadaceae; genus UBA7672. The sequence goes on from CAZJZQ010000097.1 coordinate 793, forward strand.
GGAAGTCAGCCGGTGATCGAGTTCAAGGACATCCTCATCGCCATCGGCCTGATATTCGGTGTCGCGAGCCTCATCCTTGCGGGCGCCGCATGGACTCTGGACCGGAAGCAGCGGCGCAAAAGGTAAGGCGCGCGCCGTTCTTTATCCCCTCGTCTTCACGCCCGCTGCTTCTTCCGCCAGATCCGCCAGGTCGCGGGCGGCGTTGGGGCGGCCGAGGCGGTGGGCGGCTTTGGCGCGGGCTTGCAGAACGCCGGCATTGCCGAGGCGCTCGACCAGCAGCGGCGCGAGGTGTTCGGGGGTGAAGCGGCCTTCGGCCACCACGTCCGCCGCGGCGCCCGTGGCCATGCCTTCGGCGTTGACCGTCTGGTGGTCGTCCATGGCGATGGCGAGCGGGACCAGTATGGCGGGGCGGCCGACGACCGCGAGTTCCGTGACGGTGGAGGCGCCAGCGCGGGCGATCACCAGATGCGCGTCCGCCAGGCGTTTCTGCATGTCGTTGAAGAAGGAGCTGATCTCCGACTTCACCTGCGCTTCGGCATAGACGGCGCGTACGGCGCCGATCTGCTCTTCGCGCACCTGCTGCACCACGGAGAGGCGGGCGCGCAGGGGCGCGGGCAGCGCGGAGATGGCGCGCGGGATCACATCGCCGAACAGGCGGGCGCCCTGGCTGCCGCCGGTGACCAGCACGTTGATCGGGCCTTCATCGGGCAGCGGAGGATAAGCCATCTCGCGCACCGCCTTGATCGCGTTGCGCACGGGATTACCGACGACGCGCTTGCGCGCTTCGGCGGCAGGCGGCAGACGGTCGAGACGATCAAAACCGCAGGCGACATATTTGGCCGCCTTGGCAAACAGCCGGTTCACACGGCCGAGCACCGAGTTCTGTTCGTGGATGATGATGGGCAGGCCCATCGCCCGCGCCGCCGACAGCGAGGGGTAGGATGGATAGCCGCCGAAGCCCGCGATGAGCGAAGGTTTGGTTTTCTCGAAATTGCGGCGCGCGGCGGCGGTGCCGGCGCGCAGTTTCAGCGCCGATGCGATCAGCTTGTGCGGGGCTTTTGAGCCGAACGTCGCAGCCTGCACTTCCAGCTTCCAGTCGGCGGGGAAATCCTTGGCGTAAACCTTGCCGCGCTCGTCTGTGACCAAGGCGATGGTCCAGCCGCGGGCGCGCATTTCGTCGGCGAAGGCCTGCGCGGGGAACATGTGGCCGCCAGTGCCGCCAGCGGCGATCACGACCAGCGGTTTCACAGGGACGGCGTCGTTCATGTCATCCTCACGCGGATCGGCGGCAGGGCTGCGTCGGGCTGGCGCCGGGTGAGCGCGAGCGCAAGGCCCAATGTCAGTGCGGTGCCCAGCAGGGACGAGCCGCCCGACGAGATCAGGGGCAGCGTCATCCCCTTGGGCGGGATCAGGCTGAGATTGACCGCCATGTTGATGATCGATTGCAGACCGAACAGCGTGTAGAGACCGGCGCCCGCCGCACGGCGATAAGGGTCGGAGAGGTTCGCGGCGGCGGCCAGCCCCTTGATGGTGATAACGGCGAACACAAGCGCGATGACGACGCACAGCATCAGCCCGAACTCTTCGCCGCCCACCGAAAAGATAAAGTCGGTGTGGGCGTCGGGCAGCGAGCGCTTCACGCGGCCTTCGCCGGGGCCGACGCCGAACATTCCGCCCCGCTCCAACGCCTCGCGCGCCTTGTCGATCTGGTAGGTGTCGTATTCGGTGGGGTTGAGGAAGCTGTCGACGCGCTTGCGCACGTGAGGCAGCAGCGCGTAAAGGCCCGCGCAAAGCCCAACCCCGCCGCTGATGAAAGCGGCCGCCCACGTCCAGGGCAAACCCGAAATGAAGAAGACGGTGATGAAGGCTGCGGTCAACAACGCCGCTTGGCCCACATCGGGCTGTAGCAGCAGCAGACCGACAGTCGCCGCGTAGAAGCTGAAGGCGATGGGCGCCCATGGCACGTTGGGAAACGCTTTGCGCTGCGCCAGCAGCCACGCAGCGAGCACGACCAGCGCCGGCTTCACGATCTCTGATGGCTGGAAGGTGGCGCCGCCGACCATGATCCAGCGCTGAGCGCCCTTCGCCTCGTGCCCGACCAGCAGGATGGCGGCCATCAGGAGGAAGGAGAGAATGAACAGCACGGCGCATATCCGCCGCGCCCATGCGGGATCGAACAGCGACACCGAAATCAGAACCACGCCCGCGGCGAAGGCGAAAATGGCCTGGCGATAGACAAAGTGGAACGGGTCATCGAACCCGATCGTGCTGGCCGCCGCCGGACCCGTGGCGAGCTGGAGCAGCAGGCCGATGCCGAGCAGCATGAGCGCCGCCGCGATCAGACCCTTGTCGATCGCGCGCCACCACTCGGCCAGAGGCGAAACGTCTGACCGTCTGAAAACCTGCCTGAAACCGGGCATGGGCTGCTACGCCGTTTCCTTCATCGCCCGCCGTTTTGCGAGCTTGGCGGCGTGGCCCCGGAAGGCGTCGCCACGCTGCTCGAAATCGCGGAACTGGTCGAAACTGGCGCAGGCAGGTGAAAAAAGTACAACCGGCCGCTTTTCGCCCGCAGCCACGGCGTCGGCGAAGGCCGTATCGACCGCGACATCGAGCGTGCGGCACTTTTCAAAGGGAACCTTGCCGGCGAGAACGCGGGCGAAAGCCTCGGTGGATTCACCGATCAGATAAGCCTTGCGGATGCTGGAGAAGAGCGGCTCCAGATCGTCGATCCCCTCTTCCTTCGGGCGGCCGCCGACGATCCACCACGAGTCCGGGAAAGCGCGCAGGGCCTGCTCCGCCGCCTGGGCGTTGGTCGCCTTGGAGTCGTTGATGAAGCGCACGCCCTCGATCTCGCCCATCATCTCCAGACGGTGCGGGAGGCCGGGGAATGTCATGATGCCGTGCAGGATGTCGCTCGGGTCCATGTCCAGCGCGCGGCAAGCGGCGTAGGCGGCGGCGGCGTTCTGGTGGTTGTGACGGCCCGGCATGGCGCGCGCCTGATTGATGTCGAGCGCATCCATGGCGCGGCCCATCACGCTGTCGATCAGGCGGCCGTCCAGCACCGACACACCGCGGCCGAGGCCGTATTCGGCGGACACTGGCACGACGCGGCGCAGGTTCTCGGCGGAGATCTGCGTGCACATCACCTGGCTGCGTGAATCGTCCACGCCGATGATGGCCCAATCGCCCGGTCCCTGATTGCGGAAGATGCGGCGCTTGGCCTGAACATAACCATCCATGCCGCCATGACGGCCGAGATGGTCAGGCGAAATGTTGAGCATCACCGCAACGTCGCAGCGCAGACTCTGCGCCAGTTCGAGCTGGTAGGACGACAGCTCCAGCACGTAGATCGCGCCGCCGTGCAGGCGTTCAAGATCCAGCACGCCGACGCCGATATTGCCGCCGACGCGCACGTCCTTGCCGGCGCTGCGCAGGATATGGCCGATCAGCGCGGTGGTGGTGGATTTGCCGTTAGTGCCGGTGACCCCGATGATGCGCGGACGCTCGTGCGGCTTGAGATCGGCGACGCTGCGGGCGAACAGCTCCATGTCGCCGATGACCGGCACGCCGACCATTTCCGCCATCTTCACGATGCGGTGGGGTTCGGGATGCTTGTGCGGGATGCCTGGCGAGAGAACCAGCGCGGCGAAGGTCTGCCAATCGCGGCGGTTGAGGTCGACCAGCGGCACGCCGGCTTCGGCGGCGGCCTTGCGCGCGGCTTCGTTGTCGTCCCAGGCGCACACCCGCGCGCCGCCCGCGAGCAGTGCGCGCGCGGCGGAGATGCCGGAGCGGCCAAGGCCGAACACCGCGACATCCTTGCCTTCGAAGGTGCGTACCGGAATCACCTGCGGGCTACCTCAGCTTCAGCGTTGCGAGGCCAGCGAGCGCCAGCAGGAAGGCGATGATCCAGAACCGGATCACCACGGTCGATTCCGACCACCCCTTTTTTTCAAAATGGTGGTGGATGGGGGCCATCAGGAAGACGCGCTTGCCCGTGAGCTTGAACGACGCGACCTGGATGATGACCGACAGCGCTTCGAGCAGGAACAGGCCGCCGACAATGGCCAGCACCAGTTCATGCTTTACCGCCACGGCCGTCGCGCCAAGGCCGCCGCCGAGGGCCAGCGAACCGGTGTCGCCCATGAACACACGCGCGGGCGGCGCGTTATACCAGAGGAACCCCATGCCGGCGCCGCCCAGCGATCCCGCCACCACCGCCAGCTCGGCCGTGCCGGGCGTCGCGGTGAGCAGCAGATAGTTGGCGAAGCGCGGCGTGCCGCAGGCATAGGCGATAAAGCCGAACGTGGCGCCCGCGATCATCACGGGGCCGATGGCGAGGCCGTCGAGGCCATCGGTGAAGTTCACGGCGTTGCCCGCCCCCACGATGACGAAGGCGCCAAAGGCGAGGAAGCCGACCAGGGTGAGGTCGAACAGGAAGTCCTTGAAGAACGGCAGCGCCAGCGACTGTTCAAAATTCTCGGGCGGCAGGGTGGTGGCGATGCCCTGCGACACGGCCTCCTGCGCGGCGAAGGGCGCGTACTGCGTGATCCAGAACACGGCGGCGGCGGCGATGGCGAATTCCATCAGCAGGCGCACCTTGCCGGAGAGACCGGCCGTGCCGCGCTTGGTCACCTTCTGGTAGTCGTCGATGAAGCCGACGGCGCCGAAGGCGAGCGTGACGAGGAAGACGATCCACACATACTGGTTCTTGAGGTCGGCCCACAGCAGCGTGCCAGCGGAGATGCCGAAGAGAATCAGGAAGCCGCCCATGGTGGGCGTGCCCTTCTTCGACTGGTGCGAGGCGGGGCCGTCTTCGCGGATCGGCTGGCCCTTGCCTTGCTTTTTGCGCAGCCATGCGATCATCGGCGCGCCGAAGACGAGCGTGAGGATAAGCGCCGTGGCCAGCGCGAGGCCGGTGCGGAACGTGATGTAACTGAAGAGATTCAGATCGTCGCCCGCGTAGGGCGAAAGCAGCTCATACAGCATCTGACACCCCTGACGCTTTCTGCGACCTTGCAGCGTCCGCGGCCATCTTCCGCAGTGCTGTTCCAACACGTGACATGCCGGATGCATTCGAGCCTTTGATCAAGACCGCATCGCCCGGCTCTAACAGAGATTTCACCACGCTCGACGCTTCATCCGGACCCGATGCATGCACGACACGCATCGCCTTGTTTCGACTCGTCAGTTCGGCCGCCAGAGGGCGCATTCCTTCGCCCGACAACACGGCTGCGGCGGCGCCTGCTGCGACGATAGGCCCTGCCAGTCCGGCGTGCAGCGCGCCGGCATCGGGGCCGAGTTCGCGCATTTCGCCCAGCGCGACGATGCGGCGGCCGGGACGTTGCGCGAAGCCTTCAAGGGCGGCGCGCATCGACTCCGGATTGGCGTTGTAGCTGTCATCGACAAGCGTGAATGTTCCACCGCCGGGCAGCGCCAGCGTCTCCGCGACACCACGGCCCGCAGGCGGCGCATAACCGGAGAGCGCTTCGGCTGCGGCTTTTGCGTCCACGCCCGCCAGCTTCGCAGCCAGCAACGCCAACGCCGCGTTGAGCGCCCAGTGTTCGCCCACGGCGTCAAGAACGGTTTCGACACGCTCACCCATCACGTCCACACGGATGCGCGACGTAGCGCCGTCGGTTTCGCAGGACAGCGGCGTGGCGCTCGCGGCGCCTGCTTCGCCGCCGAAGGTGAAGATACGCACCGAAGGCTGGAGGCGCAGGGCCGCGAGCTTCAGGCGCTCAACGAAATGGTCCTTCGCCGGGAGAATGGCCGCGCCGCCATGCTGAAGCCCCGCGAAGATCTGGGATTTTTCGCCGGCCACCGCTTCGATCGAGCCCATGCCGGCCAGGTGCGCCGCCGCGATGCGGGTGATCATCGCCACCTGCGGCTGGACCATGAGCGAGCGCGGGCCGATCTCGCCCGGCGTGTTCATGCCGATCTCGAAGATGGCGCGCTGCGTCTGCGCCGGCATCCGCGCCAGCGTGAGGGGCACGCCCCAGTGATTGTTGAACGATTTGTCGGACCAGTGGGCGGAACCGGCGGCGCGGAAGATGCGCGCCAGCATTTCCTTCACGCTGGTCTTACCGACCGAACCCGTCACCGCCGTGCAGACGGCTTGCGTTCGCGCGCGCGCGGCGAGGCCCAGCTTTTCGAGACCGCCGAGCACGTCATCCACGATCAGCCCGGGGCGGCCGGCGAGAACATCGCTGGACACCAGTGCAGCGGAGGCGCCGGCGGAGAAGGCGGCGTCCACGAAATCATGACCATCGCGCACATCTTTCAGCGCGACGAAGAGATCGCCCTTCGCCAGCGAGCGCGTGTCGATGGAGACACCGGTGCAGGCCCAGCCGCCCTGCGCCTTGCCGCCGCTGGCGCTCGCGGCGTCGTGCGATGTCCAGAGGGGCTCAGCCATTGGCGTCCCCCGCTTCCCTGAGCGCGGCGCGCGCCGCCTCGAAATCGGAGAACGGGGTGACCACGCCCTTCACGATCTGCCCGATCTCGTGGCCCTTGCCCGCGATCAGCAGCGCGTCGCCAGCCTTCAGGCGGCGGACCCCTTCGAGGATGGCGGCGCCGCGATCGCCGATCTCGCTGGACGCCGGAACGCCCTTGCGGATGGCGGCGCGGATCAGCGCGGGCTCTTCAGAGCGCGGATTGTCATCGGTCACGATGACCTCGTCGGCGAAACGGCGGGCGACATCGCCCATCAGCGGACGCTTGCCCGCATCTCGATCCCCGCCGCAGCCGAACACCAGCACGATGCGGCCGCGAACATGCGGCCGGGCTGCGCGCAAGAGCGTTTCGAGGCCGTCCGGCGTGTGGGCGTAGTCGACAAAAACCGGCGCGCCGCGCGCGGTTTCGCCGACCAGTTCGAGACGGCCATGCACGCCTTTGATCTGCGCGAAGGAATTCAGCACAGCTTCGACCGGATCGCCCAGCGCCATCGCAATACCCGCGGCGCACAGCGCATTGAGGGCCTGGAACTCCCCGATCAGCGGCAGGTGGACGACGCATTCATTGCCCGGCTTGTCGCCCCACTGGATGCGCAGGTCCTGGCCCGTGCCGCGCGGGATCGCTTCATTGATGCGCAGATCGTGGCCGCGCCAGCCGACGGTGAAGGGTTGCAGGCCAGCGGCGTGCGCGGCGGATTCGAACGCATCCCGCTCCGGGCTGTCGGCGTTGATGATCGCCGGAGCGCCCCTGGGCAGGAGTTCGGTGAACAGGCGCAACTTGGCCTGACGGTAGTCGTTGAAATCCGGGTGGTAGTCGAGATGGTCCTGCGTGAGGTTGGTGAAAGCGCCCGCCGCCAGCTTCACGCCATCGAGACGGTATTGCGCGAGACCGTGGCTGGACGCTTCCATCGCGGCGTGCGTCACGCCTTGTCCGGCAAGGCGGGCCAGCATGTCGTGGATAGCCACAGGGTCTGGCGTGGTGTGGCCAAGATCGATCACGCCTTCGGGGCCGATAGCGCCCAGCGTTCCCATCGACGCGGCGCGGCGGCCTGCGCCGGTCCAGATCTGGCGCAGGAAATCGACGGTGGAGCTTTTGCCGTTTGTGCCGGTTACAGCAGCGACAACGGGCGGCTGTCCCGGCTTCATCGCGGCGGCGGTGAGCGACAGGGCGAGGCGCGGCTCATCGGACTTCACGGCGGGAACGGACCATTCGCCCGGGCGAGCATCGGTGAGGATCGCGGCGGCGCCGGCGGTGATGGCTTGCGGAATGAAATCACGTCCATCGCGCGCCACGCCTTGCAGCGCGGCGAACAGATAGCCCGGCTGCACGCGGCGGCTGTCGGCGGTGATGCCGGTGATCGCGACGCGCGGCGCGCCGGGAAAGAGCTGGTCGAGCGTGAAGCTGGCGAGCGTCATAGAGTCCTCTCCGGCGGAGAAGCCTGCCGCCTCGGCCCATCCGCCGCGCTCGTCTCGCCCACCACCGGATGCACATCCAGCAGCGGCGCTGCGCGCGCGATGACGCTGCCGGCGACGGTCGCGGCGGTGTAGGCGGCGGTGTGGGCTTTCCCGGATTTCGGCCTGGCCTCATCCAGGACGATCAAGACGACAAATTGAGGGCGGGACGCGGGGAAAACTGCGGCGAACGATGTGACGTTCCGGGCGGCGTCGTAACCGCCAACGGCAGGTTTTTCCGCTGTACCGGTCTTTCCAGCAACTTCGTAACCGGGTGCGTTGGCGTTGCCGCCCGTACCCGAAAGGACCGTCTCGCGCATGATGTCGAGGATAATACGCGCTGTTCCGGGGGACATGACCTTGCGCCGCGCATCTTCTTCGATGCGGGCGCCTTCGACAAAGGCGGGCGGAAGGTATTCGCCGCCATTGGTGAAGGGGGCGAAGGACATGGCGAAGGCCAGCGGCGACACCGCAATGCCGTGTCCATAGCTGACGGTGGCGACAGTGACGTCGTTCCATGTCGAGGGAATGAGCGGCGCGGCGGCGGCGGGACCGTCATAAGCCGGACGCGACAGCAGACCGGCGCGGTCCAGCAAATCCTTCTGGCCGTCAACGCCGAGGCGGCGCCCGATTTCGATCGTGCCGACGTTCGAGGATTGGGCCAGAATGTCAGTCAGCGTCGCGGCTTTCGGATTATCCAGCCTGTGCGTGTCGCGTACCGCAGTACGGCCGAGCTGAACTGGCGCGGTGACGTCGAACGTCTGGGCTTCGGTGATGACGCCGGAGTCGAGCGCGCCCGCGACGGTGAGCGGCTTGAAGATCGAACCGAGTTCATAGACGGCGCCGAGCGCGCGGTTTGTGCGGGCATCGTCGCTGATCGCGGCGGGATGGTTGGGATCGACCGCAGGCCAGGAAGCAATCGCACGCACCGCGCCCGAGTTCGCTTCGACGATGACGCCAGCCGCGCCTTTCATGTCGAACAGCTCGGCGGCGCGGTCGAGTTCGGTTTCCAGCGCGAACTGGACGCCCGCGTCGAGGGTGACGCGCAGCGCGTCTTCGTCACCGGCCAGGCGCTCGTTGAAGGCGTATTCGATGCCCGCGACGCCCTTGCCGTCCACATTGGTGAAGCCGAGCAGATGACCCGCAAGTTTGCCGCCGGGATAGACGCGGCGCATTTCTTCCTCAAAGCGCAAGCCTTCGAGGCCGAGTTCAAACACCGCCTGGCGCTGGCGCGGCGTCAATCCGCGCTGAACCCAGACGAAGCGGCGGCTCTGGTCGGAGAGGCGCACGGTCAGTTCAGCGACGTTCACATCGGGCAGGACGCGGCCGACAGCCTGCGCGACCTCCGCCGGATCCCACACGGCGCCGGGATCAGCCGCGAGCGACCACACCGGCAACGAGGTCGCCAGGAGATCGCCATTGCGGTCCACAATGTCGGCGCGGCGCAAGCCTTCGGCCGCCGCGGCGGCGCGGCCCTCCTCATCCGGACCAGTCAGGGCGATCTGCGCGGCCCGTCCCACGATCACCGCGAACGCGACGGCCAGCACGCCCGCAACGATGCGGGTGCGGCGCACGCTCCAGAGATCGTCGGAAAGACCGGCGGGCTCCCTCATGGTCTGGCGACAGCCTCCCCTTCAATGGGGGCCGCCGGCATGCCGGGATCGGGCGCGAGCGTGAGCCGCTCCTGGCCGACGCGTCCGGTCAGCGCTTCTTCGGCGGTGAACTGGCCCGGCGAGGACGGGGCGAGGCCGAGACGGTCGCTGGCCAGAGGACCGATGCGCTCAGGACGGGAGAGATAAGCTTCCTCCGCCTTCAGCACGGAGATGTCTTCCTGAACGCTGCGCACGTCCTTTTCCAGGCCGGTGATGCGACCTTCGGATTCCTCGGCGCCCATCTTGGCGCGATAGACGCCGATGGCCAGTCCGGCTGCGACGAGGCAACCAATGATGGCGATGCGCTTCATTCAGGCGGCTCCTGCAAGCTGCGCCAGCCCCGGCAGGCGGGGCATGTCGGCAGCGGTTTCCTTCCACGCGGGCGCGTCCGTGCGCAGGGCCCAGCGCAACCGGGCGGACCGGGCGCGCGGATTGGCGGCGATTTCCTCGTCCGCCGGTTCAATGGCCTTGCGCTGCAACACTTCAAAACTCGGCGCATTCGGCCGGGGCATGCCCGGAATGTGGCGCGAGGTTCCCGGCGTCTGTCCAGAACGCGTCCGCAGGAAGTTCTTCACGATGCGGTCTTCGATTGAATGGAAGGTTACGACGACGAGGCGGCCGCCCGGATGCAGCACACGCTCCGCCGCCGCCAGCGCCTGGACCAGCTCGCCGACTTCGTCGTTCACATACATGCGCAGCGCCTGGAACACGCGCGTCGCCGGATGGGTGCGCTTGCCCTGCCGGCCGCCCACGGCGCGCTCGACGACGCTGGCGAGATCGAGCGTGGTTTCAAACGGTTGTCCGGCGCGGCGATGGACGATGGCGCGAGCGATGCGGCGGGCCGAGGGCTCCTCACCGAGATGATGGAAGATGTCGGCGAGTTCGCCGTCCGACAGGCGGTTCACGGCGTCCGCGGCGCTGGTGCCCCGGCGGCCCATGCGCATGTCGAGCGGGCCGTCACGCATGAAGGAAAAGCCGCGTCCGGCCTCGTCGATCTGGAAAGAGGAGACGCCCAGGTCGAGCATGACGCCGTCGACATGGTCGCGGCCGGACGCGCGGACGATGACTTCAAGCTCGCCAAAATTGCCGGCCGCCGGGACGAGGCGGGGGTCTTTGCCCGCATGGGCCCAGGCCCGCTCCATCGCCTCGGGATCGCGGTCGACCGCGAGAACGGTGCAGTTTGCGATAGCGAGAACCGCGCGGGAATAGCCGCCGCCGCCATAGGTGCCGTCGACGATGACCGCTCCCTCCACGGGGGCCAGCGCCTCGATCACCTTTTCAACCAGAACGGGCACATGGGTCATGTGGCGTCTCCGTCCGGTTCAAGGAACGGATTAACCAGATCAACGGTTTCACGGGCCAGGCCGAGAAGATCGTCGAAGCGCGACTGATGGCTTTCGGGCGTCCAGATCTGGAAATAGTCACCCAGACCGACGAAGCGGGCGCGGTCGCCAATGGCGGCGTGGCCCAGAAAATCGCCTTCAAGAACAATGCGGCCGCCTTCGTCGAACTTGTAGAAACGGCCACGGCCGAGGATCAGGTTCGAGAACGCGTCACGCTGCCTGCCCTGTAGCCGGGCGATGGCGCGCCGCCATTTCGTGACGAGGGCGGCGCCGCCGCCTTCCAGGCACGGCTTGTCGATGGACGGCCACAGGAACACGGAATCCTCTCCCCCCAGCGCCTTGCGGAAGGACGCGGGAATCGAGACGCGTTTTTTCGCGTCGACTGCGCTCTCGTATGAAGAGAGGAACATGCCCCGCTTTCCCGCTGAAAACCTGCCGGAAATGGCCCGAATTGGCCGGAAATCTACTGCTGGCCGCCCGACAGCCCCGAAGGGCGGCACACGTCAGGGGATAGCATGGGAGGACATGGGAAACAACGGGAGTTAATGGGCGTTAACTATTTGAAAACGGAAAATTAAACGAACAAACAGGGTCATTTTCATGCATACGTGCGCGGCAGCATGTGGATATCTCTACTGATGTGTGGATGCCACAGAGGCTTTTTGGGCCGGCTGCACGAGATGACCAGAACTGATCTTGGGAAGTTCAGCGATCTACTTGGAGATCATTTCCGTATCTTGTTGGTCCGGCGCGACACGACCACAAGATATAGACGGAACGATTCGATCAGGCGGCCTGTAAGCCGGGTTCTGTCCCCCGCCAGCCCATAAGGCCGGCGGATAGGCGACCATTCCTCTGGGACGAACCTCGCGGTTCGCCTCGCGCGACCAACCCGGATGGAACGCGGAAGCGC
>CAZJZQ010000098.1:0-364 GCA_964550535.1 uncultured Rhizobium sp.
AGAAGCGGTTCGCGGTTGCAACAATTGCGGAACAGGAAGGCGGCGGCGATTTGACCCGGCCGCGCGCGCCGTGCAGGAAGATCGGGGATTCCAGCCACGGGGACAAGAGGTGAGCGCCGCCACGAAGAAAGCCCCGCCCCGCCCGGCCGCCCCGCCGGAGGCCCCTCTGGACTGCCCGCTCTGCCCCCGTCTGGTGGCCTTTCGGGAGGCTAACCAGACCGCGCACCCCGGCTGGTTCAACGCCCCGGTTCCATCCTTTGGGGACACGTCCGGGCGGTTTCTGATTGTGGGGCTCGCACCCGGCCTGCAAGGCGCCAACCGCACGGGACGCCCGTTTACCGGCGATTTCGCGGGAGATCTGCTC
>CAZJZQ010000098.1:374-12460 GCA_964550535.1 uncultured Rhizobium sp.
GATGGCGACCTACCTGAAATCCATTCCGCCGGCGCGGGTGCGGACGCCTCCGGCGCGACGCTTGAGCGCCAACACCGGTCACGCCGACGGCTTGCGTCTGCACGTTCGCCGCCCGGCCGGATGACGGGCTGAAGCTGAGCGGAACGCTGATCACCAATGCGGTACGTTGTGTTCCGCCAGAAAACAAGCCAACGGGCGCGGAGATCATCGCCTGCCGCGACTTTCTGATCGCCCGGATAGCCGCCTTGCCGAACCTGAAAACCATTCTGGCGCTCGGCCGGATCGCCCATGACTCCACCGTGCGTGCCCTCGGTGCCAGACCGGCCGCCTCGGTCTTCGGCCACGGCCGGCGGCATTCGCTAAAGGCGCCGCAGGGCCAGATCGCGCTTTTCGACAGCTATCACTGCTCCCGGTACAACACGAACACGGGCCGCCTCACCGAAGCGATGTTCCACAGCGTGTTCGATGACATTGCGCGAGAGCTGGCGGGTTGAACTGGCCGGCAGTGATGGACTTCGCCCGCGTTTTCCCTTAAGTCCGCGACCGCACGCGGGTGTAGCACAATGGTAGTGCAGCAGCCTTCCAAGCTGAATACACGGGTTCGATTCCCGTCACCCGCTCCATCTCTTCCTTCAGCATGAATAGTCCAGATGACGGCGGATCGGGCGCTGGTAAATCCAGCGGCCAGTCCTGTTAAGACGACGAATGCCCAATCATCAGGCTTTATTAGTGATAATGAGCCACTATCGCGCCTGAAATGAACACGACTTCTTGCAGGACTTCAGAACAACCGGAGCCTGGAGTTGGGGAGGAAGACCGCCGATGGCGCCGAGCAAGCTCGACATCAATCCCGTATTTCTGGAAGCAATCGAGTGCCTTCCGGGCGGCATTTCCGTCTTCGACCCGAAAGACGGCCCCATCCTCTACAACGAAGTTTCGCGCCAGCGTTTCCCCCACCTGTATGAAGCGTTCGAGAAAGGCGCCCAGTCTTACGAAGAGGCGGTGCGCTACACTGTGAAGGCGCAGATGCCGGACTGCACCGAAGAAGAGATCGAGCAGCTCGTCCACCAGTACAACCGCATGGCCGAAACCGGCCAGACCTATGAAACCCGGACCGATGAAGGCCGGATCGTGCAGGTCACCTACCGCAAGATGTCGGAAGGCCGGAACGTCGCCATCTCGGTGGACGTCACCGAACTGCGGCAGCGCGAGAAGGAACTCAAGAAGGCTCAGGAAGCCGCCATTGCGGCCTCGAAGGCCAAGTCGGCCTTCCTCGCCAATATGAGCCACGAGATCCGCACGCCGCTGAACGGCATTCTCGGCATGGCGCAGGTCCTTGAGATGAGCGAACTGTCGTCCGAGCAGCGCGAGCAGGTCGCGACCATTCTCGATTCCGGCCGCAACCTGATGGCCTTGCTCAACGACGTGCTCGACCTGTCGAAGATTGAAGCCGGCAAGATCGCGATCGTGTCGGCCGACACAGATCTTGTGCACACGCTGCGCCGCCTGCACAGGCTGTGGAAGCCGAAGGCGGAAGAAGCCGGGCTGGAATTCTATCTGAGCCTCGACGCCGACCTGCCGCAGGTCCTGAAGTTCGATGCTGTGCGCGTGCGTCAGTGCGTGTCGAACCTGATCTCCAACGCCATCAAGTTCACAGCCAAGGGCCGCGTCGAGGTGTTCGTCACCGCGCGCAAGATGCCGGACGGCCAGCACATGGTGAAAATCCGCGTCAGCGATACCGGCGTGGGCATGGACGAAGCGACGGCGGGCCGTCTGTTCCGCCCGTTCGTGCAGGCGGACGATTCCACCTCGCGCAAATACGGCGGCACGGGCCTTGGCCTGTCGATCACCCGCAAGCTTGCGGAGCTAATGGGCGGCGAGACGACCGTGACGTCCGAAGTTGGCCGCGGGTCCGAGTTCACCTTCTCCTTCCTCGCCGGCGAAGCCGAGCTGCACCACCGCGTTATCAGCGAAGGCATTCCGCAGTCGGAAGACACGGCGCGCTCCAGCCTGAAGACACAAAACCTGCGCCTGCTGCTGGTCGACGATCATCCGATCAACCGGCAGGTCGCTTCGCTTTTCCTGCGCCCGTTCAACATGCGCATCGTGGAAGCTACCAATGGCAAGGAAGCGCTCGCCGCCCTCGCGAACGAGACGTTCGATGTCGTGCTGCTGGACGTCCACATGCCGGTGATGGACGGCGTTACGACCATTCGCGAGATCCGCAATTCAGACCAGCCCTGGGCCAGCGTGCCCGTGATCGCCCTGACCGCTGACGCCATGAGCGGCGACAAGGAACGCTATCTGGGGATGGGCATGACCGGCTATCTGTCCAAACCGCTGGCCGAACGGGATCTGATCACCGAGATCACGCGGGTTCGCGCCATGTCGCCGGACGAACTACAGGCTGTGGCGCGGGCGAATACAGCTGCGGCCTGACCAGGCCGGGCGCGAATCTGTCCCGTTTTCGTGATCCCCGCCCCTGATATTGGGGCTGGCTTCCGCCTGCATCCCTGTCGCATTGTCCCCGCCTGACCGGCGCGTAACACCGGCATGCCGCAAAATACGATAGGGGAGAAAACAATGAGAACTCTGATCGCCGGACTGGCGGGCGCAGCCATGGCCGTGGGTCTGGCGGGAGCCGCTCACGCCGATCCGGAATACGTCACCATCAACATGGAAATCGACGTCGCCAAACCGGCCGCCGATGTGTGGGCGAAAGTCGGCGGTTTCTGCGACCTCGGCAAATGGATCCGCGCCGGCGCCGAAGTGCCATGCGCGATCACGACCGGCGACGGCGGCGTGGGCACGGTTCGCTCGATCGCCAACGGCGCCGTCACCGAAGTTCTCGTCGGCAAGACGGACCTCAGCTACGGCTACGCCATGCCGCCCCGCGCTGGCGGGTTCAACGACCTTTATCATGGCTTCCTCGAAGCCAGGCCGGTGTCCGCCACGGCCTCGAAACTCGTTTACACGCTGATGTACGACGTCTCGAACCTCGCCGACCAGGCGGCGAAGGACGCCAACGTGAAACAGCGCAAAACACAGTTCGAAGGCGCTCTTGCGAACATGAAGAAGCTGGCCGAGGGCTGAGCTGACAACGCGCTCACTCCTCCCTCGCATGTGGGGGAGGAGTAACGCGGCGACGGACGAGCCCTCAGGCCTGCATCGTCTCTTTCGCCTTTGTGGCGAGGATCTGACGAATGGCCTGTTCAAAGACTTCGGGCGGTTGGCCGCCCTGGATCATCCACTTGCCGTCAAACACGACTGACGGCACCGCGTTGATGCCGCGATTGCGCCACAGATCTTCATCAGCACGCACCTCGGCGGTATAGCGCCCGGACGTGAGGATGGCGCGGGCCTCCGCCTCATCCAGTCCGGCTTTGGCGACGGTCCGCGCGAGGACGTCATGATCGCTCATGCTGAACTGGTCGGTAAAATTTGCTGAGAACAGCGCTTCCTTCAGCTCACGCTGGCGGCCCTGCTCTCCCGCCCAATGCAGCAGACGATGCGCATCGAACGTGTTCCAGATGCGGCTGCTTTCGTCATAGTTGAAGGTGAAGCCCAGGCGCTCGCCTCCCTGCCGGATCATCTCGCGCGCCGCAGCGGATTTCTCGGGCGTCGAACCGTATTTCTGCTGCACATGCTCGAACGTGTTCTGCCCTTCCGGCGGCATGTCAGGGTTCAGCTCGAAGGGCTGGAAATGCAGGTCCGCCTTGACCTCGCCACCCAGACTGTCCAGCGCCTTGCTCAGCGAGCGCAAACCGACCACACACCACGGACAGGCGACATCCGAAACAAAATCGATACGCAGCGCAGCCATGCCGATCTCCCTGTGCTGCGCTGAATGTGGGGCCGATAGGGCCCGGGCGCCAGTCCCGGGCCCGCAAAGACCTAACCCCTTACCCGGATGCCGAAATAGCCCGACACCCCCGGCGTGCCGTAGCCGCCAATCGACTGATACTCCTCGTCGAACAGGTTTTCCACGCGGACATAGATTTCAGCGCCGGGCGAGAACGCCCACGCCGCAGCAGCGTCCACGCGCGTCCATTCCGGCATGCGCGGGCCGAAGCCATCCGATTGATCACCGTTATACCGCGCGGTGAGCGCACCGGAGAATGGACCTTCGGGCGCGAATACGAAACCGATATTTCCCGAATGCTCCGGCACGCGCGGCAGTTCGCCGCCCACACCGTTTTCAGCTTCGATATAGGTGTAAACAGCCGTGAGCCCCAACCAGTTGGTCAGCGGCAGCAAAGCTTCCGCCTCGGCGCCGCGCTGTTTTGCGAGAGCGATATTGGCGTAGCCCTCGGTGTCGGAGAAATCGATCATGTTCTCCGTTTCCGTATCGAACACGGTGAGCGAGAGACGCGCCTGGCCGATATCCCAGTCGACGCCCAGATCGAACCCTTCGCTGGTTTCGGCCTTCAGATCCGCATTCGGTTCGGTGAGGCCGCAGAAACCGCAAATGTAGGTGGACTGGAAGATGGTCGGCGCCTTGAAGCCCTGCCCCCATGTCGCGCGCAGGCGCACAGTGTCTGAAACTTCCCAGCTCGCCGCCAGCTTGCCGGTGGTTTCAGAACCATAGCGCTCGTCATCATCGTAGCGCAGCCCGCCGGTGAACACGAACGCGGTGGTGGGCGACCATTCGTAGAAGCCGAACAGGCTGGACGAATCTGCCTCTTCGTCGTTGGCGCGCGAATTTTCCTGCTCGGCGCCGAAGCCCGCACGGTGGCCTTCGGCGATCTGCAACTGGCCGCTGTAACGATAGGCGGCGCGGTCGCCGGCGGTGGCGGACATGAAGCCCTCGCCGTCATCATCCTCGCGGTTGAGATCGAAATAGGCGACCTGCAGCACGTTTTCGAGATTGCCGCCGAACGCCACCGCAGTCAGTGTCGCCGATGCTGAAAGAGTTTCCGAGATCGACGTCGCGGCCGTATCCGCGAGCACGTAGTCAGGCGCTGGGAACCCATCGAGATCGAAGACAGCGTCGTTCCAGCGCGCCGCAAAGTCCGCGCGCACTCCCTCCGCCAGACGAACGCCCGCGCGGCCGGAGAGGGACAGCGACTTGTAGCCGTCATCTTCCGTGGCGCCATTGTTCTCATCGGCTTTCGAGATTCCGTCCGACTGTTTCCAGACAGCCGACATCGCGCCATCGACTGTGTCCGAAGCGCCAGACGCCGTCATGCCGGCGCGGACGGTGGAGAAAGAACCAGCCTCCGCGAAGCTCTTGAAGCCGAAGCCCTGCTGCGGCGCCTTCGTCACGATTGAAATCACGCCGCCGATGGCGTCCGTGCCCCACAGCGTGGACTGCGGACCGCGCAGCACCTCGATGCGCTCGACATCGCCGAGATCAAAATGGGAGAAATCGAATCCGCCGCCGGGCGAAGCAACGTCGTTCACGGGCACGCCATCGACGAGCACCAGGGCCTGCCCCGGCGAATGGCCGCGCATGCGCGCATAAGACACGCCGCCGAACGAGCCGCTCGACGTCACGGTGACGCCGGGCGCAAGCGCAATTGCCTCACCCGCCGTTGTGAGCCCCCGGCGTTCGATGTCTTCCGCCGTGATGACATAGGCCGCCGTGCCGGATTCAACCTCCGTCTGGCCGAAGCGCAGGCCGGTGATCACGACGGTGTCCTTCACGTCGTCCGCATAAGCCGCACAGGCCAGCGATGAGACAGACACCAGCAATGCGCCGGTGAACAGGCGATAGGTAGTCATAGGTCCTCCTTCCGCGCGACGCGCGGATCCGTTGACGGCGCAGGCGAAATGCCGGCGCCGGAAGCGGTCGCGTGAACGGAAGGAAAATCCTCCGCAGGCCCATGGCTCATCCCGGCCGGGGCGAAGCGACGTGACGGCAGGTCTCCTGGCTTGCGGGTCCTCGCCTCAGGCAGCCTTCCCGGGATACATACCCAGTGGCTGTTTTGCCTTTGGCTCGCCGCGTACAGTTGCGGGCACAGCCCCGGACTCGGCCGTTGCGGCCTTACCGGGTTCCCTCTTCGCCTCCCTGTCAGGGGAGGAACCGTCGCGCAGGGTGCTAGCGGCGGGCGACGAATGGGTCAATGCTGTGGAAAATCCGGCGCGGAGGATGCGGCCGAAAGGCCACGTTCACGCCACAGTCGCGTTGTGTTTTCAACGCCCTGAAACACGAGAGGATTCCATGAAGAAGATATGGATCATCGCTGGCGCGGTTCTCGTGCTGCTTGTGGGAGCCCTGATGGTGATCCCCCAACTCGTGCCCTCGGATGTTTACAGGTCGCGAATCGAAACGGTTGCGACGCAGGCCCTGGGGCGTGAAGTGAAGGTGACCGGGAAAATCCGGATCAGCATCTTTCCCCGGATCGAAGCCCGCGCGGGTGCAACCACGATCGCAAACCCTGAAGGTTTCGGCGACGCGCCGTTCGCTTCGATGAACGAATTGCGCGCCGCCGTGGCGCTGTGGCCCCTGCTCTTCCAAAAGGTGGAGATCGACGAGTTCGTGCTGGTCGAACCGAACATCGCGCTGGTGAGCCTGGAGGACGGACGTAACAACTGGACGTTCAACATCGGCAAGGCCGAACCCGCGCCGCCGCCAGATCCCGACGCGCCGCCCAAACCAACGACCATCGCCGCGTCGCTGGGTGACGTGCGCATCGTCAAAGGGATCGTGTCATGGGACGACCGCGCGCAGAAGCGCATTCAGACCGTCAGCGAACTGGATTTGCGCGCACGCATGCAGGCCATCGACAAACCGTTCGAGATTGAGGCCAAGGGCCTCGCGAACGCGCTGCCCTTCCAGATCGACGCGGGTATCGAGAACCCGAAATCCATGATGGATGGCGTGGCGACCAAGGTGAAGATCAATCTTGAAACCGGCGTGCTCGACACCAAGCTGGACGGCATGCTGGCCCTGGGCGCCGCGCCGGAGTTTGATTTTACGTTCAAGGGAGAAGCGCCGTCCCTGCCTGCTCTGGCGGAGGCTTTCCAGATCACCGACATGCCGGCGCGCACCGTTCTGGGCAAGGTGTCGGCGTCGGGTCAGGCATATGGCAACCCCAAAGACATCACGCTGAAAATCGCGGATGCACGGCATGAAAGCGACCTGCTGAACGCCGACTTCAACGGCGAGATGCGCGTTGCCGACTTCGTCACGTTGGCTCTCACTGCGAATGCCGAGGCGCCGCGCCTCGCGGATCTCGCGGCCGCCATGAATATCGAGGCGCCGGCTGCGGCCGCATTGGGCAAGGCGACGGCGACAACGAAAGTCACCGGCCCGCTGGGAGACCTGCGCTTCACCGACGTAAAATTCCAGCATGACAGCGGTTTGCTGGGCATCGACTTTGACGGCGTCGCGCGCCTGCATGCCGATCTGACTTATGACGGTCGCGTCTCCATCGCGGCACCAGACCTCCGCGCCCTCGCGGACGCCGCGGGGACGAAACTGCCGCCGGGCGAAGTCTATCGGAAATTCTCGCTCACGGGGCAAACATCCGGCAGCACGCGGGACCTGAAGCTGAAGAACGCCGTAGTCGAGTTCGACGATGTGCGCGGCGAAGGTGAAGCGGCGCTGACCTTTGGCGCAAAACCAAAGCTGACGGCTGCGCTCTCGACCGGGCTGATCGACATCACGCCTTACGCGCTCGTGGCGGGCGCGCCTGAGGACCGGGAAGAAACAGAGAAGGGCTGGAGCAAGGACCCGATCGACCTGTCGCCGCTTCGCCTTGCCGATGCCGAACTGACGGTGAAGGCCAGGGGCCTGAAGTTCCAGAAGTTCGACTTCGGCGCCTCAAACGTCGCAGCGACGCTGGTGAATGGAAAACTCACGGCGGACCTGAAGCAGACATCCCTGTTTGGCGGCGCCGGCGGTGCAATGCTGGTGGCGGACGGCAGCGGATCGACCCCCTCGGTGGCGCTGAAGGCCAATATCAAGGGGCTGGGGCTTGAGCCCCTGCTCGCCGCAGCCGCAGGCTTCGACATGCTGCAAGGCGCAGGCGATATGCAGATCGAAATCACTGGCGCGGGCGGCACGCTGGAGGCGCTGATGGGTTCTCTGGCGGGCAATGGCAATTTTGCGTTCCGGGATGGCTTGCTGGAGGGCGTTGACCTGATGGAACTGGGCCGCATGGCGCAGACGGCCTTGTCCACGCGCTCAATCCCCCTGTCCGCGTTTGGCCCCAACGCCAACACGCGCTTCAACGGCCTCAACGCCAGCTTCTCGATGAAGGATGGCGTGGCTGCGATGTCGGACATGAAGCTGGACACCGGACAGCTCACGGTGTCGGGAGGCGGCGCGCTGAACATCGGCGACCAAACGCTCTCGCTCAGCCTCTATCCCGAATTCAAGGACCGGAACGCCGGGATCAAGGGATACGGCCTGCCTGTGAAGCTGGCCGGTGGATGGAATGGCGTGAACCTGTCGCTCGACTATGACTGGCTGGTTCAGCGCGCCGCGGCTGACGTCCGGACGCGCGTGAACACGGAGATCGAGAAGGAACTGCGCGAGCAGCTTGGCGATGGCTTGTCCGGTCTCTTGGGCGTTTCCGGACGTGGATCGTCCGGGTCGCAGACACCTGCCGCTCAACCGCCGCCGGCGCAACCGGCCGAACAGCCAGCCAACCCGGAGCAACCCGCGCAGGAACAACAGCCGCAATCCGCCGAAGACCGTCTCCGCCGCGAAGCGGAAAAGGCCCTCGGCGGTTTGTTCAAGCGGGATTAGACGACGAGGCGATGGCCAGCCGGGCCGCTTCCAGGCGGCCCCGAAGAGCCTCCCATTCGACATGGGTTGGCCGTCGCCCTTCCATGCGCATCTGCGCGACCTGATCCCGGATACGGTTGAATCCGGCTATGGCGTCTGCGTAGCCATGCGCCGCGCTCTCCGCCACATCCATGGCCGCCCGCAGCAGCCGCACGGCCTCCCCCGCTGCGGCGGTCGCCCGCGAACGTGGCGCGAGATTGGCCAGCAACAGATCCACAACGTCCGCCAGAAACATTGTCTGCGCACGCAGGCGGACATAGTCGTTATGGGTGAACGGCGTCATTCGCTGTCCTTTCCAGCGTCACCTACCGCCGTGACCGACACAAGCGCCACCAGATACTCCGTCTGCGCCCTGGCGTTGCCCATCGCCAACTCCAGTTCGCTCGTGGCATCCGGCGCCGCGGTATAAACCTCCGCCGCGTGCGAGAGCGCCAGCATCACGGATGTCCCGGCATCGCTGGCGAGGTGGATCAGATCGCGCACATCCCGCGATGTATCGGGGGACGCCGCGATGACGGCCGCTTGCTCCTGAAGCTGCGCCCATGATGCAATGAGGGCGTAGGCCTGAAGATCAAGGCTTGCATCGGCCAGCGCATTTGTCTCGATCAACGCCGCAGACCGTCCTGACAGAACACCCGCCATCGCGCCAAAGGCCGCGCAACCTCCGACGGTGCAGGCCAGCAGAACGGCTGCCGCATGCTTCAGGATAAACTCGGAGACGCTCCTCATGCGCGGTCTCCGTCGCGCGGCGTCATGAGCGACGTAACAGGCCCCTGCGCCACGACACGCCCATAGGCGCCGCCCCCGAGGCCGACAATGATCCCCGCGATCATCGTGATGATGAGGTTCCAGTCCGCGTCCGGCTTGGCGACCTCCTGGACCACGGCCGAAAGCAGCGCGAGGCCGCCGGCGGTGAGAAAACGGATGCTCGTGGATAGTATGGCTGGCTTGGATTTCTGCGGCGCCATGTTGATCTCCCTTCGTGCCCCGCAGGAATTGCGGGTTCGGGAGACAGATTGGCGCGACGGCGGCATCCGCCGGTGAAATCAGGCCTTATCCTGCGGTGCGAGCGTCCACGGCAGAACCCAAACCGCCCCGCTTTCCGAGCCTTTCAGCGCTTTCACGCCATAAACATCGGCGAGGTTATCCTGCGAAAGCACCGCCTCTGGCGAACCATCCGCAACCACGCCCCCTTCCGACATGAGGATCAGACGATCCATGTAGCGCGCGGCGAGCGAAAGATCGTGCAGCACGACCAGCACGCCATCTCCCGCCCGCGCGCGATCGCGCAGGATTTCCATGACATGAATCTGATGCCGGGGGTCCAGGGCGGCGATGGGTTCATCCGCCAACAACAATGGCGCCTGAACCGCCAGCGCGCGGGCCAACAGGACGCGGGCGCGTTCACCTGCTGACAGCGTGGTGGCGGCGCGATCCGCCAGCGCCTCGACACCTACCTGCGCCATGGCCTGCGCCGCTGCTTGCCGGCAGGCAGGCGTGGGGCCGCCAAACCCGGCGTGATGCGGATACCGCCCGAGCAAAACCACGTCTCGTACAGGCAGCCGCCACTCAACGCGCCGCTCCTGCGGCAGGAAAGCCATGCGTTTCGCTCGCTCACGCGATTCGTACGCAGCCACCGGCCGGCCGTCGAGCCTCGCTTCCCCGCCATGCATGGGTCCGGCTCCGACAACGGCCTTCAGCAATGTCGATTTACCTGCGCCGTTGGGACCGATCAGCCCTACAATCTCTCCGCGCTTCACGCTGATCGATGCGTTGGCGACGATCGAGCGACCGTCCGCATTCACTGTGATGTTCGCCGCCTCCAGCATCACGATTCAAGCTCCGCACGAGCGCGGAAAACGAGATGGATGAAAAACGGAGCGCCAATCAGCGCGGTGGCGACGCCAAGGCGGAGTTCGTTTCCGGGCGTAACGACCCGCACCAGTATATCCGCCGTCACGAGCAACAGCGCGCCGGCGAGCGCGCTGGCCGGCAACAGACGCACGGGGCTGTGCCCCACCAATGGCCTGACAATGTGAGGAATGACCAGGCCAACAAATCCGATAGCGCCGGACACCGCCACAGCGGCGCCGACACTGATGGCCGTCCCGCCCACGACGAGCCAGCGCGTGTGCGACAGGTTCACGCCAAGGCTGACCGCCGCTTCTTCTCCGAGGCTCATCACGCCCAGCGCCGGCGCCGCAACCGCGAGCAATATCCATCCCGCGACCATGATAGGCGCGGCGAGCAGGACATGATCCATGCTGCGATCCGTCACCGAACCCAGCATCCAGAACACGATCTCCAGCGCCGCATAGGGATTGGGCGACAGGTTGAGCACCAGGGACGTCAGCGCCGCGGCAAGACTGGAAATCGCCACGCCCGCGAGGATCAGCGTGAGCACGCCGCCGCGCCCCGCCAACCCCTGCAATACGAACACACAAGCCAGACTGCCCCCGATCGCCATCAACGGCAGAGCCGGCGGGAAGGCGGCCGAGATACCGGTATAGAGCGCCAGAACCGCGCCCAGCGCCGCCGCAGGCGACACGCCGATCACGCCCGGATCCGCCAACGGATTACGCAGATATCCCTGTAGCGCAGCGCCCGCGAGACCGAGTGTCCCGCCCACGAGCACGGCGAGGATTGTGCGCGGGGTTCGTATCTCGCCCAGGATGATCAGCGCGGTTTCCCGGTTTTCGCCTCCGAGCATTTCGACAAGCTGGGACAAGCCGATGCCGGATGGCCCGATCAGCAGCGACATCACCACCGCCGCAGCGAGGGTCGCGGCTAGCCCGGTCAGCAAGAGAGGGTAAGGGACCGGGCGCATCATCGCCTTCCACCAGATTCTGACGGCGCGGCCACAGGCGGCTTTGCCGCGGCGAGCATTGCGGCGGCCTTCAGCAACTCCGGCGAGCCGCACGCGGTGAGGCGCTCGGGAATCTCGGCGACCGGAATATTGCTCGCGAGACGGCGCAGAGCAGGATGCCGGAAAGCGTCGGTCGCGATTGAAGGCGGGCTGGTCCACGCATTCAGCGGCGCAAGCGCATCCGGCGCCGCAGCGACGATCTGCTCCAGCGAGAGACGTCCATACCCCTGCACGTCAAGATGTTGCCCCAGCGTGCGATAACCGGCCAGGTTCAGCGCCTGGGACGTCAGCACGCCCTCTCCCGCCATCCACCCGTTCACGCCAATATCGGCGACGACGCCGCGCGCCGTGGCGTTCTCTGCTTTCAGCCGGGCGGCCTCCGCATCGAACGCCGCGACGATCTCCTCGGCGCGTCCGGGTTCCTGCACAGCCTCCCCCATCTGGCGCACATTGGCGCGGACCTCGTCGAAGGTGGATTCCGGG
>CAZJZQ010000099.1:0-3769 GCA_964550535.1 uncultured Rhizobium sp.
CCCGCGATCCGGGCTCGCGCGCCAAGATCGGCGTGTTCAGCCACGACAACTCCATTGATCCGGTCGGCGCCTGCGTCGGTATGCGCGGCGCACGCGTGCAGGCGGTGGTGAGCGAGCTGGGCGGCGAGAAGATCGACATCATCCCGTGGTCGCCGAGCGATGCGACCTTCATCGTGAACGCTTTGCAGCCGGCCGAAGTGTCGAAAGTGGTGATCGACGAGGAAGAAGGTCGCGTCGAGGTTGTGGTGGAAGAAAGCCAGTTCCCGCTGGCCATCGGCCGCCGCGGCCAGAACGTGCGTCTGGCGTCGCAGCTTACTGGCTGGCAGATCGACCTGATGACGGAATCGGCGGACTCCGAGCGCCGTCAGCGCGACTTCAAGGAGCGCACCGACCTGTTCCAGAAAGCGCTGGACGCCGACGAGACGCTGGCCCAGCTGCTGGCCTCGGAAGGTTTCGAGACTGTGGAAGAGATCGCCTATGTCGAGCTTGACGACCTCGCGGTCATCGAGGGCTTCGACGAGGAAGTCGCGGGCGAGCTGCAACAGCGTGCGCGTGAATACCTCGAAAAGCTCGCGGCCGAGCTGGATGCGAAGCGCAAGGAACTGGGCGTGACCGACGAGGTGGCGTTCATGGATGGCGTCACGCCGCAGATGGCCGTGAAATTCGGCGAGAACGATGTGAAGACCATCGACGATCTCGCCGGTCTCGTGCCGGACGATCTGGTCGGCTGGAAAGAGCCGGGTCCGGACGGCAAGATGAAGGCGCAGCCGGGCCTGCTCGAAAAGGGCGAGATGACCCGCGAGGACGCCGACCTGTTCATCCTGAAGGCGCGTGTGGCGGCCGGCTGGGTGGAGCCCAAAGTGCTTGAAGAGGCGCTGGCGGCCCGCGCGGCGGCGCTGGACGCCGAAGAGGCGGAAATGGACGCTGGCGAGCAGGCGGACGACGCCCGTGCGCGCGGCGAAGAGCTGTTCAATCTGAGGAGTTCGGATGGTTCCGGATCCGCAGACCCCACATGACGGCGCGCTGATCGAAACTGACAGCGCCGGCGAAACCGACGCGGGACCGGAGAAACTCTCCGGCCGCGGCGGCGGGAAAGGCGCGTCCGGCGCGCCCGAGCGCCGCTGCATCGCCACGATGGAGCGGCGCCCGCAGGCGCAGATGATCCGTTTCGTGCGCTCGCCCGGTGGCGAGGCGGTGCCGGATCTGGCCGCGCGCCTGCCGGGGCGGGGCGCCTGGGTGCTGGCGACGCGCGAGGCGGTTGAACTTGCCGTGAAGCGGCAGGCCTTTTCACGGGCCTTCCGCGCCCCCACATCGGTTGCGCCGGATATCGCCGCGCGGATCGAGCCGATGCTCGCCAAGCGGGTGCTCGACGGTCTGGGCATGGCCAAGCGGGCGGGCGACCTGCTGGCGGGTTTTGACTCGGTGCGGGACGCCATTCGCGCCGGACAGGCGGCGGTTCTGATCGAGGCCTCTGACGGGGCCGAGGACGGCCGCTCCAAGGTTCTGGGGCTGGCGAAGGCGGTTTACGCGGACGGCGGACGGGAATCCGGGCCGAGGTCTGGAAAAACCGGGCCGGAGCTGGCCTGGCCAGTGCTGGCGGGGTGTTTCAGCGCCGATGAATTGGGCATGGCCTTGGGGCGCGAGCGTGTGATACATGCATGCCTCAAACAGGGGCGGCTGACACAGGCTTGGGTGGGCGAGCTTGTCCGGTTGTCTGGATTCCGGCCTCTTGCGCCAAGGGACTGGCGGCCCTTCGACCGGCCTTCCGTAGTGGAGGGGCCGGACGATCTGGCCCGGGATGGCGCGCCGGACGAGAACTAGCTGGTCTTGGCCAGATCGAACATTAGCCGCCGTGGGTGCGGCGCGACATGAGTTTGACCGTGGAAACGGTCCGTACTGAGGCAGCCGGGGTTCCGGCGCAATCGAAGCAAGGCTGAATGACTGACAACCGGGATGCGGACAATACGGGACGGCGGCCTCTGACGGTCAGCCGCAAGACCGACACGGGCACGGTGAAGCAAAGCTTCTCCCACGGACGCTCGAAGCAGGTCGCCGTTGAGGTGAAGAAGAAGCGCACGGTGGTCGCACCGGGCGCTGCCCCCAAGGTTGCGCGTCCGGAGCCTGAAAAGCCCGCCGCCACAGCAGCGGCGACGCCGGCTGCTCCGCCCAGGCTGAGCGCCACGGAAGAGGCGCTGCGCAAGTCCGGCCTGAACGAAGCCGAACTGAAGGCGCGCGAAGCCGCCCTGCGTCAACGCAAGGCCGAGGAAGAAAAACGCCGCGCCGAAGCCGAGGCGATCGAGGAGGCCAACCGCCGCCGCCAGGAAGAGGCGCGCCGTCTGGCCGAGGAAGAAAAGCGCCGCGCCGAAGCAAGCGCGCGCGGTGATGACGGTATTGCCGACGATGATGATGACCGTTCCGGCCGTCGCGAGGGCAGGGGCGGCGGGCCGCCGCGCGCCCGCACGGAAGGCGCCGGCATGATGGGACGTCCGCGTCCCTCCGACGGCGGCGAGCGTCCGCGTTTCGGCGGCGACCGCAGCAGCGGTCCGCGTCCGGGCGGTCCTGCTGGCGCGCGTCCCGGCGGTCCCGGCGGCGCACGCCCGGGTGGACCCGGCGGCGCGGCGCGTCCCGGCGGTCCGGGCGGCCCGCGTCCGGGTGGTTTCAGCGCCGACCGTGGCGGTCCGCCGCGCGGCCCGCGCGCGCCCGCGACACCTGAGTTCGAAGAACTGACGCCGCTGTCCGAACTGGGCGGCCGCGTGAAGCGCGCCAAGGGCCAGGACGAACCGTCCGGCGAAGCGAAGCCGGTGCATCGTCCCAAGGCGGAGCCCAAGCGCCGCCAGGGCAGGCTGACCATCTCTGCCGCGCTGGGCGATGACGAGGACCGTCAGCGTTCCTACGCCGCCGTGAAACGTGCGCGTGAGCGCGAACTGGCGCGCCGCCGCGCCGCCGCGGGCGGACAGGCCGACAAGGTGATGCGCGAAGTCATCCTGCCGGAGACGATCAACGTCGCCGACCTCGCCAACCGGATGAGCGAACGCCTCGCCGACGTCGTGAAGTACATGATGAAGCAGGGCGAGCTGGTGCGCGGCGCCGACACGCTCGACGCCGACACGGCGCAGCTGATCGTCGAGGAATTCGGCCACACCGCGAAACGCGTGGCGGAGTCCGACGTCGAGATCGGCCTCGAAGGTGAAACCGACACGGATGTGAACCTGCAACCGCGCCCGCCGGTCGTCACCGTCATGGGCCACGTCGACCACGGCAAGACCTCGCTGCTCGACGCGCTGCGCCAGACCGACGTTGTGTCGGGCGAGGCGGGGGGCATCACCCAGCACATCGGCGCCTATCAGGTGCAGCTGAAGTCGGGCGAGCGGATCACCTTCCTTGATACGCCGGGCCACGCGGCCTTCTCGTCGATGCGTGCGCGCGGCGCCAACAGCACCGACATCGTCATCCTGGTGGTGGCGGCCGACGATGGCGTGATGCCGCAGACGATCGAAGCGATCCAGCACGCGAAAGCGGCCGGCGCGCCGATGATCGTGGCGGTCAACAAGATCGACAAGCCGGACGCCAATCCGGACAAGGTTCTGACGCAGCTCCTGCAATATGACGTGCAGGTCGAGGCGATGGGCGGCGAAGTGCCGGCCGTGCCTGTCTCGGCGCTGAAGAAGATGGGTCTCGACACGCTCACCGAGACGATTTCCGTTCTCGCCGAAGTTCTGGAGCTGAAAGCCAACCCGGATCGCGACGCCGATGGCGTGGTGGTTGAATC
>CAZJZQ010000099.1:3779-12316 GCA_964550535.1 uncultured Rhizobium sp.
GCGGCCCGGTCGCCACGGTGCTGGTGCGCCGCGGCACGCTGAACCGCGGCGACATCGTCGTGGCGGGCAATCAGTGGGGCCGTGTGAAAGCGCTCAGCAACGAGCGCGGCCAGATGATGGAAGAGGCGCTGCCGGCGTCCCCGGCGGAGATCCTCGGCCTCGATGGCGCGCCGGATCCGGGCGAACCCTTCGTGGTGGTCGAAAGCGAGGGCCGCGCCCGCGAGATCACCGAATACCGCAGCCGCATGAAGAAGACGAAGTCCACGGGCGCCGGCTCGCGCGCTTCGCTGGAACAGATGCTGACGCGTCTGAAGGAAGGCGGGGCCGTCGCCGGCCAGACGAAGGAAGCGGTCTTCATCGTCAAGGGCGACGTGCAAGGCTCGGTCGAGGCGATCACCCAGTCGCTGGAAAAACTCTCCACCGACGAAGTACGCGCGCGCGTGGTTCTGGGAGCCGCTGGCGGTATCTCGGAAAGCGACGTGCAGCTGGCCATTACGGCAAGCGCGCCGATCATCGCATTCAACGTCCGCGCCAATGCGCAGGCGCGTGCGCTGGCCGAGAAGGAAGGCGTGGAGATCCGCTACTATTCGGTGATCTACGATCTGATCAACGACGTGAAGGACACGCTGTCGGGCATGCTGGCCCCGGAACGTCGCGAGACCTTCCTCGGCTATGCGTCCATCTTGCAGGTGTTCAACATCTCGAAGGCCGGCAAGGTCGCGGGCTGCCGCGTCAGCGAGGGCGTGGTGAAGCGTGGCTGCGGCGTGCGCCTGCTGCGCGACAACGTGGTGATCCACGAGGGCACGCTGTCCACCCTGAAGCGCTTCAAGGACGAAGTCCCGGAAGTGAAGCAGGGCATGGAATGCGGCATGGCCTTCCAGAATTATCAGGACATCCGCGAAGGCGATCAGATCGAGTGCTTCCAGGTGGAGTTGATCGAACGCCGCCTGGAGTAGTCTTCAGCGAATCCGATCTACGAAAGAGCCTCCCATGCATAAGCGCGGGGGGCTCTTTTCGTTTGCGGGGTTATTATGGCCTCTGGCGGTTTGCCGGGCCACGACGGGATGTGGCCGTGAAGTTGAAGGTTGGTGCGGAATGGCGCGCGGAAAGTCAGGGATGAAGCGCGTGGGAAAGGCTCCGGCGGGCAGGGCGTCCGGCGGGAAGGCGCGCCGGCTTGTGTTCTTCAACAAGCCCTATGGCGTGTTGTGCCAGTTCAGCGGAGGCAGTGCGGACGGCGCCGGCACGCTCGCGGGGTATATCGATTGTCCGGGCGTCTATCCTGCCGGGCGGCTGGACAAGGATAGCGAAGGGTTGCTGCTGCTGACCGATGACGGGCGGTTGCAGGCGCGTATCGCGGACCCGAAATTCAAACTGCCGAAAACCTATCTGGTGCAGGTCGAGGGGGAGCCGGATGAGGCGCGCCTCGACATGCTGCGGCGTGGCGTGATGCTGAAGGATGGCATGACGCGACCGGCGGAAGCCGAGCGGATAGAGGCGCCGGACCTGTGGCCGCGCGATCCTCCGGTGCGGTTTCGCAAGGCGCCGGATGCGTGGCTGCGCATAACGCTCCGCGAAGGCCGCAACCGGCAGGTGCGGCGGATGACGGCGGCGATTCAACACCCCACGCTGCGGCTGGTGCGCTGGCGCATCGGAGACTGGACGCTGGACGGGCTGGCCCCGGGCGCGTGGCGCGTGGCCGATGTGCAGGCGTTTGATGTTGGCCCGCCGGATCGCGGAATCGCTACTTCAAAAAGCGGCTGCTGGCGCACAAGCGCCGGTTGAACGAGCTGCTCGAAATCCTGAGTGCGGACGAGTGAAACCGCGCAATGGACCAATGCTTCCTCCGAAGCTGCATCCGTAATTTGACCCTCCGCAAACCGGGGTCCACGCTTCCGCGCGGGCAATGGCCCTGATGGGCCGCAGTTGGGAGGGCGGTATGGGAAAAACGGAAAATTCCAGTGATTCCGGCCGCCTTGCCCGCGGGTTTTCCGGGCGACCGGTGAAACCTTCGGTTCATGCTGAACCTCATGTTCATCATCACGGTGGCAGGATGCGTGTGAAGCGGACGGCTGCGGCGAGCAGCTGGGACCCGCCTCGCAGGCGCAGGAGAGGCCGTTTGGGCCAGGCATCCATCCTGATGACGTTCTTCGTCGCCCTCATGGGTGCGGCCTGGTACGGGCTGGAAACCGGCATGATCGGTGAACCGCCCCCGCCGGAAGCCGTGGCCGAGGCGGCCGCAGGCATTGTCATGACCAACGCCGAAGTCACGCTACAGGCCAAAGCGGCCAAGGAAGCGCTTGAGGCGGCCGGGCAGTAAGCGAGCGGTTCGAGCAGGTCAGCCCGAAGGGTGAGTTGCGCTGTCTCTTTTTCCGCGCGACAGCGCGAGGCGCCGCGCGTAGGCTTCGGGGCAAGGGCGGTACAGCCCGGCTCGGGAGGATGATGAGATGCAGGTTTCCCTGAAATCATGGGTGATGGCGGGCTGCGCGTCTGTTGCGCTGGCCGTGGGCGGCTGCGCAGGCGGCGCGAGCGAAGAGACTGCGCCGGGCGAGATCGCGATCAACGTGTTGTCGTCAAAACCGCATCTGGTGACGGGCGGCGATGCGCTGGTGGAGATCAGCGCGGGGGGCGCGAAAGCCGCTGATCTCAAGTTCAGTCTCAATGGCCAGCCCATCAATATCGCTCCCTCGCTGATGCCGGGCGACAAGGTTCAGGCGCGTGTTGCGGGACTCAAGGATGGCTCGAACTGGTTGCAGGCCATCGGTCCGGGCGGCGTGTCGAAAAGCATCGAACTGGTGAACCACCCGATCACGGGGCCGGTTCTGTCGGGACCGCATCTGACGCCGTATGAGTGCCGCACGAAGGAATCCGGGCTGGGCGAGCCCACGGACGCGAACTGTTCGGTGCCCACGAAGACCGACTGGTTCTACCGGTCGACGGACGGGACGTTCAAGCCGCTCGAAAATGTGGGACAGCGTCCCGCCGATCAGGCCGCGACGATAACGATTGACGGCAAAAAGGTTGACTACGTCGTGCGTGTCGAAAGCGGTGTGATCAACCGCTCAGTCTATCGCATCGCCACGCTTGATGATCCGGCGACGATCGAAGCCGCTGATCCGTGGAACAAACGCCTCGCCTTCACCTTTGGCGGCGGGTGCGGGACGCAGTACAATCAGGGCGTCAATCAGGTGACGTCGGTTCTCTCCGACCTCTACCTGTCGCGCGGTTTCGCCTATGTGAACTCCACCGAGCTGGTGAACCAGCAGCACTGCAACCAGGTGTTGCAGGGCGAGACGCTGATGATGCTCAAGGAGCGCTTCATCGAGAATTACGGCGTGCCGAAATGGACGGTGGGCACGGGCGGGTCGGGCGGATCAATCCAGCAGATGGTGATCGCGCAGATGTATCCCGGGCTGCTGGACGGGTTGCAGCCATCGCTGAGCTTTCCGGATTCATCGATGAACACGGCGGATTGCGGCTTGCTAGGAAATTTCTGGCGCAGCGAGGACGGCAAGGCGTTCAGCGAGGCGCAGCAGACGGCGGTGGCGGGCTATACGCCGGGCACCTGCGCATCGTGGGAGCGGTCCTTCGTCCCGGTGATGACGGCGACGAACGCACGCGGATGCTCGCTGAACGACGCCAGCCTGATCTATGATCCGGTGAAAAATCCGAAGGGCGCGCGCTGCACCGTCACCGACATGCGTGTGAACGTCTATGGCCGCGATCCCGCCACGGGCTTTGCGCGCAAGCCGCAGGACAATGTCGGCGTGCAGTATGGCCTGAAGGCGCTGAACGATGGCGTCATCACGGTGGACCAGTTCCTGACGCTGAACGAGAAGATCGGCGGCAACGATATCGATGGCGGCTTTGCGCCCGCGCGCTCAGTTGGCGATCCGGTTGCGCTGAAGGCGATCTATGCGTCGGGCCTGTTCAACACGTTCAAGCATCTCGACCGTGTGCCGATGCTGCACTATCGCGGCTATACCGACACGACCGAGCCGGGCGACATTCACGACAGGCATCGCGACCTCACTATCCGCGCGCGTCTGGAGAAGGCGACGGGGTCTTCGGCCAATCAGGTGATCTGGGTGGCGGACCGCGCGCCGGGCCGTGGGCAACCGGCGACGGTTGAGCTGGCGCCGATCGCGCTGGACACGATGACCAAGTGGCTGGACGCGATGGCGGCGGACCCCGCGCCGCTGACGCCCGCCAAGGTGGTGAGGCACAAGCCGGCCGATGCGGTGGACGCCTACTGGACGCCGGACGGCAGGCGCGTGAACGAAACCGCGAGCTGGGACCCCAACACATCGTGGAACAAAACCTATCCCAACCATCTTGAGCCGCGTCTGGTGGCGGGCGCGCCGGTCGCGAACGACATCATGAAATGCCAGCTGAAGCCGGTGGCCATGGGCGACTACAAGGCGACATTCACCGCCGCCCAGCGGGAACGCCTGAAGGAGGTGTTCCCGCAAGGCGTCTGCGACTGGTCGAAGCCGAGCGAGGGATATTCCTTCGTTGAGGCGACTTACCGGAAATATTAGAGCCGCAAGCACCGGGGCCGGAGGGAGTATGGACGCGACATTGCTGGCTCCGGTGCTGGTTATCCTGGCCGGCCTGTTCGCCATGGTTGCGGCGTTCAACATCATCACGGTGATCGCGTCGTTGTTGTTGCGCGTGCCTGTCGCTTCGGTTGCGATCGGCGCCGGGCCGCGTATGGCCGGGTTCCGGATGGGCGGCGCGGATGTCTCGTTTGCGCTGCTGCCGCTGGCCGGGCATGTCCGGTTTGTGGAGCGGCCCGCTCCGCCTGACGATCCCGAAGGCCGCCTGACGATCGGCGCCCTGGAAGAAGCCTCTACGCTGACCCGCGTGCTTCTGGCGCTGGCGGGGCCGCTGGGGGCGATCGGGGCTGCGGCCATGGTTCTGGGCTTGCGGGCTGTCACCGAGGCTGCGGCGATCCCGGCCGAGGTGTGGCGGCTGCTGACCGACTGGTCTTTCCGGTTTGACCCGCTGACAGTGCTCAACACGGAGATCAGAGCAGGCGGTTACGCGGCCGCGATTGCACTGGTGGTGGCGAAGGCGGCTGGCCTCAACCTTCTGCCGCTGCCGCCCCTGTCCGGCTGGGCGGCGATCTGGCAGGTGCTGGCGGGGCTTCATCCGCGGGTGCGGCGCGCGCATGGTGCAGTCAGCGGCATCGGGCTGGTCATTGTTCTGGGTTTGGTGGTTGCGCTGCTCGCCCGCACATCAGCCTGATCGTGGTGGGGGTTGTGGCTCCGCCGTGTGGATGCTGCCGACCTGAAGCGGGTCAGCGCTGGCGTGATTTCAGGTCGGCGAGAAAACGGTCGCGGCCGGCGGGGGAGATCAGCACGGCCTTTCCGGCGCCATAGGTGATCTTCAGCCGGTCGAGCGACAGGGCGGGTGATGACCGGAAACGCTCATAGCCTCTGGCCTGCTCCATCGAGGTGATGGTGCGCACGTCGATACGGCGGAAGACCGGGCCGGAGCGCACCAGCAATTCGTGATCGTCGAGCGTATAGCTGGTGCCGAATGTCACCCACGCCACGAACCCGATGACGCCGAGGGCGATTGCGCTGCCCTGTACGCTGCGCAGGGTTCCCTCGGTGAGCCATGCCACGATGACGCCGGCGATCATCACCGTCGCGACCAGAAAGAAGAGGCCGATATACCAGGCGTCGATCTTCGATCTGTAAACATTTACCTGCCGCGAGCTGGTGCGCGCCATGTCAGCGGTTCTCCAGCACGAAGGCGGCGATGGCTTCGGCGACGCCGGGCGCAAGGGGCAGGGCGGGGTTGGAATAGGTCGCGATATTGGCGGCGCGAGCGGCGGGCGCTTCCTTCAGCAGATGGTTCACGCCTTCAAGAATGACCAGCTTGCCGTTGGTTGCGCCGGCAAGAAGCTTCGCGTCTTCCGGGCTGGTCTGGATATCGGTCGCGCCTTGCAGCACCAGCGTGGGCACGGCGGCCCTTGCTGCGATCTGGGGCGGATCGCGGGTAAGGCCGGAGATGAGGAAACCCTGCACCTGCGGCGCGAAGAGCGGCATTAGCGCGGGATGCATGCCGGTGACATCGACGCGTTCCCCGGCTTCCAGCTTGTCCAGCGCGGCGAAGGCCTGATCCAGCAGCGGGGCGTTGGCGGGGTTGGCCTGAAGCTGTGCGCGCAGGACCTGTCCCAGCGGGCGGCCCATGCCGGAGATCAGGACAAGACCGCAGACGTCGCTGCGTCCCTCGGCGGCGGCGGACACCATCAGCGCGCCCTCGGAATGGCCCATCAGCCAGATGCAGGAGGCGCCGGTTTCCGCCTTCAGAGAGTCGATCCAGGCGCGATAGTCGGCGGCGTAGATTTCCAGCGATGCGGCGTTCGGGTCGCCTGCGCCTGCACTGGAGAACATGCCGCGCTTGTCGATGCGCGCGACGGCGACGCCGCTTTTGGACAATGCTTCGGCCAGCAGCTTGTAGGTATTGCCCTTCACGCCCATCGGATTGTTGCCGTCGCGGTCGGTAGGGCCGGAGCCGGGGACGAGCAGCATCACGGGCGCGTCTTCACCCGGTGAGGTGAGGAGACCCTTCAGGTCCCCGGCGGCGACTTCGCGTTCGGTCATGACGAACCTTGTTGGTTGCGTGTCCGCTGGCGTGGCGCTGTCCTTCCGGTTGGTCAGCGCGAAGACCGCGAGACCAGCGAGCAAGGCGCCGCCGGCGGCGAGCGCGATCCATTTCCTGTGCCGGCTATCTCGCGCCCAGAGCATGTCGTGTCCCTTTCCCCTCTCAACCGCTTTTCAGGCTTATAAAAATGGATATGGCGAGAAGGACAGCCACGAGCACGCTGGTGAGCGCCAGGCGGTGAGTGAGCGAGACCGGACGGCCGGTCACCTTCTCAACAATGTCGTATATGCTCATGCCGGCGCCGAACTTGTGGGTTTTGCCGTCGCCGCCGCGCACGACGACGAAGATGAGCGCGGACACCAGCGTGACCAGCAGGAAAGCCAGCATGATGTTGAGTGCGGTCGCGCCCATCAGTCCCTCCAATGACCCGAGAGTGCCTGTTGACAGCGGGGGATGTCAATATCAAAGTGATATCACTTCAATATTGCTTCATCAGGGACGGGAGACACCAATGACCGCGCACACGAAGACCAACGAAAAGCCGGCAAGCACGCTGAATGGCGGCTTGTTGCTGGTGGTGGCTCTACTGGCTTTCATCGGCGCGGGCGTGCTGATGGTGACGGCTATTGTTGCGGGAGAAACCGGCGGCGGCGATGCGGTCATCCTCGGGAGTATTGTGGGCGCGGCGGCGTTGCTGCTGACTGCGGTGTTGATCCTGTGCGGCCTTTACTCGTTGCAGCAGAACGAAAGCGCGGCGATCACGCTGTTCGGCAACTACAAGGGCACGGACAAGAAGCCCGGCCTGCGCTGGGTGGTGCCGTGGTATTCGCGCAAGAAAATCTCGCTGCGCGTGCGCAACAACACGTCCGAGAAGCTGAAAGTCAACGATAAGCGCGGCAATCCGATCGAGATCGCGTCCGTCGTGGTGTGGCGCGTGGTGGATACGGCGCAGGCCGTGTTCGACGTCGACAGCTACGATACCTTCGTCAACATCCAGATCGAGACGGCGTTGCGGGAGATCACTTCGCAGTTCGCCTATGACCATGGCGACACGGCCGAACCCACGTTGCGCGCCGACGCGGACAAGGTGGGCGACCTGCTGCGCGACAAGCTGGCGGAACGTGTTGCGGTGGCTGGCGTGGCGGTGGATGAGGCGCGCATCTCGCACCTTGCCTATGCGCCGGAGATCGCCTCGGCCATGCTGCGCCGTCAGCAGGCGGATGCGGTTCTGGAGGCGCGCGCCAAGATCGTGGAGGGCGCGGTTCTGATGGTCGAACATGCGCTGGAACAGTTGTCGGCCAAGTCCATCGTGAAGCTGGACGACGAGCGCAAGGCGACGATGGTGTCCAACCTTCTGGTCGTACTGTGCGGCGACCGTGATGCGCAGCCCGTGGTGAACGCCGGCACGCTGTACCAGTAGGAAGAGCGCGAGCGGATGCCTTCACCCGGCAAGAAATCCTTTGCCCTGAGGCTTGATCCGGCGTTGCACGCCGCGATCGAGCGTCTCGCCGCGCGGGAGCTGCGCTCGGTCAACGCCGAGATCGAATACCTGTTGCGCGAGGCGTTGAAGAGGCGTGGCGTAAAGGTGGAGGAGGCGGACGATAACCCCTGACGGCCTATTCGGTTGCGTGCGCCGCCGCCGGAAGGACGAAATCGCACTCGACGCCGGTGGGCGCGAAGCGGTGATCGACCCTTGCGCCCTCGGAGCCGGCCAACGCCTCGGCGATCACGCGTGATCCGAAGCCTTTGCCGGAGGGCGGGGTTACAACCGGGCCGCCAGTCTCGCGCCAGCGCAGCAGCGTCATCCCGTCAGGCGCGCTGATCCAGTCGCATACGACCGTTCCATTCGGCGCGGAGAGAGCGCCGTATTTCAGCGCATTGGTGGCGAGTTCATGCAGGGCCAGCACCAGCGGAATGCCGGC
>CAZJZQ010000100.1:0-5163 GCA_964550535.1 uncultured Rhizobium sp.
TCATCCACCTCGCCTGCGCAATGCAATGGGAGACATGAATGTCGATTCGTCCTAGCGGTGACCCAGTCGATACTTTGCACGCCAACATTCCCCTAGTTGCAGACCAAATATCTAAGATTCTCGACGACCTTTTCGCGCTGTGCGGTGTAGGCCGATGGATTGGGCAAACTTCAAAACCAGTGAAAGAAGAACGAGCCCGCAGGCTTTGGGATTACCTCGAACGAGGAATGAGGGACAGCTCTGAGCCATGACCACCTGGTACACCCGCCCCGTCCTACACGTCGCGGACGTTGAAGCGTCCATCGCCTTCTACCGCGACAAGCTCGGCTTCACGCCCGGCTGGCGCTACGAGGAGGACAGCCAGCTCCTCGTCACACAAGTCGAACGCGACGGCTGCGAGATCATCCTTTCCAGCCAGTGGCCAGATAAGCGCGGCAAGGGCCTGCTCTTCGTCTCGCTCGGCGACGGCAGCCTCGACACGATCAACACGACTCGCGCCGATCTCGAAGCACGCGGCGCGCCGGTCACGGACGGCCGCTGGGGCTATCGCCTGTTTGTGGTGACAGACCCGGATGGCAACCAGCTTTTCTTCAACTATCCCGAAGGCCACTGACCCCATGCCCGAACAGTCCGACTGGAAACTCCCCTGGAACGCCTCCTGTCTCTGCGGACAGGTGAAGATGGCGATCACCGCGCCGCCGGTCGTCACCATGGCGTGCCATTGCCGGGGCTGTCAGAAACTCACCGGCGGCGCCTATTCGCTCACGCTGCTGCTGCCCGCCGAAGGGTTCGCCGTCACAGAGGGCGAGCCCGTGATCGGCGCGCTGCACGGGCCGGACAAGTACTGGTTCTGCCCGCATTGCAAATGCTGGCTCTACACCCAACCCACGGCCCTGCCCCACATCGTCAACGTCCGCCCCACCCTGCTCGACGGCCCCAGCTGGTTCGTCCCCTACGCGGAGACCATGGCCGCCAGCAAACTGCCCGGCGCAGTCACAGGCGCGAAGCACTCCTATCCCGAATACCCGCCGATGGACCAGTTCGGCCCGCTGATCGAAGCCTTCGCCCGCGAGGGCGCCCGGCCCGGCCGCCCCGCGCCCTGACACCGCACCTTGACGCAACCCGCTATCCGCCGCTGATAGTCCGTCATGAACCAGACCGGGGAAACGCCATGCGCCTGCCGCCGCCTGCACTGTCAGCTGCCCTGCTCGCCTGCGCCATGCTGACGCCTGCCGCGCACGCTGATGCGAAAACCGAGATGGAAGCCGTCATGGCGAAATATCTCGAAAGCTGGAACGCGCATGACGCGGCCGTCATCACCTCCACCTACTACCGCCTCGACAGCGCCCACCCGTGGAGCACCGAGGCCGGCATGAAAGCCGAGTTCGAGCGCCTCAAGGCCCAAGGCTACGACAAGTCGGAGATTTCGGGCGTCCGCGGCTGCGCCCTCACCGAAGACACAGGCCAGGTGGAACTGCGCTACACCCGCCTGAAAGCGGACGGCTCATTCATGCCGCCAAAAGATCGCGCCAGCATCTATCGCCTGCACAAATTCGAAGACGGCTGGCGCATCACCAGCTTCGCCGGACTGGCCGCGGACCAGCGCATGGACTGCCCCGCAGACTGACATCCCGCGCCCCGGAATACGCCATGAATGAGCGTCCTGGCTCCGATCCGCCGAAATCTTTCGGGGCGCTGGTTGCCGGGCATTAACGTCATCATTCCAGAATAGCGTGAAATCGCCCCAACGCTCGCGCCCGGACGCCTAGCAATGAGTTACGATATTCTGGTGTTCCTGCCGGAAGCCGCCCCCCCGCACCGGGAGGATTTCCTCGCCTGGTTCGGCCGCGTCGTGCGGCTGCAGGACGGCCATCTCAGCAACAATCCCGAAGGCGCGCCCGCGCCCCTGCGCAGATGGTGGGACAGCGTGTCCCGCACTTTCCCGCTGGTCACGACCTCCGGCCTCCAGTCGCTCGACGCGCACGAGAACTGGCATGGCGCGGATTACCGCTTTTCGGATGAAGCCATTTTCGCGCGTTTCCAATGGGAGCTTTGGCGAAAGGCCCTGCGCACCTCCCAGCGCGCGGCGCAGGACTGCGGCATTGGCCTGTTCGACGTCAGCGGCCACGATGCAGCGGTGTGGATGCCTGTTGCAGACCGCTTCAAGGTGGTGCATCGCGGCGACAGGATTGAATTGTCGAAGCTGCCGGGCTGACCAACCGGCATTACTCCAGCGCAAGGCGATGGTTGCGGCGGGCGATCCGCTGCGGAAGACGGAAAGTTTTCAACTCCTGCCCCCCAATCCTGTCCAGCAGAGCATCCATTCTGGATCGAGCCTCGCCGCCCATCGCATCGCGCGCGTCCAGCGCAGCTTGAAGCCGCCACAATGGAAATGTCCGCGCCTGCGCAGGACCGCTGCGGCCTTCGATGCTGATGTCGATTTCGCCCAGCGCTCGCGGAATATTGGCGCCTGCCCCGGCGCCGCCGGCCCACACGCTGAATTTGTCCGCCGTCGCGATCAGGGCCGGCAACTGCTCCCGCATCTGACGTTGCAAAACAGGCAGCAGTGTTTCCGGCACGTTGTCGCCAGCCTCCAATTCGCCCGTCCGGCCCTCGCCCGCATGGACACGTTCAACATAGTCCGCGACACGCGGCGCGATGCGGCGCATCAACTCGCCTGATTTCGGATCGCGCAGGAGGTGAGCGTACAGCGGACCGATAAAGGAAAAATCCGCCAGACATGCACGCCCGCCCAACAGATAGGGATGCTGATCAAGGTGAGCCGACAACTCTCCCAAAAGCGCCTCATAGGACGCCTCGACGCCCGGCATGGTAGGCGCCGTCACGCCCAGCGGCGGCAACGCCCCCTTGAACCGCTGCCCATTCTTGCGCCCCAGCTCATACTGTTCCCGCGGGCTTAGCTGCGGCGCCGATAACGCACCGAACTCGGCGTAGGCGAAATCCTCGTTGTAGGTCCAGCGGTAGTGCATGGCCGGAAGGACCAGCCACTCGTCGGCGTAGAGCTGCAACAGCAAGGCCGCGAATGCCTGCACCGGCGTTTCTGGAATGGCGGGCGGGGAACGCCCGGTGGACGCCTCCACATGAGCGATGATTTCCGCGGTGTCCTGCACGATGGCGCCGTCCGGCGTCTTCATCACCGGGATCACGGGCCATCCCACGCTCGGCATGATGATGTCGCGATAGACCTCGCGTGTCGCGGCCTCCTCTGCGAACGCTGCGCCGCGCCAGCGAAGATAGGCGCGGGCCTTGCCGGTGAAATAACTCACCGCGGCGCCGTACAGGATATAAGTGGACATCGGCTGTTTCCCCTTCGCGCCATCATCGTGTATGGGCGATGACGCCTTCAACACAAGCCTGCGGACATATGAGAATGGAGAGAGTGAAAGCGCACCGCGTCGCGGGCGGCGACCTGATCTATGGCCGCCACGCCAGCAAGGCCACCGGCACGCCGATGACGTTCAGCGTCTTCACGCCGCCCGGCGAC
This sequence comes from uncultured Rhizobium sp., assembly GCA_964550535.1. Classification (GTDB taxonomy): domain Bacteria; phylum Pseudomonadota; class Alphaproteobacteria; order Caulobacterales; family Hyphomonadaceae; genus UBA7672. Next base: position 3,506 of record CAZJZQ010000100.1, read on the forward strand.
GGCCCCTTCCCCGTGCTGATCTGGCTGTCCGGCCTCACCTGCACCGAGGACAACTTCACATCCAAGGCCGGCGCCTATCCCGCCGCCGCCCGGCGACGCATGATGATCGTCGCGCCCGACACCTCCCCGCGTGGCGCCGATACAAACGGAAAAGACGTGGCGAACGATCCCGCCTATGATCTTGGGCAGGGCGCAGGCTTCTATGTCGATGCAACGCAGACGCCATGGGCGCCGCACTTCCGGATGGAAAGCTATGTCGTTCAGGATCTCATCGCCCTGATCCAGTCCCTGCCCAAGGCGGACGCATCGCGCATCGGCGTTTCGGGACACTCCATGGGCGGCCATGGCGCGCTGACGCTCGCCCTGCGCCATCCGCACCTCTTCAAATCCGTCTCGGCTTTCTCGCCAATCGTTTCGCCGCTGAATTGCCCGTGGGGCGAGAAAGCGCTCACCGCCTATCTCGGCGCAGACCGCGCGGCATGGGCGCAACATGATTCCTGCGAACTCATCCGTTCCGGCGCCGCGCGCGGCCGCTTCGACGACATCCTCGTCGACCAGGGCCTCGCCGACCAGTTCCTCACTGAACAGCTGAAGCCTGAACTGCTCGAGTCAGCCTGCGCCGCGGCGGGCCAGCGGCTTACGCTCCGCCGCCACGAAGGTTACGACCATTCCTATTTTTTCATTGCGACATTCATCGCCGATCATATCGCATGGCATGCACGCCGGCTTTGACAGCAAACGCTAGTAGAGTTGCACGCGAAGAAATCTGTTGAACACTCCATAAATTGTGCGATAGAAAGCCCATGTTCCGGGGGGAATCGTTTGCAGTTTCCCGCGCCGGCATGAAGGCGCGTTTTCAGGGGCTTTCCTAAATGGCGCGTACCGTTCTTCCCAAGCTCGACGATCTGTCGGCCAACGATCTCAACGCTCTGATCAACAAGGCGCAGCAACTTCGCGAAGACAAGAAAGTCTCCGAGAAGGCGAAGCTGCTCGAAAAGTTCCGCGCCATGGCCGCCGACGCCGGCTTCAGCTTCGAGGAAGTGATCGGCCGCGCCTCCTCCGGCCGCCGCCAGCGTTCGGACAAGGGCGTGAAGCTCAAGACGAAATTCAAAGGCCCGAACGGCGAGACCTACACCGGCCGCGGCCCGACGCCGAAATGGCTGAAAGACCTCGAAGCCAAGGGCCACAAGCGCGACAAATACCTGGTCAAGTAATCAGGCCGCGCGCCCACGAATGCAGAACGGCCCGGACCATCGCTGGTCCGGGCCGTTTTCGTTGATCACCGGAAGCGCAGCTTCAGGTTAAGGCTCTCAAGGCCTCAACCCTTCAGACCGGCGCCACGGCGATCACTTCCAGCGTGTGGTCGCGGCCGTCCGGCCCCGCCCACGCAATCGATTGCCCGGGCGAAAGCCCCAGCAGCATGGCGCCGACATGCGACAAGACGGACAGGAAGCCGTTCGCGAAGTCGGCCTCGCCCGGATACACCAGACGCACGCCTCGATAATCCTGGCCGTTGTGGACGAAGTCCACGCGACTATGCATGCCGGCGGCGGTCTTGGCCTCGGGCTCGCTCACCACATGGGCGCGCTCCAGTTCAGCCAGCAGCGCGCTCGCGCCGGCGTCGCGGGACCTCGCGGGCGCGCGCGTCGTCGTCACGG
>CAZJZQ010000100.1:5173-12182 GCA_964550535.1 uncultured Rhizobium sp.
CCCTGGCGCTCGCCCGGCTGGACCGCGACGCCGGCGCGAGCGCCAGGGCCGAAAGCCGCTCATGATCTTTTTCGGCCACGATGATGGCCGGACGAATATTGGGCGCGTTCATTGACGACCCTCCCTATGAAATCCGGCCAGGAGTCCTGGTGGCGCGCGGCCGCTCTGTTTGCTTCCGGATCAGGTTGAAAAAAAGCGGCCACCGGGCGTTTTGCCCCCTGGGACGCGGTGAAATGGCGTTGAGATGGGTGTTCACGGGCCCCTGAGCCGGGCCCGCAGGGGCGCAACCAGGGGCTAGGCCTGTTCGAGGATTCGAACCTGCCAGCCGTCAAAACACATGTTGGCGCACATCGTCATGGATATGATATTAGAACTCTCGCGAACCATTTCAATAGCCCGCAATTTCAGAAGAATGGTAGTGGGTCCCGGGATCGAACCGGGGACCTCAGGATTATGAGTCCTGCGCTCTAACCAGCTGAGCTAACCCACCAAATGCCGCACAGGCGGCAGAGGGGGCGGTGTATAAGCGAGGCGCCCGCGATACGCAAGGCGGCCTGGAACGGGGCAAATTCTCCAGCATTTCCAGGCCCTTTCCGGCAATTGCTAGTCCCCCGCCATCCCTGCCGCCATCTCCCCGATCGCCAGCGAGGAGGTCAGCCCCGGGCTCTCGATCCCGATCAGATTGACCAGCCCCGCCACGCCATGGCGCTCCGGCCCGTCGATCAGGAAGTCCGCGGACGCCTCGCCCTGCCCGACAATCTTGGGCCGCACGCCGGAATAGTCGGGCGACAAAGCGCCCTCCTTCAGCCCCGGCCAGTACCGCCTCACCTCGCGATAAAAATGCGCCGCCCGCGCCGGATCAACCTCATAGTCGAACGGCGGCGCCGCGCCCTCGGGCAACCACTCCGCATCCGGCCCCAGCCTTGTCCGCCCGCCAAGATCAATGGCGAGGTGCAGCCCCTGCGTCGTCTGGTTGTGCATGGGATAGATCAGCCGCGCGAACGCCGCGCGTCCGCTGGCCACGAAATACGATCCCTTCACCCACCGCATCTTCACGCCGGCATAATCCGGCCCGCCCGCGATGCTGCGCGCAACCGGCAGCGCGTAATGCCCCGCCGAGTTCACCACCGTGCGCACCCGGATGCGCGCCGGGCTCGCCCCGCCCGTCTCCAGCAGCACGCCGCCCTTCACCACCTCGCCACGCACTACCGGCGTATCGAACGCCAGCGCCCCGCCGCGATCTTCCACCTCCCCCTGTAGCGCCAGGAAATAGGCGTGACTGTCGAACAGGCCCGACGTCTCCGAATGCAGCGCCACGCGAACTTCGGGGTTCAGCGCAGGCTCCAGCCGCCGCGCCTCCGCACCATCAATCAGGCGCATCCCCTCCACATCATTGGCCAGCGCACGCTTCAGCAAGGCCGGCGTCGCCGCCGCCTCGTCATCATCCACCGCGACGACCAGCTTGCCGCAACGATGCGCCTCAACGCCATGCTGCGCGCAATAGTCATACAGCGCCCGCCGCCCCGCCACGCACAGCTTCGCCTTCAACGAACCCGTCGCGTAATAGATGCCAGCATGGATCACTTCGGAATTGCGCGAAGACGTTTCCGTGGCGATGGCGGACGCCGCCTCCACCACCATCACCTCCCGCCCCCGCAACGCCAGCGCACGGGCGCAGGCAAGGCCAACAGCTCCCGCCCCAATCACCACAACATCAGCGTCAAACGTTTCCATGCAGAAATTGTAGGGGGAATTGAACGAAAGCGGAATGCGGCCTTCCGGACGGACACCGGAATGTTCTACCCAAGAACCCCGGAAACATCCCCGCGCTCGCAGACGAGGGACAGCGCAACCATCATCGCGATCACAGCCATCCGCACACGTTTTCCAACCCTATCCGCCACACATCGATGATTGCCGCCCGCTCAACCGGCGCTCTCTGAAGCGCGCCACCCGGCCGATCATATAGCCCATCTCGTGGGCCGTGACTTTCTGGGCCTGCTCCGAGGGAAGCGTTTCGAGAACATCAATGTTGTATTGTTTCTCACCTGAGGGTGAGAAGCTCTCCCGGTACGCGCCTACAGAGTTTCGAGGGAGCGCGCCCGCCGATACTGCCGATACCGGAACGCCAATGAGTCCCTCTGTGACTGCGTCATATTGCGCTGGCGAGAGGGCTTGGTCTTCTCTGCCCACCATGCCTCGGCCGACCACTCTTGCGCCGGGGTGGAGCGGTCTTCCGTCAACGTCTCGAATGAGTCTTCCGGCTTCATCGGCTTGCGCTCCGGCAGGATAATCCAGCCTCGAACGGGCGAGGCGGTTTCACAGGCAGATTATACATGTTCGCGCCGCGAGAAGCCAATGATTCCGGGGACTGGCGGAGGGCCTCGCGAGGGGTGGGCGGAATTGCATCAGCGCGTGCGGCCCGCTGCGCGGGAGGCGTCAGGTCCCGCGACGCTTGCGTGTCGCCGCAGCCTTCTTTGCGGATGCGGACCGCGCAGCAGCCGGGCGCGCAGCGGACGCCGCCCCGCCCTTCCGTCCGCCCTTCTTCGCCGCCGGATGTCCAGTGGATTTGCCACGGCCGGAGCCGCCCGGCTTCTTGCCGCCGCCATCATCCTTGTTGACGGTGGCCCACGCGCGCGCCTCGGCCTCTTTCGTGCTCACGCCCTTCTTCTTATAGCCTTCCGCGATGTGGTCAGCCTTGCGCTGCTGCTTGCCGGTGTATTTCGATTTGTCGCCGCGCGGCATCACAACCTCCTGCCACCTGTATGCTGGAGGAATGCAGGCGCCCGGCGAGAGTTCCTGCCGCAAACCGCGCCCCGCCTACTCCGCCGCCTGCATCGCCGGCGTGCGCGGCGCGGGCGCCGGGGCGTTCCACCTGGCCATCAGCGAGGCGAGCCGCTTTTCGGCTTTCTCCACCGCGCGCTCCTTCACATGGCCATAGCCACGAATGTCGTCCGGCAGCGTGGCGATCTCCACCGCCAGCGCGTGGTTCGCGGCGCTCAGCCCCGCCGCCAGCACATCCAGCCGCTCCAGATACTCATCCCGCAGTCGCCGCTCCATCCGGCGCTCTTCCGTCATGCCGAACACGTCGAACCGCGTGCCGCGCAGACCCTTGAAGCGCTTCAGCGCCCTGAACGCCGGCATCATCCACGGCCCGAAACTGCGCTTCTGCAATTCGCCCTTCGCGTTCTTCTTCGAGATCAAGGGCGGCGCCAGCAGGAAGGTCAGCTTCGCTCCCTTGCCGAACGTGTCCTCCACCGATTGGCGGTATTCCGGCGCCGCATACATGCGCGCCACCTCATACTCGTCCTTGTAGGCCATAAGTTTCGCGGCATAGGCCGCCGCCGCCCGCGACAGCTTCTCGCCAAGCCCCAGATTGCTTTCCGCCGCCCGCACCCGCGCGACCACAGCCCGATAACGCGCGGCATAATCCGCATCCTGATAAACGGTGAGCAACTCCGACCGCCGCGCGATCAACTCATCCAGCGTCAGCGGATCGGGCTCGGGCCGCTTCGGCGCCATCGCCTGCACCCGGTCCGGCGCCGCGGCGGCGATCCGGCCCAGGTCGAACGCCGATGCGTTCTCCTTCACCTTCACGCGGTTCAGCCGGTTGGCCTCCTTTATCGCCGCCTCGCTCACCGGAACCAGTCCGCGCTGCCACGCCATGCCCAGCATGATCATGTTGGTGTAGATCGCATCGCCGAAATGATGCTCGGCCAGCGCCTCCGCGCTCACCGCCGCAAAGCTCTGCGCCCGCGCCCTCACCCGCGCCGCCAGCATGTCGGGATCAAAGCGCGCATTGCGGTCGTCGATGAACTCCTTTGTCGGCGTCACGTCATGATTGGCCGTCACATGCGTCCGCGCCTTGTCGAACATCACCAGCGCGTCGCCGGACGCCGCGACCACCAGATCGCACGCGATAACGGCGTCGGCGGATGCAGGCGGCGTCTTGCCCGCCTTGATATCGTCCGGCGTCTTGGCGATCCGCACATGGCTCAGCACCGGCCCGCCCTTCTGCGCCAGACCCGTCATGTCCAGCGTCTGCGACGCCTTGCCATCCACATGCGCCGCCATGGCCAGCACCGCCGCCACCGTCGTCACGCCCGTACCGCCAACGCCCGTGAACACAATGTTCCACGTATCGTCCAGATCCGGCAGCACCGGCTCGGCCAGCCCCGCAACATCGAACTCCGGCGCCGTCCGCTCCGCATCCCCCTTGCGATCGCCGCCCGTCACCGTGACAAAGCTGGGGCAGAAGCCTTCAAGGCAAGAGTAGTCCGTGTTGCACGTCGACTGGTTGATCTGCCGCTTCCGGCCGAACTCCGTCTCCACCGGCTCCACCGACAGGCAGTTCGACTTCACCGAACAGTCGCCGCATCCCTCGCAGACCGCCGTGTTGATGAACACGCGCTTCACCGGCGCCGGCATCTTGCCGCGCTTGATCCGCCGCCGCTTCTCCGTCGCACACACCTGATCGTAGATCAGCACCGTCACGCCCGGCGTTTCTCTCAGCTCGCGTTGAACCTCGTCCAGCTTCCTGCGGTCATAAATGCGCGTCCCTTCCGGCAGGTCCGCGACGCCGGCATAGCGCGTGGGATCGTCCGCGACGATCACCACCGCCTTCACGCCCTCGGCCTCCACCTGCCGCGCGATCTGCGGCACCGTCTGGCCGCTTTCAACCTGCTGCCCGCCGGTCATCGCAACAGCGTCGTTGTAGAGAATCTTGTAAGTCGCATTCACCCCCGCCGACACCGCCGCCCGTATCGCCAGCGAGCCGGAATGCGAATACGTCCCGTCGCCCAGGTTCACGAACACATGCTTCTCGCTGGTGAAAGGCGACTGCCCGATCCACGGCGCCCCCTCGCCTCCCATCTGCGTATGCATGTCCGTGCGGCGTTCCGGCGTGAACGTCGCCATGTAGTGACAGCCAATCCCCGCCAGCGCCCGCGACCCGTCCGGCAGCGTCGTCGACGTGTTATGCGGACAGCCCGAGCAGAAGTGCGGCTTGCGCGTGTTGATCTGGTTCATGCTGGCGACCGCTGACATGGCGCCGCCGACCTTGTCGAAATACGCATTCGCCCGCGCCCGGTGCGGACCATCCGGCAGCCGGTCCATCAGCGCGCGCGCAATCTCCGCCGTCGACAGGCTGGCGATATCCGGCAGCAATGGCCGCCCGTCGCGGTCATGCTTGCCCTCCACCACCGGACGCTGACCGTCCGGCAGGTGATAAAGGATGGCCTTCAGCTGCGGCTCCACCACCGCGCGCTTGTGCTCGATCACCAGCACACGCTCCAGCCCCTTGCAGAAAGCGGTGATCGCCGAGGGCTCCAGCGGCCACGTCATCGCCACCTTGAAGATGGCGACGCCCAGTTCGCTCGCGGCCTTCTCGTCCAGCCCCATCGCGGCCAGCGCCTCGAACACATCGCGCGCCGCCTGCCCCGTCACCACCACGCCCAGCTTCGGCGCGCGCGACGACAATATGCGGCGGTCCAGACCGTTGGCCCGCACAAACGCCTGCGCCGCCGGCAGCTTGATCTGCCGCAGCCTCTGCTCCTTCGCCAGCGGCGTATCGCCGATACGCAGCCCCACTCCGCCCTGCGGCAACACGAAGTCTTCCGGCGTCACAATGCGCAACCGCTGCGCGCCCACATCCACCACCGCGCCGGAATCCATCGTGTCCGCGAGACAGATCATCCCCGCCCACAGACCGGAATAGCGGCTCAGCGCCCAGCCATACTGGCCATAGTCCAGCACATCCTGGATCGACGCCGGCGACAGCACCGGCATCTCCGCATCGATCAGCGCGAACTCGCTCTGCGAAGCCAGCGTCGATGACTTTGAATTGGGATCGTCGCCGCACAGCGCCAGCACGCCGCCGCGCGGATCGGCGCCGACCATGTTGGCGTGCTTGAAAACATCGCCCGTGCGATCGACGCCCGGCGCCTTGCCGTACCAGATGCCGAACACGCCATCGAACAGGCGTCCGGGGAAAGCCTGCGCCTGCTGGCTGCCCCACACCGCCGTCGCGCCAAGGTCTTCGTTGAGACCTTCCCACACCTTCACATCATGCGCGTCGAGCAACGCCTTCGCCGCGGCGAGGTGCTGGTCATACCCGCCCAGCGGAGAGCCGCGATAGCCGGAAATGAACCCCGCCGTATTGAGGCCCAATTTGCGGTCAAGTCTCTTGCGGTCGAGCGGCAGACGCACGAGCGCCTGAACGCCGGTCATGAAGGCCCGCCCCTCCTCGCGGAGGTATTTGTCCTCAAGCGTGACGCGGTTCTGCTTCAAACGGCTCGCTCCCTGCCTTTAATATGGGGGACGACACGCGCGAACAAAATATCGCTTATATTCGAGAAAAAACTTGCCCCTTCTTTCGAGAAAGGACTAAGGGAGGGCAATAACAATCTACGCGTGACGTTCGGGACAGAAAAACATGGCCACAGACCTCGACGCCATCGACGCCAAGATTCTTGACCTCATCCAGCGCGACGCGGCCCTGTCCGTGGCCGAAATCGCGGAAAAGGTCGGCCTGTCCTCCAGCCCCTGCTGGCGCCGCATCAAGCGGATGGAAGAACAGGGCATCATCTCGCGCCGTGTCACGCTTCTGAACTATGACAAGCTCGGACTCAACTTTGAAGTTGTGGCCAACGTAAAGCTCCAACTCCCCAGCCGCGAAAATCTTGAGCATTTCGAACAGGCCGTCCTGAAATGGCCCGAAGTGATCGAATGCATGACGGTCACCGGCGCGGTTGATTATGTGATGCGCATCGTCACCACCGACATGCACGCCTATGACAACTTCCTGCGCGACAAGATCCTGGCCCTCGGCCTCGTCTCCGACATCCAGTCCCGCATCATCGTGAACGTGGCGAAGCGCACCACCGCCGCCCCCCTCGGCCTGATCTCCCCCTACATCCCGACGCAGGAACGGTAGAGGTTTCACTCCACCGCCTTCCCACCCCGCTGCATACCTCCGCCCGCTCCAACCGTCTTCCCCAACACAATCAAC
>CAZJZQ010000101.1:0-412 GCA_964550535.1 uncultured Rhizobium sp.
GCGGCGACCAACCGCCCCGACGTTCTGGACCCTGCGCTGCTGCGTCCGGGCCGGTTTGACCGTCAGGTCACCGTCGGCAACCCGGATATCGTGGGCCGCGAGAAGATCCTGAAAGTCCACATGCGCAACGTACCCGTGGCCAAGGACGTCGAAGCGAAAACCATCGCACGCGGCACGCCGGGCTTCTCGGGCGCCGACCTCGCCAACCTCGTCAACGAGGCCGCGCTTCTTGCTGCACGGCGCGGAAAGCGCTCTGTCGGCATGCGCGAGTTCGAGGACGCCAAGGACAAGGTGATGATGGGGCCGGAACGCCGCTCCATGGTCATGACGCAGAAGGAGAAGGAAGCCACCGCCGTTCACGAGGCGGGGCACGCCATCGTTAACATCCTGGTGCCGGGCAACGACCCGCTTC
>CAZJZQ010000101.1:422-12143 GCA_964550535.1 uncultured Rhizobium sp.
GATCGCCATGGCGTTCGGCGGCCGTGTCGCCGAGCAACTGGTCTATGGAGAGGACCACCTCAACACCGGCGCCTCCAGCGACATCAACCAGGCGACGAGCATCGCGCGCAGCATGGTGACCGAATGGGGCATGAGCGAACTGCTCGGACCGTTGCGCTACTCGGCCAACGAACAGGAAGTGTTCCTCGGCCATTCGGTGACGCAGCGCCAGAACGTGTCAGGCGAAACCGCCAAGCTGATCGACCAGGAAATCCGCCGCATCGTGACGGACGGCGAGAAGAAAGCCCGCCAGATCCTCGTCGAGAACCGCCACCTGCTCGACCAGCTGAGCGCGGCGCTGATTGAATACGAAACGCTGAGCGGCGATGAAGTCGATGCGCTGTTCAAAGGCAAGAAACCCGACCGTCCGGACGATGTGGACCCGGGCCCGACCTCGGCCGTGCCGACGATCAGCAAGAAGCCGAAATCCTTCGGCGGCCCCGAACCGGAACCGCAAGGCGCCTGATCTCAAGGCGTTAACGACATGAACCACAAACGGAGCGCCCCTGAACAGGGCGCTCCGTTTCATTTTGGGGCATGACGCGGCGCAGCGTGCGGGCAGGTGTTTTGCAATCGGATTTGCTGAGCGGTGTTTCCGTTACGGATACACTTTTATGAGCACATATCTGGCGCGCGCCTTGCACCCTGGGGCCACATGAGCACGAAGTCACAACTGCTGTCGCTGGTCGTCCCGGTCTATAATGAGGCCGAGGGCATCCGTATGTTCCACGAGCGGGCGATCAACGTCCTGCGGAACCTGCCCGGTCTCGACTACGAGCTGGTCTATGTCGATGACGGCAGCAAGGACGGGTCCTACCCGATCCTTCGCGAGTTCGCCGACAGCGACCCGAAGATCAAGGTCGTGAAGTTCTCGCGCAATTTCGGCCACCAGATTGCGATCACCGCCGGTCTCGACCACGCGGTGGGCGATGCGGTCGTGTTCATCGACGCCGACCTGCAGGATCCGCCGGAGCTGATCCTCGAAATGATCGCGAAATGGCGTGAGGGCAACGAAGTGGTTTACGCCCGCCGCGCCCGCCGCGCCGGTGAAACAGCTTTCAAACTCGCCACCGCCGCCGCCTTCTATCGCGTGCTGCGCTCGATGGCGAACATCGACATTCCGCCGGATGTTGGCGATTACCGCCTCATCTCCCGCGTCGTCGCCGATCAGCTGCGCGGCATGCGCGAGAAGGATCGCTTCATCCGCGGTCTGGTGAGCTGGGTTGGCTTCAAGCAGGACTTCGTCCTCTACAACCGCGACGAGCGCGTTGCGGGTGAGACGAAATATCCGCTGCGCAAGATGATCAAGTTCGCGCTGGACGGGCTGACCTCGTTCTCCACCGCGCCGCTGCGTCTCGCCACGTGGCTGGGTTACTCGGCTTCCGTGCTGGCCTTCCTCTACCTTCTCGCCGTTCTGGTTCAGGTGATGCTGGGCATGACGGTCGAAGGCTGGGCGACCATCATGGTGGTGATGCTCTTCCTCGGCGGCGTTCAGCTCGTCTGCCTCGGCATCCTTGGCGAATATCTCGGCCGTATCTTCAACGAAGTGAAGCCGCGCCCGGTCTATATCGTCGAGACGCTTCTGGGCTCGCAAGCCAAACCGGTCGCCTCCTCGGCCCCGGTGGCCAAGCTGTCGGCCTGATCCGCAGCAGATGAAAATATGAATACGATTGATCGCGCCGCCAGACCTGGCCGGCGCGATCGTTCTTTTCGGGCCCGCTCAAAAGACGCTGCGACATGGCCCGCGGATTGCTGATTTCAATTTCATCAAGCCTTCGCGTGTAAGGCTGGCGGGCCGGAGAGTATGAACGTGAGCACGATCGCAGTCACAGGCGCAGCCGGATTTGTCGGACGCAGGCTGGTCGCAGAACTGGTGAAGCGTGGGCATTCCGTGGTCGGCCTCGATCGCGCGCCCGCCCCCGCCGGAACGCCGCAGGGGGTGACATGGGTGGCGGCCGACCTGCTCGCGCCCGAGAGCTACGCCAGATCACTGGCCGGAGTTGAGACGGTCATCCACATGGCCGCCGTGACGGGCAAGGCGAAGCCGGAAGTGTTCCACCGCGTGAACGTGGATGCGACGAAAGCATTGCTTACAGCCGCGACAGCGGCAGGCGCACAGCGCTTCATCCTGATGAGCTCCATCGCCGTGACGTTCGCGGCGCGGCAGCACTATCCCTACGCCGACTCCAAGATCGCTGCCGAAAAGGCCGTGCAGGCGGGCAAGCTGGCGTGGACGATTGTACGGCCCACCATGATCCTGGGCGAAGGCTCGCCGATCCAGGGCAGCCTTGAGCGTCTGGCGAAATTGCCGGTTACGCCAGTGTTCGGCGACGGCAAGAAGAAGATCGAGCCGGTCGATGTGAACGACATCGCCGACCTGCTGGCGGGCCTCGTCGAGGACGAAGGCGCGGCCAATCAGGTGATCGAGGCGGGTGGCCCCGAAGCAATGACGATGCTGGAATTGCTGGCGCGTCTGCGCACTGGAATGGGCGTGGGCGGCAAACCGAACTTTGTGCATGCGCCGCTGGGCCTCATCCGTGGAACGCTGGCGGCTGTCGAAGGACCGCTGCTCGCGGTGCTGCCGTTCACGGCCGGACAGATGGCGACGTTTGCGAATGACAGCGTGGCGGCGCCGCATCCGGCGATGACGCGCATCCTGCCCCAGCGACGGATCAGCCCTTCCCCAAAGCCGCAAGCGGCCAGGGCGTAAGCGCGCTGGCCGCGGACTTCCGGCCGGCGCCCGAAGACAAGGCTGTGCTGGAAAAGGAATTCCGTCTGTTCGCCCGCGCCATCGCGAAGGCGGGCGGCACGCCTTACCAACTCGCCAAATATCTCGACGTGCATGCGCGCCGTCCGATTGGTGCGCGCACGGCGTTCGATGCGTTCCTGCTGAAAATTGCGCGGTCGGGCCCTGTTGGTCTGTGGCTGGCGGATAATTTCAGCGGGCTGTTTGCGCGCAAGTCCGTGGTGCGGGTGAAGCTGGTGCTGGCCATGGCGCTGCTGGAATGCGCGGGGCCTGCGTTCGATGAACTGGATCGTCCCACGGCGTCCGGCCTGATGGCGTGGGTCCATATGGGACTGGCGGGCATGGGCGCGGCGTTTGGCGTTCTGTTCGGGCTGTTGCTGTTCCTCCCCGCAAAAATCCTGCTGGGCAAGAAGGCTGCGGCCCATGCGTGATCCCATTGTCATCGTGGGTGCGGGCGCATCCGCCGTGCATGCGGCGCAGACGGCGCTGGAGGCCGGGCGCAGTGTTGTGATGCTGGACGTGGGCAAGCCCGCGCCGCCCGCCGCCCTGCCCGGCGCCTCGCTGAACGAACTGAAGACCAAGCTGGCCGATCCGGTGAGCTATTTTCTGGGCGAGGATTATTCCGCGCTGATCCTGCCGGATTCCAGCGACGAGTATTACGGCATTCCGCCGAGCAAGTCGCACGTGTTCGCGCCTGCACCGGGAACCGATTTTACGGCGGATGGATTTTCGCCGCTGTTCTCCTATGCGCAGGGCGGGCTGGGCCAGGCGTGGACGGCGGGGTCTTATCCCTTCTCCGGCGGTGAACTCGCGGCTTTCCCGTTTGGCTGGGAAGCGATGGGGCCGGCCTATTCCGAAGTCGCGCGGCGCATCGGGATTTCGGGCGTTACGGATGACGACCTGTCGGCCTTCATGCCGGCGCATGACGGCATCATGCCGCCGATTGCGATGGACGAGCATTCCAACCAGCTGCTGGCGAAATGGAACAAGCGGCGCGACAGGATCATCGCCAAGCGCAACATGTATCTGGGCCGCGCGCGGATTGCGTCGCTGTCGAAGGATCATGCGGGGCGGCCGGGCTGCACGCTGTGCGGCCGATGCCTGTGGGCGTGCCCTACGGATTCGATCTATACGCCGCGCGTGACGCTAGACCTGATCCGCAGGCATCCGCAATTCACCTATATCAGCGGCGTTCGCGTTGACCGGTTCGAGTATGGCGATGGCGGCGTGGTGACACGCATTGTCGCGACGAAGCTGGATGGCGGGGCCGAGATCAGCGTCGATGCCGGCACGCTGGTTCTGGCGGCGGGAGCGCTGGGGTCTGCGCGGGTGCTGTTGCAGTCGTTGCATCATGCGGGCGAGCGGGTGGAGCTGGGCGGGTTGATGGACAACCGCCAGATTCTGATGCCGTTCGTGAACCTGTCGCGCATCGGCGCGAAGTTCGATGATCGCAGTTATCAGTATAACCAACTGGCCGTTGGCGCGCCGGGCGAAACACCGTTCGATTATGTGCATGGCCTGATGACCACCTTGACCACCGCGTTGATCCATCCGGTTGCGCAGACCTTGCCGATCAGTATGCAGGCGGCGACGGGGTTGTTCCGCAACATTCACGGCGCGCTGGGCCTGATGAACATCAACTTCGCGGACACGCGCCGCGAGGAGAACCGCGTCGGCCTTGAAGTTGATGCGGATGGCCACCAGCGGATGCTGATCCACTATACCCCGCCGAAGGGCGAGGCGGAGAAGTTGAAGGCGTCTGTGTCGGCGTTCCGTGGGTTCCTGATGGATATGGGATGCGTGGCGCCGCCGCCGATGACGCGGCCGCGGCCGATGGGCGCCAGCGTGCACTATGCCGGTCTGACGCCGATGAAGGCGGAGGGCGGCGACTACACCACCCGCCGCGACGGGCGCCTGCGTCCGTTCAGCAATCTTGTCATGGCGGACGGAGCGACGTTCTCCTCCCTGCCCGCCAAGAACCTGACCTTCACGCTCATGGCCAATGCAACGCGCATCATGCACGAGGCCCTTGCCGTCTGATCTGGCGGCGTAGGCTCGATCTCTGTTCCTGCTTTCGTTATCGTCGCCGCAAAGCGGAGGACGGCATGCGCATTTTGTTCGCGGCGACGGGGTTGATGGCGGTTGCGGCGTGTGGCGGGGGCGAGCCCGCGCTGGACATTGTTGAAACGCCGCAGGAAAGCGCGCCAGCGGACTCGCAACCGGTCGCCTGGCCGCCGGCGACCGGTGTGCCGCCTGCCTGGCTGGCGCCCACGGAGCCGTTCCGGATCGCGGACAATCTCTTCTATGTCGGATCGGAGGGGCTGGGCTCCTATCTCATCACCACGGAAGCGGGGCATGTGCTGCTGGATGGCGGCCTGCCGGAGAACGCAGCGCAGATCGACGAGAACATAACCAAGCTCGGCTTCAAGCTGACGGACGTGAAAATCCTGCTGAACAGCCATGCGCATTTCGATCACTCTGGCGGTCTTGCCGAACTGAAGCGGCGGTCGGGCGCGGAGCTGTGGGCGCATGAGGGTGATGCCAGCGCGCTGGAGGCTGGCGTCTATCTCGGCAGCGAGGATGTGGAGCGCTGGAAGACGCCGCCGGTGAAGGTGGACAAGGTGCTGCAAGATGACGCGGTGGTTGATCTGGGCGGGTTGAACCTGACGCTGCATCACACGCCGGGGCATTCGCGCGGATGTTCGAGCTGGGGCCTAAGCGTGCGGGACGACGGGCCGAGTTATGAGGCGCTGGTGTTCTGCTCCGCCACCGTCGCGGCCAACCGCATTACGGCGCCGCTACAGTATGACGGGATCGTCGAGGATTACCGCGCGACGTTCGAGACGGCGAAGACGTTGAAGGCGGATATTCCGCTGGCGCCGCATCCGGAGTTCTTCGGGCTGCTGGAGAAGCGCGAGAAGGCGAAGGGCTTTCCGGAGGTGAACCCGTTTGTCGATCCCGAAGCTTTTCCGGCGATCATCGCGCGGCTGGAAAGCGAGTTCGAGGCGACGTTGAAGGAGCGGTCGGGGCAGTAGTGGGCGGCAGTTAGATCCGGCGCTTCGCGCCAACTCCCTCGGGTCCCCTTCAGGCCGCCTCCCCCCAACTTCGTGTTCAGACCGGACACGTCGCAGGGGGAGGACAAGGAGCGGGAAAGCCTCCCTGCAAATCCCGCCATTCCTCGCTTGACCAAATTGAGAATACGTCGCAAGTTCAAGTTCTGATTGCTTCTGCTTATCGCCGGAAGCCCCATCCAACAGCCCGGTCCGAGGATCGAGGGCGGCAGCGAAGCTGCGCGCCAGGGAGACGACGCATGCATGATGACGAGATCATTCCCGGCGTGGCGCTTGGCGCGCTCGGCCTCAGCGAGCGGTTGATGGTGGGCGGGCTGCGCCTGATCGCGGCGGGGCGCGGGCGGTGCCCGAATCTGGCGCGGGCGTTCGAGAACCATCTCGGCTCGCAGGGGGCGGCGGCGGCGCAGGGCGCGGCGATGGTGGCGACGCAATTGTGCGCGCAGAGCAAACGCAAGCTGACGCTGGGCTGGCTGTGCGTGCGCGGCGTGACGTGGGATGAGGCGGCGATCCTCGCCATGCTGGAAGCAGCGCAGCGGGCCTCGCCCCGCGAGATTGCGCTGTGGCTGTCGCGGCTGGGCGTCGAGACGCCGAGCGCGGTTCTACAGCGCGGGATTGCGTGGTCGGCGGCGGCGTTCTGCATTGGCGGCAAACCGTTCGATGCGGACATTGCGCGGCTGACCCATGCGGAGACATCAGCGACGCGGCGGCTGCGCGAGCAGATCGAGACACAGATTTCGGGGACGGGCCCGCGCGTTTGATGGCGGGGTTCGGCTGAGGCGGCCCCACCGTCTCGCGCCCAAGAGGGCGCGAGACGCCTCCCCCGCGCTTCGCACGGGGAAGGAAAGAACGGCGGACAGCATTGCAGCCCTAGCTGCGCGGCGGGAGGGCGCCGCCTTCGGCAAGGATTTTCATGTTGCCAAGAGCGCGGGTGAAGGAGACGCGGCGGCGTTCCACGTCTGCGGCCTTCGCCGCGTCGTCGCCAGCGACCAGCGAAAGATCATAGACCAGCGTGTAGAGCAGCCTTGTCGTGGCGGCGTCGACAGGGCGCGCCTCCAGCGTGCCATGGTAGAGATTGTAGAGGCGGCCTTCGCGCACCGGCTGGGTGTAGGTGTAGGAATACTCCGTCTTGCCGACGAGGATTTCAGCGCCGACGGAGCGCACGGAGCCCACCTCGCCCTCGACGCCGGAGGTCATGATGCAGCCGGTGGCGATCTGGAACCATTCGGCGATGTCGCAATACTTGCCGATGCGGGCCCACACATCCTTCACCGGCTTGTTGACCGTGATCTCCATCGGGATGGTGACGTAGTTCGGGTTGGCGACCTGCAACGGCGCGGGACCGGCAGGCGCAGCGGGCGGGGCTGCGGGCCCGGCGGCGACGGAAGCCGCCGGGGCGGCGGGAGCCGGTTGCGGGCCAGCGGGCGCTTCCTTGGCGCTGACGCAGCCCGCGAGAAGCGTTGCGGCGCCGAGGCTCGCGATCAGAAGCCGTGCATTCACACCCGACATGATTTCCTCCGTTTATGTCTGACGGAGCTTCTATCAGCGCGACAGAGGGGGTGCAGAAGTTTTTTTCGACGTGGGCGGGACGATCACGGGCTCAATCGCAGGGCTCACGAAACCCATCGGCGTGCGGGCCGTTCACTCCATCATGGGAGATTTGTCATGACCGCGAAAACCGGAACACCGCACATGCACGACCCCGCCGACCGCGACATCCATTCGCCGGGCCGGGTTCCGCCCTACCCCGCGCCGAAGGAGTCTGAAGTGGCGCGCAACGCCGATGACGACACGGTTGATCCCGCCGTCGCCACGCCGGGCGCGCCGTCTGACCGCGCACGGGTCGATGCGGACGGCGAGTTCAAGCGCGCGCTGGAGCAGCAGGAAGAGGCGCTCGGCGAGGATTATGAGGACTGGAAAAAAGGGCGGACGCAGAACAGCTGACCTGCGCCTCTGATCCGACAGGAGTCCGCAATGGCGGTTCGCGAGAAGACGCGTGATGACAAGCCGGCGTCATCGCGAAACGCGGCGGCCGGCAAGCAGCGCAAGGTTCAGGCAAAGGTGGATGCAAAGCCGCCCAAGCCGAAGAAAGCCAAGAAATTGGAACCCGCCATGCAGGCCGGGGCGCGGGAATATCCCGAGCCGCCGTTTCCGGAACAGCATCTGAAGAAGCCGGGGAAGGAAGCGAAGCTCGACCCGGCGCCGATGTATGATGCGCCGTTCTACAAAGGTTCGGGCAAGCTGGACGGAATGGCGGCGATTGTGACGGGCGGCGACAGCGGTATCGGGCGCGCGATTGCCGTCCTCTACGCGCGCGAGGGCGCCGACGTGGCCGTCGTCTATCTGGAGGAAGACGCCGACGCGCGGGAAACAAAGGACGCGGTGGAGGCGGAGGGGCGCAAGTGCGTGCTGATCCCCGGCGATATCCGCAATGCGGCTTTCTGCAGGAAGGCCGTGGCGCAGACGGTGAAGGCGTTCGGGAAGCTGGACGTGCTGGTGAACAATGCTGCGTTCCAGTTGCATGTCGATGATTTCGCCGACCTGTCGCCGGAGCATTTCGACATGACGGTGAAGACCAACCTTTATGGGCTCTACTATATGTGTCGCGCTGCTGTGCCCCATATGAAGCCGGGCTCGTCGATTGTGAACTGCGGATCGGTGACGGGGATACGCGGGCAGAAACTGCTGCTCGACTATTCGATGACAAAGGGCGGCATTCATGCCTTTACGCGCGCGTTGTCAGGCAGTCTGATCCCGAAAGGCATCCGCGTGAACGCCGTTGCGCCGGGTCCGGTGTGGACGCCGCTGAACCCGGCGGACCAACCCGCAGAGCGCGTCGCGGAGTTCGGGGCGCAGTCAGCGATGAAGCGCCCGGCGCAGCCCGAAGAAATCGCTCCGGCGTTTGTGTTCCTCGCTAGCCCGCAGATGTCGAGCTACATCACCGGCGAAGTGTTGCCGGTGATTGGGGGATATGGGTGAGGTTCAGTCCTCGCCCTCATCCTCGAACAGCGGTTGCTGGAAGCTGGCGGGGGCTTTGAGGCCGACGCGATCCCAGGCTTTGGGGGTGGCGACGCGGCCGCGGGGGGTGCGGGCGACGAAGCCCTGCTGCATCAGATAGGGTTCGATCACTTCCTCGATCGCGTCGCGCGCTTCCGATAGCGCGGCGGCCAGCGTGTCGGCGCCCACGGGGCCGCCGCTGTAGGTTTTCACCAGCGCTTCGAGATAGCGGCGGTCGAGCGCGTCGAGGCCGTCCGTATCAACGTCGAGACGGGCCAGCGCCTTTGCGGCGGAGGCGGAGGTTATCTTCGCGCCTTCGGCTTCGCAGAAGTCGCGGACGCGGCGAAGCAGCCTCACGGCAATACGCGGCGTGCCGCGCGAACGGCCGGCGATTTCCTCGGCGCCGTCATCGGTGATCGCGGCGCCGAGCTTGCGCCCCGCACGGCCAATGATGAGGCCGAGTTCGGCGCGTGTGTAGAATTCCAGCCGCACGGGAATGCCGAACCGGTCGCGCAGAGGTGTCGATAACAGGCCTGCGCGGGTGGTGGCGCCGACGAGCGTGAAAGGCGGCAGCTCGATCTTCACCGAACGCGCGGACGGGCCGTCGCCGATGATGAGGTCGAGGGTGTGATCCTCCATCGCGGGATAGAGGATTTCTTCGACGTGCGCGGGGAGACGGTGGATCTCGTCGATGAAGAGCACGTCGCGCGCTTCGAGATTGGTGAGCAGGGCCGCGAGGTCGCCGGCCTTGGCGATCACCGGGCCGGAGGTGGAGCGGAAGCCGACGCCCATCTCGCGGCTGAGGATCTGCGCCAGCGTGGTCTTGCCGAGGCCGGGCGGACCAGAGAGCAGCACATGGTCGAGCGCGTCGCCGCGCTTGCGGGCGGCCTCGACAAAGATTTTGAGGTTGGCCTTGGCCGCCTGCTGGCCAGTGAATTCATCAAAGCCGGAGGGGCGCAGCGCACGGTCCTGTGTTTCGCCGGGCTGACGCCCGGGATCGGTAATGTCGCCGTCTCTGGCGGGATTCTTGGCTGGTGTTTTGGCCATGGGGATCTTCTGCACCGCTTTGGCGCACAAGGGAACAGGAGATGAACGAACGCCGGGTTAAGCGGCGTTCCCGCGGGCGGCCGCAACATCTTTCAGCTTCATGCCGAGGATCAGGGCGGCCAGCGTCACGGTGATGATGTTGGCGATGATGATCGGCCATTGCCATGTCAGGAAGCCATAGACGCCCCAGAGCGTTACGCCTGTCGTGAACAGCGCATACATGGTGAGGGAGATGGCCTTCGTGTCGCGCGTCCGCAGGACCAGGATCGCCTGGGGCAGAAAGGAAATGGTGGTCAGCGTCGCCGCCACGCCGCCGATGATATCCACCAGACCCATGGTTGCGCCCCTGCCCCGCTTCGCCGCGCGTGGCGGCCCCTGTTCGCTATCGGACGTGTTTGTCACGTTCGCGCAAGGGTCTATAGCTCAGGACAGGACTGACGTGAGACCGGGACCACCCGCCGCATGACTCAACTGCCGCCCGAGCCCGATCCGCCGAGCTTCATCGCCATGCGGCGGACGGCCAACGGCCTGCTTCTGCTGATGACCGCCGTGTTCGTGGTGACCCATGTGTGGGCGCCCGGTCAGGCTGCGTGGCTGGCCGCCTGGGGCTATCTGCGCGCCTTTGCGGAGGCGGCGATGGTGGGCGGGCTGGCCGACTGGTTCGCGGTGACCGCGATCTTCCGCCGGCCGCTGGGCCTGCCCATCCCGCACACCGCCGTGATCCCGCGCAACCAGCCGCGCATTGCGGATGCGGTGGGGCGCTTCATCGCCGACAACTTCCTGAAGGCCGGTCTGGTGCGCGAGCGCGTGAAGGATCAGGACCTCGCCATGGGGCTGGGCAAGTGGCTGGCCGATCCGGCGCAGTCGGGCGGCGTCGCGTCCGGCGTCGCGGCCGCCCTGCCCGGCGTGCTGGATACGCTGGACGATGAAACGGTAGCGGCGTTCCTGCGCAAGCAGGCGTCGGATGCGGCGAGCGGCGCGAGCGTGGCGCCGGCGTTCGGATCGGTGCTGGACGCGCTGGCGCAACAGGGGCGGCATCAGGCGATCCTCGATGCGCTGCTGAAGGAAGGCTTCCGCCTGCTGCGGGAGCATGCGCCGATGATCCGCGCACGGGTGCGTGAACGCACGGGCTGGCTGTGGCGCATGGTGAAGGTCGATCGCGAGGCGTCGACGGCGCTGATCGTGGGACTGGAGGATCTGTTGCAGGAGGTGGCGTATGATCCCCACCATCCGCTGCGTCAGCGCATCACCGACATGGTGATGAAGTTCGCCGCCGACCTGCGCGATGATCCGGTTTTGCAGGGCCGGATCGAGCGATGGATGAAGGAGGCGGCGGCGCATCCCAGTGTCGCCGACGCGGTGTCGGCGGGATGGGCGGAGTTCAAGGCGGCGTTGCGGCGCGACTGCATGAACCCGGACGGACGGCTGAAGGCGTGGCTGGGCGGAGCGCTGCGCAATATCGGCGAGGGACTGGTGCGCGAGCCGGGCGTGCGCGAGGCGTTGAACGGCCGGGTGCGCGCGCTGCTGGTGGAACTGGCGGACCGGCATGGCGAGGATGTCGCGAAACTGGTGTCGGACACAATCCGCGGATGGGATGCGCGGACGGTGGTGGAGAAGCTGGAGGCCAATGTGGGGCGCGACCTGCAATATATCCGGCTGAACGGAACGGTGATCGGGGGGATTGTCGGCCTGCTGCTGCATGCGGGGTCGGAGTTGCTGGGGTGAGCAGGCGTGAAGTGTTCGCCTGAGCTTCGCGTCCTTCGTGGATTTTTGTGTCTTCGTGTTTGTCTTTGCTGCCGGTGAAGAGAAACACCAAGGCGCGAA